>NZ_JARZAH010000011.1:0-186455 GCF_029892145.1 Kitasatospora sp. GP30
GCGGGCGGGGGTGGGTCGGCGGCCCCGCCCCCCGCCGCCCCGGCCCCCCCCCCCCAGGGGGGGGGGGCCCCCCCCCCCCCGGGGGGGGGGGGGGGCGCCGGCCCGGGGGGGGGGGGGGGGGGCCCCCCCCCCCCCCCCCCCGCGCCCCGGTTGTGCTTCAGCCGCTGACGGGTACTCAGCTCTCGGTGTCGGCGCCCTGGTACAGCACCGCGGTGACCTTCGGGTTGAGCAGCAGCACCAGACCGGCCAGCCCGGCCAGGCCGACCAGCACCCCGATCGCCGCCATCACACCGCCGGCCCCCCACATGAACCAGGCCACCGGCAGGCAGAGGGTGTGGATCAGCACCGCCGGAGAACGGCCCCAGCGGCGCAGTCGCAGCAGCGCCCCGCCCGCCAGCAGCGGCAGCAGGCCGAGCAGCAGGATCACCACCCCGCCGTACTCGGCGAGCCCCTGGTTCCGGGTGCTCTCGACCAGCGCCGCGACGATGATGTAGACGCCCCAGACCACCAGCGCGGCGCCCTCGGCGAGGGTCAGGGCCACCCCGGCCAGCAGCGGGGTGGGGCGCGCGGGGGGCGTGGCGGGGGCGGTGGTTTCTGCGGTCACTGAAGCAGGGTAACCGCCGGGCCGCTCCGGCCGAGCCTTAGGCTGATCCTCATGCGTGCGCTCCTGGTCGTGAACCCGAAGGCGACCACCACCAGTGGCCGAACCAGGGATGTCCTCACCCATGCGCTGCGCAGCGAGCTCAAGCTGGAGGTCGCGGTCACCGGGTACCGCGGCCACGCCGGGGACCTGGCCCGGGCTGCCGCCGCGGACGGCTCGACGGACCTGGTGGTGGCGCTCGGCGGCGACGGCACGGTCAACGAGGTGGTCAACGGCCTGCTGGCGCACGGCCCGAGCGAGAAGCTGCCGCGCCTGGCGGTGGTGCCGGGCGGCAGCACCAACGTCTTCGCCCGGGCGCTCGGGCTGCCCAACGATCCGGTGGACGCCACCGGGGTGCTGCTGGACGCGCTGGACAACGGCCGGCAGCGGGCGATCTCCCTGGGCAAGGCGATGACCGACGGGCTGCCGGACCGCTGGTTCACCTTCACCGCCGGCCTGGGCTTCGACGCGGGCGTGGTCGGCCGGGTGGAGGAGCAGCGCCGGTCGGGGCGCCGGTCCACGCACGCGCTCTATGTGCGCGAAGCGCTCCGGCACTACGTGACCGAGCGCGAGCATCGGAAGAACGGCCCGGTCACGCTGGAAATCCCGGGCCGGGCACCGCAGTCGGGACTGGTGATGTCAATAGTCTCGAACACCTCGCCGTGGACATTCCTCGGCAATCGCCCGGTGCTGCCCTCGCCGTCCGCATCCTTCGAAACCGACCTTGACGTCTTCGGCATCACTCGAATGACAGCGTTCGGAACCGCGCGGACGATCCGTCAGATTCTGCGCCCGCACACACCTTCGGAGCAGCGCGGCAAGCAGTCCGGACCGACCGGGAAGCACGTCGTCTCCTATCACGACCTCAGGCACTTCACCTTGGTTTCACAGGAACCGGTCCCATTTCAGGTCGACGGGGACCACCTTGGAGACAGGAGCCGCGTCAGTTTCACAGGCGTACGACGGGCACTGCGTGTGATTGTGTGACCAGAAGGGGGCCCCGCCCTTGTTCTCGAACGTGCGAGCCCCCTTCACCCCATAGAAGTACGGCCTGTGAGGTAGGCGACACCGAAGAATCAAAAATTCCTCCTCGAAGGGGGTTGTATCCGAGCCTGAGGTTTGCGAACCTCTACATGGCGATCGGGACGCGACGCAGCGGGACTGCGAAGCGACCCCCCGTTGCATCCCACTGGGCCTCCGGCTCGGGATCGCGGGATTCGCCCGAACCCCCCTCAGCACAGATGCCCGGCCCGTAGAGGCCGTTGGCTCCTATTGCCGTTGCGGGATTCGTGAAAGCGTTCACATTCACAAGACGTTTCGATAGTGCTGGTGGGCCCCCGTCCACCGGCAGGAGGAGTTGGACGACCATGGACTGGCGCCACCGCGCTGTCTGCCGCGAAGAGGACCCGGAGCTGTTCTTCCCGATCGGGAACACCGGTCCTGCTCTGCTGCAGATCGAGGAAGCCAAGGCCGTCTGCCGCCGCTGCCCCGTGATGGAGCAGTGCCTGCAGTGGGCGCTGGAGACCGGCCAGGACGCCGGCGTCTGGGGCGGGATGAGCGAGGACGAGCGTCGTGCGATGAAGCGCCGCGCCGCCCGCAACCGCGCCCGCACCGCCTGAGCGATCGCAGTACCACCGATCGCTCGGTGAGGATCAGCAGTTCAGCAGTACCGATCAACACATGATCACAGGCTTCGACCGCGACTTCGTCGAAGCCTTCCGCAGGAGCAGACGCACCCTGGCAGCACCGCCGGCGCAGACCGCTCCGACTGCGACTCACCCCGGTCCGGCTACTTGCCACTGCTCACGCAGAGCAATAGTGTGGACCTGCGACGCTCACCGTATGCAATAGCGCCGAGCGTCACCCAAGAGCCCCCGTACCGGCCGACTCCCCCCGACGGCCGGAACGGGTTGAGAGGCCTCGCCGACCCTCCCCCCCGGTCGGCGGGGCCTCGTTTCTTGCCCCGGCAAGCGGTCAGCGGACCGGGATCTCCAGGACCACCCGGGTGCCGCCGCCCGGCGCGGCCAGCATGTCGAAGGTGCCGCCCAGCTCCCCGGTGGCCAGGGTCCGCACGATCTGCAGGCCCAGGTTGCCGGCCTGCTGCGGGTCGAAGCCCTCCGGCATGCCGCGACCGTCGTCCTGCACGGTGATCATCAGGTATTCGTCCGGCTTGGCCCCCTGGGTCCAGCTGTCCGACCAGCCCAAGCCGGCGACCGGCGCCCGGCCGCGCAGCGCGCTCACCGAGACCGTGCCGCCGGGGCGGCCGCCGAACGCGTGCTCCAGGGCGTTCTGCAGCAGTTCGGTCAGCACCATCGCCAGCGGCGTGGCCACCTCGGCGGAGAGGATGCCGAAGCTGCCGCTGCGCTTGGCGGCGACCTGGCCGTCCTGGGACAGCTCCATCACCATGGCCAGCACCCGGTCGGCGATTTCGTCGAAGGCGACCTGCTCGTCCAGGTTCTGCGAGAGCGTCTCGTGCACGATGGCGATCGAGCCGACCCGGCGCACCGCCTCGTCCAGCGCGGCCCGGGCCGAGTCGTCGCCGAGCCGCCGGGACTGCAGGCGCAGCAGCGCGGCGACCGTCTGCAGGTTGTTCTTCACCCGGTGGTGGATCTCCCGGATGGTGGCGTCCTTGGTCATCAGCTCCCGGTCACGGCGCCGCAGTTCGGTGACGTCGCGGCAGAGCACCAGCGAGCCGGTGGGCACGCCCTTGGGCTTCAGCGGGATCGCCCGCAGCGTCACCACGCCGTCCTGGGCCTCCACCTCGGCCTGCCGGGGCGCCCAGCCGCTGGCCAGCTTGACCAGCGCCTCGTGCACGGCGCCCCGCGAGGGCGGCACCAACTCGGCGGTGGTGCGGCCCAGATGACCGCCCACCAGATCGGTGGTCAGGCCCAGGCGGTGGTAGGCGGAGAGCGCGTTGGGGCTGGCATAGGTGACGATGCCGTCCGCGTCCAGCCGGATCAGGCCGTCGCCGACCCGGGGGGCGGCGTCCATGTCCACCTGCTCGCCGGGGTAGGGGAAGCTGCCGGCGGCGATCATCTGCGCCAGGTCGGAGGCGCTCTGCAGATAGGTGAGCTCCAGCCGGCTGGGGGTGCGCACGGTGAGCAGGTTGGTGTTGCGGGCGATCACCCCGAGCACCTTGCCCTCCCGGCGGACCGGGATCGACTCCACCCGCACCGGCACCTCCTCGCGCCACTCCGGGTCGCCCTCCCGGACGATCCGCCCCTCGTCGAACGCGGCGTCCAGCAGCGGGCGCCGACCGCGCGGGACCAGGTGGCCGACCATGTCGTCCTGGTAGGAGGTGGGGCCGGTGTTGGGCCGCATCTGGGCCACCGAGACGTAGCGGATGCCGTCCCAGGTGGGGATCCAGAGCACCAGGTCGGCGAAGGAGAGGTCGGAGAGCAGCTGCCACTCCGAGACCAGCAGGTGGAGCCATTCCACATCGGCACCGGTGAGGGTGGTGTGGCGGCGGACGAGTTCGTTCAGCGAGGGCACACCGCCGAGGGTAGCCAAACCGGGGCCCGGCCCGAGATCACCGCAGTTGTCCAGACCAATTCCGGCGGATTCCTGGACAACCCAGATTGGTCTAGTCCACAATGGGGAGGCACCAAGGAGAGGCCCCCGCGCAACTGCCCTGACCACGCGCGGAGCCCTCCTCGGTCGACCGCCGCGACACTGGGATCCCGCACAATCCCGGCGTCGGCTCCGGCGGTCGGCGAAGCTCCGGGCTGCGGTGCCGCGAGGGTTGAGGGTCCCTCGTCGGCGCCGTGGCCCGTAGTGCTGTCCGGGCCCGCTCAGCCCTGGTTGTTGATCAGCTGGTTGATCTGGGCGTCCGCGGCCATGGTGGCCTGGCTCACCGCAGTGCCGGCCAGGATCGAGGTGAGCATGGTCTCCAGCACGTTCTGCTTCTCCACCTGGGCCCAGCCCGGGGCCGGCGGGACGAACCAGGCAGGTGCTGCTCGTTGACCGTGGGGTCGCCGTGGTTGTAGCGCTTCACCAGGTCGACGAAGTGCTGGATGCCCTGCTGGGCCTTCGGGTCCTCCAGGGTGCCGTGCCAGTTGCCGGCGCTGTCGAACTTGGCGATGGTGCCGCCGTACGCCGCCACGTAGGACATCGCCGCGTACCAGTAGGCAGGGAAACACCGGGGCCCCGGCAGAGGATCTCTCCTCCACCGGGGCCCGGTGTCGAGCGGCGGTCGGAAAGCCTCGGGAGGTTTTTCAGCGACCGACCGACGGCCGGCCGGTGAGCACCTCCACGGCGGCCAGGCCGCAGGCGCGGGCCGCGCCGTGGGTGGCGATGTGCAGCGCGCCGACCGGCTCGGCCTGCGGCACCCCCATCTCCACCACCAGGGCGTCCGGCCGGGCGTTCAGCAGCAGGCGCAGTGCCGCTGACATCCAGTCGTGGCGGTGCACGTCGCGCACCACGAGCACCAGCCGCCGACCCGCCGCCTCGGCCAGCAGCTCGCCCACCAGGGCGTCCAGCTGCTCCGCACCCGCCTGGTCCGGCCCGATGCCGCGGGTCCGGGTGCCGGGGAACCGCTCGGCCAGCATCCCGGCCACGCCCCACGGGGTGTCGTCGCCGACCGCGATGTTGGACTCCGGCGAGAAGGAGGCGACGAACGGACGGTCGGTCACCGGCTCGAAGTGCTGAGCGGGATCGGCGGTCACCTTGAGGGCCCGGCGGGCGGCCCGCAGGCCGATCGACAGGTCCGGCTCGATCGGGGCGGCCTGGGCTGCCTGCTTCGATCGACTCTGCCGTGCCCAGCTGCCCAGCGCCCGCACCCGGCCGGCCGCGTCGGCCAGCCGCTCCTGGGGCAGCCGGCCCTCCCGCACCGCCGCCACGATGGCGTCCCGCAGCCGCAGCACGGTCTCCTCGTCGCAGAGCCCGCCACCGACGCAGATCGCGTCGGCGCCCGCCGCCAGCGCCAGCACCGTCCCCTCCGCGATGCCGTAGCGGTCGGCGATGGCGCCCATCTCGATCGCGTCGGTGACGATCAAGCCCTGGTAGCCGAGGCCGCCCTCGCTCTCCGGAGCCCGCAGCAGCCCGCCCAGCACCGCCTTGCTCAGGGTGGCCGGGTAGTCCGGGTCGAGCGCCGGGATCATGATGTGTGCGGTCATCAGCGCCTTGGCGCCGGCCTCCACCGCGGCCTTGAACGGCGGCAGGTCGCGGGCCCGGACCAGTTCCTCGGCCACGTCGATCAGCGGCAGCCCGTGGTGCGAGTCCACATTGGTGTCGCCGTGCCCGGGGAAGTGCTTGGCGCAGGCGGCGACCCCCGCCGACTGCAGGCCCGCCACCCAGGCGGCGGTGTGCCGGGCGCACAGCTGCGGGTCGGCGCCGAACGAGCGCACCCCGATCACCGGGTTGCCCGGGTTGGAGTTGACGTCGGCGGCCGGCGCCCAGTTGAAGTTGATGCCGCACTCGGCCAGCGCCCGGCCCAGCTCGCGCGCCACGTCCCGGGTCAGCGCCGGGTCGTCGACCGCGCCGAGGGCCAGGTTGCCCGGCCAGGAGGAACCGGAGCCGACCTCGAGGCGGGTGACGTCGCCGCCCTCCTCGTCGATCGCGATCAGCAGGTCCGGGTTCTCCCGCCGCAACTCGGCGGTGAGCGCCGCCAGCTGGGCCTGGTCGGTGACGTTGCGCCCGAACAGTGCGACCGAGCCGAGGCCGGCGGCGATGTGCCGGTGCACCCACGCGGGCGGGGTGCTGCCCTCGAAGCCGGGCTGCAGGACGGTGAGCGCGTCGCGGTGCAGCTGGTCGCTGTCCGGGATGCTCGGGGTGAGGATGCTCAACGGTCAGCCCTTCACTGCGCCGTCGGTCAGACCGCCGACGGCCTTGCGCTGGAAAAGGAAGAAGACGACAAGCACCGGGAGGGCGAACAGGGTGGAGGCCGCCATGGTGGCACCCCAGTCGTCCCCGAAGGTGGTCTGGAACGAGGTCAGCCAGAGGGGCAGGGTCTGCGCGGTGCCGGGGCCGGTCGCCTTGTTCAGGACCAGGACCAGCGGCAGCTCGTTCCACGCGGTGATGAAGCCGAACAGCGAGGTGGACATCAGGCCGGGCACCAGCAGCGGGAAGATCACCCGCATGAAGGCCTGGAACCGGCTGCAGCCGTCCACCATGGCGGACTCCTCCAGCTCCTTGGGCACGGCGGCCATGAAGCCGCGCAGCGTCCAGATCGTGAAGGGCAGCACCATCATCATGTAGAAGAGGGTCAGCGGCACCAGGCTGTTCAGCATGTCGTTGTCCCGGACGATCATGTAGATCGAGATCGACATGACCTCCCAGGGCGCCATCTGGGAGACCATCACCACCAGCACGAAGGCCTTGCGGCCCCGGAACCGCATCCGGGTGACGGCGAAGGCGGCGGCGGTGGCGATCACCAGCGAGGCGGCCACCGCGATCACCGTGACGATGAAGCTGTTGGCGACGAACGACCAGAACTGGTCCGCGCCGGTGGCCGTGGAGAAGTGCTCCAGGGTGCCGTTGAACGGGATGAAGACGGGGGTCTTGCTGATGATGTCGGTGGTCTTCTTGAAGGCCGTGCTGACCATCCAGTAGACCGGGAACGCGAAGAAGATGACGAGGACGACGGCGATGGCGTTCGGCCAGCTGCGTCCCGGCACGGAGCGCCTCACAGCTCGTCCTCCTGCTTGATGATGATCCGGAAGTAGTAGGACATCAGCACCGAGAGCATCAGGATGGTGAGCACGGCGATGGCGGCGCCGACCCCGTAGTGCTGGTTGCCCATGCCCTCGATGAAGGCGTAGACGGGGAGGGTCTCGGTGAGCCGCTGGGGTCCGCCGGCATTGATGGCGTAGACCTGGGTGAAGCACTTGAAGATCCAGATGACCTCGAGGAACGTGGTCCCGAGGAAGAACGGCTTCAGGGTCGGGAAGATCACCGAGGTGAAGACCTTGTACGAGCCGGCGCCGTCCAGCCGGGCGGCCTCGTAGAGCTCCTTGGGGATCGTGGTGAGCGCCGCGTACATGTTGAAGGCCACGAACGGGATCGAGCCCCAGACCAGCAGCAGCATGATGACGAAGAACGTGGAGAGCTGGGAGCTGTACCAGTTGTAGGCGGCCATGCTGTGCCAGCCCAGCTTGTCCAGGAACCAGTTCACCACGCCGTAGCGGGAGTCGAAGAGCCAGGTGAAGACGGTGGTCTGGGCCACGAACGGCATCGCCCAGGCGAGCATCAGGGCGATCTGCAGCGCCAGCCGCATCCTCTTGCCGAGCCGGTTCAGCAGCAGGCCGACCAGGGTGCCGAACACCATGATCAGTGCCACGTTGAGCGCGGTGAAGGCGACCGAGCGGCCGGTGGTGTGCCAGAACTCGCTGCTGGTCAGCTGGTCGGTGTAGTTCCTGAACCCGTTCCACTGGGTCTGATGCAGGATCAGCTGGCGCTTGTTCAGGTTCTGGAAGGACAGGATGACCGTCTCGACCAGCGGCCAGCAGAGCAGCGCCAGGGTGGCCGCGATGGCCGGGAGCAGCAGCAGGTAGGGAGTGCTGCGGCTCAGCGGACCGGGACCGGCGGACGGCCTCACTCCCTGCGGAGCGTCACCTCCGACGCCCGCGCCGGGCGACTTGGCCCGTACCGGTTCCGACTGAACAGCCATCGGTTGGTCTCTCTTCCTCGCACCTGGCCGACTGGGGTGGCCGCAAACAGGGCGGCGGCGCCGCCCACCGGCCCGTGCGGGGTGCCGGTGGGCGACGTCGCCCGGGTCTTACTGGCTCTGGCCGAGACGCTTGGTGATCTCGTCGTCGTACTTCTTGGCGGTGCTGTCGTAGTCCGCGCCCTGGAGCACGGCGGCCAGGAAGTCCTTGATCGGGTTCGGGTCGTTCTCGACGTTCGACCAGTTCGCCAGGTTCGGTGTGGTGGCACCGTTGGCGGAGGCCGGCAGGGCCGCCTTGTCGAAGTCGGTGGTGGCCAGCGAGTCGAGCGAGGTCTTGTTCGGGATCAGGCCGGCGGAGGCCATCTGGCCCTCGAACTTGTCGGAGAGCGCGAGCTTCAGGAAGTCCTTGGCCAGGTCCTGGTTCTTGCTCGCCTGGGCGATCGCCAGGTTGGAGCCGCCGAGGAAGACGCCGGACGGCTTGTCCGCGGTCTTGCCCGGGACCGGGAAGTAGCCCACGTTGTCGGCCGGCATGTCCTTGGGGGCCGGGGCCTCCCAGCCGAGGCCGACCATCGAGGCGATGGTGCCCTTGGGGAAGAGGGTGTCCTGCTGCGGGGTCGCCTCGTCCTTGTCCTTGGGGGCGGTGGAGTAGCCCTGCAGCTTCTGGAAGGTGGCGAAGGCGGCCTTGGCCTCCGGCGACTCCAGGTTGCCGACCCACTTGCCGCCGACCTGCTTGGCGATCTGGCCGCCCTCGCCGGAGAGCAGGCCGAAGTAGGTGTACCACTCCTCGCCGGGCAGGTAGATCGGGTCCTGCACGCCGGCGGCCTTCAGCTTGTCCAGGTCGGCGTAGTACTCGTCCAGGGTCTTCGGCGTGCCGGTGATGCCGGCCTTGGTCCACAGCGCCTTGTTGTAGATGACCACGCGGTTGGTGAAGTACCACGGGGCGGCGTACTGCTTGCCGTCCAGCACCGAGGAGGCGTTCAGGTTCGCGGCCCAGTCGTTGCCACCGAGGTCGGCCTTGGCGGAGGTCAGGTCCATCAGGCCGCCGGAGGCCGCGTAGCCCGCGGTCTGGGTGTTGCCGACCTCCATGACGTCCACCGAACCCTCGGAGAGGGCGGTGGTCAGCTTCTGGCCGATGCCGTCCCACTTCTGGATCTGGATGTTCAGCTTGGCACCCGGGTACTGGGACTCGAAGTCGGCCTTGATGCCGTCCTGCCAGGTCTGCGGCGCCGAACCGTCCATCAGCCAGACCGTCAGGGTCTTGCCGTTGTAGTTGCCCGAGCCGCCCGCGCTGTTGTCCTTCTTGGCCGAGGAACCGCAAGCCGCCACGCCGACGACCATTGCCGCGACGCCGACCGCCGCGATGAGCTGACGCTTCACGCCATCCTCCTGAGGGATGCCCGGTTGCCCCCATCGGCGGCCGGCGACATAACCCCCCGAACTGGTCGAAAGCGGCGTCGCGAACCCGTGTGATGGGTGGGATTCATGAGCTGGTCTGCAGTGGTGTAGACCAGATGTGTGGAGCTTGGCCTAGACCAATAGAGGTGTCAACGGCTGCATGAGCATTCCGGACGAGCCGTTACCAAGCCGACACCGCTCTTCGTTCATCACGTGATGAGGTCCCCGTCAACCAGGCATACGTGCAACGATGTGTGCCGTTAACGAGGTAGTGGGGTCGGAACGGACCTCGCGAGAAGCGGAGAAGCGGCTCATGAGCAGCGACGGGGGCACCACGGCCCAGCTCCCCGAGGCGGGGGCCTTGCCCGCGCAGGCCGGCAACGGGGGCGAGCCCGCGGCAGCGCGCGTGCCCAAGTACTACGGGCTGAAGCGGCACCTGCTGCAGCTCACCGAGACCCAGCCGGCCGGCACCCCGGTGCCGCCCGAGCGGGCGCTCGCCGCGCAGTTCGACACCTCCCGCACCACCGTGCGGCAGGCGTTGCAGGAACTGGTGGTCGAGGGCCGGCTGGAGCGGATCCAGGGCAAGGGCACCTTCGTGGCCAAGCCGAAGGTCGCCCAGGCGCTCCAGCTGACCTCCTACACCGAGGACATGCGGGCCCAGGGCCTGGAGCCGACCTCCCGGCTGATCGAGGTCGGCTACATCACGGCGGACGACCGGCTGGCGCCACTGCTGGACATCCGCCCCGGCGGCCGGGTGCTGCGGATCGAGCGGCTGCGGCTGGCCAACGGCGACCCGATGGCGATCGAGGTCGCGCACCTGTCGGCCAAGCGGTTCCCGGCGCTGCGGCGCAACCTGGTCAAGCACAACTCGCTCTACGCCGCGCTGCGCGAGGTCTACGGCGTGGTGGTGGCCGAGGCCGAGGAGACCATCGAGACCACGCTGGCCAATCCGCGCGAGGCCGGGCTGCTCGGCTCGGATGTCGGGCTGCCGATGCTGCAGCTCTCCCGGCACTCCTTCGACGCCGAGGGCGCGCCGGTGGAGTGGGTGCGCTCGATCTACCGCGGTGATCGGTACAAGTTCATCACCCGGCTGCAGCGGCCCAGCTGAGCTGCCGTCACCAACCCGCTCGCCGTCACCCCCTCGGGGTGGCGGCGATCGGCTTCATCGCGAGCGGCGCCGGCCTGACCTGGGCGCTGGCCGCGGTGGCCGGCTCGGCGGGCATCGTCTCGCTCTGCGCCGTCCGGATCCGCTTCCCGGCACTGCGGGAGGCCGCCGATGACGGTGCACCGGCCCCGGAGCCGGCCGTCCAGCCCTCGGCGAACACCCGCGCGGCGGTGTGACGCTGACTCAGGCCTCGCGCACGGCCCGGTCGCGAGGCCTGGGTCACCGTCACACCGCCGCGTCGCCCGTGCCCGTGAAGGGCCCCTCCTCGACGAACCGCCGCAGCCAGTGGGCGAAGGCCCGGGCATCCGCCTGCGGCCAGTCGGCGAGGGAGTCCTCGATGCGGGCCGCCAGGCGCTGCCGGGCGGCTCGCACGACGCCGTCTCCGGCGCCGGTGAGCGCGAGCAGGGTCGCGCGCCGGTCGCCGGGGTCGGATTCGCGCCGCAGCAGGCCCGCCTGCTCCAGCCGGTCGGCGCGGCGGGTGACGGTGGTGCGGTCGAGTCCGACCTCCCGGCCGAGGTCGGCGGCACTGCACGGGCCGGTCCGCGCCAGTCCGCTGAGCACCGGGTAGGTGAGGTCGTCGACCGCCTCGCCGAGGCCGTCGGTCAGGTGGGCATAGAGGCCGGCGCGGGTGCTGCGCCGCAGCAGCAGGCCCAGGGCTTCAGCGATCTCGTGTCCAGTCGGGTTCGTCACCACTCCAGATTAGCGTGCGCAAGGCACGCTTTTTTAGTATGGTCAGAAGCGTGCTCGAAGCACGCACTTTCCATCCCTCTTGCGAAGGAACCCTCATGCGCCACACCGACATCCGCACCGCCCTCACCGACCTGCTCCTCACCCCGGGACTCGACCTGGACGAGGCCGTCGACCGCCACTTCGCCCCTGACTACCGCCAGCGGACCGACGGCCGCTGGGACGACCGCGGGGAGTTCCGCACCCACATCGCCCACCTGCGCGAGATCGTGGCCGACGGCTCGGTCGAGGTGCACGAGGAACTCGCCGACGGCGACCGCTACGCCGACCGGCACACCGTGACCGTCACCAAGACCGACGGCTCCACCGCCCGCATGGAGGTCTACCTGTTCGCCGAGTTCGCCCCCGACGGCCGGTTCCGCCGGATCGAGGAGACCACCCTGCTGCTCGAGGGCGCCGAGGGCGACCGGACCATGGGCAGCGCCCGCTGAGGCACCGCCTCAGGCGGCCTTGTCGTGGTGGATGCGCAGCGGCCGCAGGTGCTGGACCGTGGCCTCGTCTCGCGCCTGGTCACGGGTGAGCTGAACGCCGATGTGGTAGTCCTGCACCAGGGTCCAGCCCAGGTAGCCGGCGCCGATCGTGCAGAACACCCCGGCGGAGGCGAGGGCGAGGCCCGGCGTGGCGCTCCGCGGCGGGCCGTTCCAGTGGTTGGCGTAGAGGCCCAGGCTGATGCCGAACAGCGCCAGCGCGAGGACGTTGAGGCCCCCGTGGACGCGCCCGATGGCCATGGCACTCGACTTGCGCGGCACGCCCAGCCACAGGTCGGCGAAGCCCGGCAGCGCGGCCAGCAGCGCGCCGCCCACTCCGGCGATGTTCATGGCGATCGCGAAGTTGAGCCAGAACTGCTGTCCGTTGGAGGCGTAAACGGCGAAGCCCACCAGGGTGCCGGTGTAAGCGGCCACCGGGTAGGCGACGAGCATGGGGTGGACCGGATGGCCTGCCACCGTGGCCTTGCTGTACATGGAGGCCTCCCTCGGGGAGATCGCGGTCTACCTTCACCGTCCGCCCGTGGTGCAGGTGTGGCAAGCCCTCCCCGAGCGGTCCGGGCGGATCGCTGTCGGCGGACTGATCGCCGTGCGCCTGGGCTCCCCGCTCGTGGCCGTTCGCCCCAGCTATCCGGGGAAGTTGCCGGGATCCACGCCGGTCATGTCGCAGCTGATCCTCCACAGCTCCGCCGCGACGGTGGTATCGGCGAGGTTCCTCCACACCGGTTCGAGTCGAGGCCTGCCACGTAGGCCGAAGACGCGCGGTCCCCACAACTGGCCGCCGCGCACGGTCGGGTCGAGCACTGCTCGCACGGCGGACCAGGCGCCGGCGTGCTTGCCCTGGAGGAGGACGCCGGCGGGCGCCCCGCGCAGCAGGGTGCCGAAGGTCCGTGCGGACACCGGTGGACGCGAGGGGGTGAGGGAGTCCAGGGCGCCGCCGGGATGGGCCACTACGCTGGCCACCGTGCTTCCGGCGGCGCGCAGGCGGCGGTCGAGCTCGAGGGCGAAGTACATCTGGGCCAGCTTGGACCGTCCGTAGGTCCGCTTGGGGCGGTAGTCCTGCCGCGACTGCGGGTCGCCGAGGTCCAGGCGCTCGGACTTCGCCGCGAAGCTGCCCACGGTGACGACGCGGGCCGCTGGTGCGGCTGCCAGAAGTGGCATCAGCCAGCCGGTCAGGGCGAAATGCCCGAGGTGATTCGTCCCGAACATGACTTCGTGGCCGTCCCGGGTCTCCCGGCGCGGCGGGTCGTCGAGCGCGACCCCGGCGTTGTGGACCACCGCGTCGAGGTGTGTCGACTCCAGCGCGTGCGCCGCACTGCTCAACGACGAGAGGTCGGCCAGGTCCAGCCGCAGGGTACGCACCCGAGCGCCGGGGACTCGGTCCCGGATCGCGGCCCGGGCGGCTTCGGCCTTCATCGGACTCCGGCTGCCGAGCACGACGGTCGCTCCGGTCGCGGACAACTGCTCCGCGATGAAGTACCCGATCCCGGCGTTGCCGCCGGTGACAAGGAAGACGCGGTCATCGGCGCGCGGCAACCGGTGAACGTCCCAGCGCGAGGTCAAAGGCACGGACGACACAGCAGCGGCCCCTTTGCGATTGCAGGTTGGGAAGGCGGACGCCCACAGCGGGCGCCCCCATCGAGGATCCGGGCGGCCGCTGGCATATCACTTGCAGATCACCCACACTCCAGTCGCCCGGCCGACATCCTGCGCGCGGCCACGCGATCCCGCTCTCAGCGGCAGGCCGGTAGCCTGAATCCGGAGCCGAGGGCGCGATGTCTGGTGGAATGTCGGACGTGGACTACGCCCGCATGCGAGCGATCGCGGACGAGCTCATGGCCCATGCTCCGGAGGACGTCTGGGCCACCGAGATCAGCGGCGATGAGATCATCGTGTTGACGAGCCCCGCCAACCTGCACGAGCTCATCGTCTACCGCCTCGCCAAGCACCTGGACCGCCAGTTGGAGCGCTCGGGCACCGGCCTCATCGCCCATGGCGGGGCGGACGTCGAGGACCCGGAATCCGGGATCAAGCGCCGCCCCGACGTCATGGTCTTTCCCAAGAGTGCCCTGGAGTCGGGCGAGGCGGTGCACCCTCGCGAGGTGATGGCGGTGGTGGAGGTCGTCTCCAAGTCGAATCCGGAGAACGACTACGAGGGCAAGATGCGGGACTACCCGATCATGGGCATCCCCTCTTACCTGCTCATCGACCCCCGCACCGGCACCGGCATGCTCCTCTCCGCCCCGCACCAGACGCCCGAAGGCCGCCGCTACAGCACCCGCCGGGAGTTCGCCTTCGGGGAGACGATCCGGGTCGGTGAGTGGGAAGTCGCCACCGCCGACTTCCCAACCTACTGACCGTCAGCGCTCATTGCAGGCCGCCCTCGGCGCCCACGGAACGCTACGCCGGTGCGCAGCAGCACCACACCCGCTTGCCAATGCCGTCGCGCGCCCCCCAGCCCCACTCCTTGGCGAGCTGCGCGACCAGCACCAGACCACGTCCAGACTCACCGTCAGCATCGGTGCACAGGACAGGCGTTGCATCGGAGCCGTCCTCGTTCGATGTCGTCCTCAACGAGGCCGTGTTGCGACGTCCGATCGGAGGGGACGCCGGCATGGTCAGCCAGCTCGAACGGCTCCGGGAGGCCAGCGAGCTGCCCAACGTTACGATCAAGGTAGTCCCGTTCAGTGCGGGCCTTCATCTCGGTGTGCTGACGGGAGCTTTCGGCATTCTGCGTTTTCCACTCAACGGAGACGGGAGCGAAAGCGAACCGCCGACCGTCTACGCAGATGGCTTCACCGGGGCCTTGTACTTGGACAAGCCGCACGAAGTCGAACGATATGACAACGTATTCAGGAATCTTCAGCAGACAGCGCTGGACGATCAGGCCTCCCGGCGCCTGATCTCCGAAGTGGCAGGGAGCTATGGACAAGGTTGACCTGACGACGACAGCATGGTTCAAATCCAGCTACAGCAACGGAAGTCAGGCCTGCGTCGAAGTGGGCGCCGGCCTCGCTGACAGCGTCCCCGTGCGGGACACCAAGGACCGACAGGGCCCCGCATTGGTATTCCGGGGCGAGTCCTGGCAGGCGTTCGTAACCGGCATCCAGGCGGGCGACTTCGGCGGCAACACCTGAGCGGTCGCTGATCATTGGCAGCCCTCGGCCTTCGGGTCGGGGGCTGTCCGCACAGGTGCGTCTCGACCCAGAACCACTGCCTGGCGCGGATTCCGCCGCCCCGCCACCACATGCGCCGCCCGCCCGGACCGCGAGGCTCCCGGGTCTCAGGCCGGAGCGCGAGCTGACAGGGCTTCATGCTCACCTCCTCCTTTCGGGCCCATCCCGGCGATCCCTCCCGCCCTCACCCACGGGCAGCCGACACGATTGATCGCGCAAGGTGTCCAACCGGTCACACATGGCGGCGAGAGGTGCGGTTCGTGCGTGGATCAACAGGGTGGAAGCGTCGGCTGTCGGCGGTGGCGCTGGCGGGGTGCACTGCGGCCTCCGTGCCGGTGGGCGGTGGCATCGCCCAGGCGGCGGCGCCGGTGCCGACGGTGTTCTTCGGGGACTCCTACACGTCCAATTACGGCATCGCGCCGCTGGCCGAGACCGACCCGAACCATCCCCGGTACTTCTGCCTCCGGGCGAAGGACAACTACCCGGCGGTGGCGACGCGACAGCTCGCCGACCGGGGCATCGCGCTTCGGGTCCAGGACGACCGCTCCTGCGGCGCCGCCACCATCGAGAACTTCTGGGAGGAGCAGACGCTGTTTCCGGGGCCGCCCTTCACGGTGCCGCCGCAGCAGGAAGCGGTGAACCAAGACACCCGGCTGGTGGTGGGCAGCATGGGCGGTAACACGCTCGGCTTCGCCCGCATCCTCAAACAGTGCTCGCAGCGCCTGAGGGGCGAGGAAGGGCAACTACTGCCCGGCGACCTGGTGGACGCGGACTCGCCGGCCGGCGAGTGCCGCCGGTACTTCGAGGCGGGCGACGGCGCGAAATGGCTGGACACCCAGCTGGAGCGGGTCCACTGGGAACTGGGGGAGATGTTCGACCGCATCCAGTACTTCTCCAAGGAGAAGGCCAAGACGGTCCTGGTGGGCTATTCGAGGCTGGTGCCCGAGAACGAGCGCCTGTGCAGCACGCCCATCCCCGGCTCCCAGGAGCTGCCGTTCGCCGACATCGAGCCGAACGCACTTGGCGTCCTCGATCAGGTCGAGGCCCGGTTGAACAAGGTCATGGCCGATTCCGCCAAGGAGCACGGCGCCCGCTTCGTCGACCTGTACGCCGCGACCGGCAGCAACACCGCCTGCGACGGCGGCGATCGGGGCATCGGCGGCCTGCTGGAGCCCTCCCAGCTCAAGATCGGCGAGAAGCTCCTGCCCTGGTACGCCCACCCCAACCCCCGCGGCCGGGACATCGAGGCGCAGGGGGTCGCGGACCAGATCGCGAGCGCCCTCAAGAGCTGACCCACGGGAGCCGGGCCGCACAGGCGGGACGCCTCCAACCGGGTGAAATGCCACGCATACGGACACGAAAGCAGCCCTGCTGCTGCTTTCATGCTCCACGAGGGCAGCAGGTGATCCCGCCCTCCCAGCTCGGAAGTTGAGGGGAATCATGCGTATTCACTCGCGTGTGGCAGCAGTCGTGTTCGCGGCCGGTACGGCGGTTGCCGGCCTGGCGGTGCCGGCCAGCGCCGCGCCGGTGCCCAATGCGGCGCGCAGCACCAATGTCTACTTCGAGAACGCGACCGGGTGCGACCTGGTGAAGACCGGCGCTTCGCTGGACCACGGGATCTGGAGCACCGAGGTGCCGCAGGACGTGAAGGACGGTCAGACCGGTTCGTGGGCCTCGGAGAGCAACGGACTCGCGACCGGCACCGAGGGGCACGCGACCTTCACCGCCTACGGCTGCGGCAATCCCTCACTCAACTACAAGCAGGTGCAGGTCCATTGGGACAACCCGTTCGTGGGCAGCAACGGCTACGACGAGGGCGGCACCGACGGCGCCTTCAGCATCTCCCGGACGGGCGACGGCAAGGGCAACAACGCCACCATCAACTGGCGGGTCGCGGTCAAGCAGTGACCCGCCGGGCCCGAGCCCGGACCGCTACTCCCCCGCGACCCCCGCCGCCGCAGCCAGCGCCGCCTCGATGCGCTTGTTGCTGGCCAGCGTCACCGACAGCAGCGCCGTGGAGGCCAGCAGCAGCGCGCCCACCAGGAACGGCGCCCGCAGGCCTGCGCTCTGGGCCAGCCAGCCGCCGAGCAGGGCGCCGACGGGGGCCGCGCCGAGGGCCATCAGGCGGCGGGCGGCGCCGACCCGGCCGGCCAGCTCAGCCGGGATCAGGGCCTGCGAGACCGAGGGGGCCAGCACCATGGTGGCCGCCATCGCGGCGCCCAGCAGGGCCAGGGCGAGGCCGGCCGGGATGAACGGCAGGGGGCCGGCGGAGAGGCCGAGCCCGACGAGGGCGGCGGCCTCCAGGAGGGCGGTGGTGGTCAGCGCGCGGCCGGTGCCGAGCAGCTTGCCGAGCCGCCCGGCCAGCGCGGCGCCCAGCAGGCCGCCGACGGCCTGGGCGGTCAGCAGCACGCCGTAGCCCACGTTGCCGAGGTGCAGCTGATGGTGGGCGAAGAGCACCAGGACGGCCTCCATGCCGGCGAAGGCCATGTTGCCGATGGCCGGCCGCAGCGCCAGGCCGAGCAGCACCTTGTCCTTGAACAGGAAGGCCGCACCCGTCTTGGCTTCCGCCCAGAGCGACGGGCCCTGCGGTTGCCGCCGCACCGGCGGCTGGGCGGGCAGGGTGCGGATCAGCAGCGAACTGGCCAGGAAGGAGAGCGCGTCCAGCCCGAACGGCAGCGAGCGGGCCAGGGCGAAGAGTGCGCTGCCGGCGGGCGGTCCGGCGAAGTCGGCGGCCACCGTGCGGGCGCCCATCTGCCGGCTGTTCGCCTGCTGCAGCAACTCCAGGTCGCGGCCGAGCAGTTGCGGCAGGTAGGCGGAGCCGGCCGAGTCGAAGAAGATCTGCCCGGTCCCGAGCAGGAAGGCGACCGCCACCAGCAGCGGGATGCTGAGCAGGTGCAGCACGGCGGCCAGCGCGGGTATCGCGAGCAGGACGGCCCGCAGCAGGTCGGTGATCCACATGGTGCGGCGCCGGTCCCAGCGGTCCACCAGCGCACCGCCGATCAGGCCGAAGAAGAGCCAGGGCAGCAGCGCGGCCGAGGCGACCATGCCCAGCGCCACCGGGTTCTGGGTCAGGGTGGCGGCGAGCAGCGGCAGGGCGGCGAAGTAGACGCCGTCACCGAGGGAGGAGGCCGCGCCGGCCGCCCAGAGGCGGCGGAAGGCGGCGGGCAGCTCGGGCCGGGCGGAGGGAGCCCCGGGCGTGGCGACGTCGGGGGCGAGCTGAGTGTTCGTCATCTGATGTCCTGAGGGCGGAAGAAGGCGATGACCAGCGAGGCTTCTGCCTCATCGGGGTCGGCGGCGGCGCGCAGCTCCTCGCTGAGCGCGTTGAGGCGGCGGGTGAACTCCTCGTAGACCGCCTGGCTGATCCGCACGTGCTGCATCCGCACGGTGCGCGGCCCGGCCGGGGCGGCCTCCAGGTCGGCGATGGCGTGCCGCATCAGGATGTCCGGCTCGCCCGGTGCGGGGTCGGGCAGCACGATGCCGCGCGAGGTCCGGCCGTAGTACCGCTCGGTGACGCCGCGCACCTTGCGGGTGCTGACCACCTCGATCAGCCCGGCCCGTTCCAGCAGCCGAACGTGGTAGCTGGAGCTGCCCTTGGCCAGGCCCAGCTTCTCGGCCACCTGGGTGATGGTGGCGGGCGCGTCCCGCAGCACTCCCAGGATCCGGTGGCGCACCACGTTGTTGATGGCGCGCAGCTGCTCGTCGGTGGAGAGGTGGACGGTGTCGTCTGTGGGGACCGCGAAGGGGTCGTCAGCCGAAGCGGTGTCGTCAGTCACGAGCCACAATGGTCAACACTTCTTGACCATTCGTCAATACCTTGATCCGAACGGATGCCCGCCCGACCAGACGCAACCGCCCACGTGCGGCTCGTTCCGCGAGATTCCTTGTTTTCTCCCGTGACACCGGGGCATGGAGTGCCATACATTCCCGTGCAGTCCACAGTCGATCACCAAGAGCGCTGCTCGGCGGGCGCGTTGAGCGCTGCGGCGCTGCTGGGATCCCCTGCCACCCGCCGGAGTCGCGAATGTCCACCGATCCTGACGTTCCATCAGCACCCCTGGGCGCACTGCCCGTGGTCACGCCGGCCCGCGTGCTCGCCGGGATCGCCCTGGCCGTGCCGGTCGTCGCCCTGCTCTGGGTTTCCTCGTACAGCCGCATGACGCCCGCACTCGGCGGAGTGCCGTTCTTCTACTGGTACCAGATCCTCTGGATCCCGGTCTCCGCGCTCTTCACCGGCTCCGCCTACCTGCTGCTCAACCACGACGCCAAGCAGCGCAAGGCCGCCACCGCCATCCGCATGGGCGGTGAGCCGCGATGACGCACGGCGTGAACACGGTCGCCCTGGTGGTGTTCGTGTTCTTCTTCCTGCTGGTCACCGTGGTGGGCTTCCTGTCCGCCCGGTGGCGACGCGCCGACAACGCCCTCCAGCTGCACGAATGGGGCCTGGGCGGGCGCAGTTTCGGCACCTGGATCACCTGGTTCCTGCTCGGCGGCGACCTCTACACCGCGTACACCTTCATCGCGGTGCCCGCCTCGGTCTACGGCAGCGGCGCGAGCGGCTTCTTCGCCGTGCCGTACACGATCATCGCCTACCCGCTGGTGTTCCTCTTCCTGCCCCGGCTCTGGTCGGTGGCGCGGGCGCGCGGCTATGTCACCCCCGCCGACTTCGTGCGCGGGCGGTACGGTTCGCGCGGGCTGGCGCTCGCCGTGGCGTTCACCGGCATCCTCGCCACCATGCCGTACATCGCCCTCCAACTGGTCGGCATCCAGGCGGTGCTGGACACCCTGGGCGTGGGCGGCGGCGCGCACTCCAACTGGTTCGTCAAGGACCTGCCGCTCTTCATCGCCTTCGCCGTGCTGGCCGCCTACACCTACTCCTCGGGCCTGCGGGCGCCGGCGCTGATCGCGTTCGTCAAGGACACCCTGGTCTACATCGTGATCATCGTCGCGGTGATCTACCTGCCGATGCGGCTGGGCGGTTACGGGCACATCTTCGACGCGGCCGCACAGAAGTTCAGCACCAAGGGGAAGAACGGGCAGCCGATCGGTGCCATGGTGATCGGGCCCAAGGCGCAGTGGTCGTACGCCACCCTGGCGCTCGGCTCCTCACTGGCGCTCTTCATGTACCCGCACACCGTCACCGGCGTGCTGGCCGCCAAGTCGCGCAACACGGTGCGCCGCAACATGGCGATCCTGCCCGCCTATTCGCTGATGCTGGGCCTGCTGGCGCTGCTCGGCTTCCTGGCCATCGCGGCCGGCGTGGGCAAGTCCAACCCGCAGCTGGCCGTGCCGGAGCTGTTCGCCAAGCTGTTCCCGAGCTGGTTCACCGGCGTCGCGTTCGCCGCGATCGGGATCGGCGCGCTGGTGCCGGCCGCGATCATGTCGATCGCCGCGGCCAACCTGTTCACCCGCAACATCTACAAGGAGTTCATCCGCCCGGCCGCCACCCCCGAGCAGGAGACCCGGGTCGCCAAGTTCGTCTCGCTGCTGGTCAAGGTGGGCGCGCTGGTCTTCGTGCTGGGCATGGACAAGCAGCTGGCGATCAACATGCAGCTGCTCGGCGGCATCTGGATCCTGCAGACCTGCGTCTCGATCGTCTCCGGCCTGTTCACCCGCTGGTTCCACCGCTGGGGGCTGCTGGCCGGCTGGGCGGTCGGCATGGTCTACGGCACCTGGAAGGCCTACGGCATCTCCTCCGCCGCCACCCACCACTTCGGCGGCAGCACGGCGAAGATCCCGGTGATCGGCGAGATCGGCTACATCGGCCTGACCGCGTTCGTGCTCAACCTGCTGGTCGCCGTGGTGCTCACGCTGGTGTTCAAGGCGCTCGGCACCCCGGACGGCAAGGACGAGACGTCCCCGGCGGACTACAGCGCGGAGGCGGGCGACCCCGAGCTCGTGGACGCGCCCCAACCGGCCGTGGCGCACTAAGCGCCCCGACGCGCGCCCTGTGACCGCGCCGCCACCGCCCTCAACACTGAGGGGGTGGCGGCGCGATCATATGTACGCCGTCCGGCTTTGTGACCAGTCCGAGCCCGACAGCCGCTGTACGTCGTCCGGTTTTCTGCGCATTCTGAACATGACGTCGTCGGCGTCCGTCGAGGCGACGTCGCCGAACCCGACGGGGAGCACCGCCCATGCCCGAGCTGAGCACCATCCTCAACGGCCACCCGCGCCAGGACCGGGCGGCCGCCCCGCTGCCGTCCGTCCTGATCGCCACCCGGCACGGACAGTCCACGGCCAACGTGGAGTTCCAGCTCGCCGACACCACCGGCGCCCTCAGCGTGCCGATCAGCTGCCGCGACGCCGACATCCCGCTCTCCATGCTCGGCCAGTCCCAGGCCCAGGCGCTCGGCCGCTGGTGGGCCGAACTGCCGCCCGCCGACCGCCCGCGCGACGTCTGGTGCTCGCCCTACGTGCGGGCCGCCGAGACCGCCCGGATCGCCATCGCACAGGCCGCCGGCCTCGGTTCGGTGCCGGTCGGCCTCCCCATCCGGTACGACGAGCGGCTGCGCGACCGCGAACTCGGCGTCCTGGAGATGCTCACCCAGGCCGCCATCTCCAAGCAGCACCCCGAGGAGGCCGCCCGCCGCCGCAAGATGGGCGAGCTCTACTACCGCCCGCCCGGCGGCGAGAGCTGGTCGGACGTGGCGCTGCGGGTCCGCGACTGCCTACGGGACGTCTGCGCGGCGGAGTGCGGCCGCCCGGTGCTGCTGGTCGCGCACGACAACGTGGTGCTGATGCTGCGCTACGTGCTGGAGCAGTTGACCGAGGCGCAGCTGCTGGCACTGGAGCCGGTGCGGAACTGCTCCGCCAGCCTGTGGCGGGCCGGGCAGGGGCGGATGCGCGGGGAGCTGTGGAACGAGGTGGGGCACCTGGCGGGAGGCAACACGAGCGGGTCGCCCTGACCGACCATCCGTCATAGCCTCTCCGCACGCGCTTGATCAAATACGGTCATGCCTGCGTCCGGCTGGAGGGCGGCGACCGGGTGCTCGTCATCGACCCGGGGGAGTTCAGCGAGGCCGACACAACGCTCCGCGAAGATCCGCTGTCGCGGTCCGACCGGAACCGTCAGCACCGGCTTCGCGGTAGGCATGCCACCGGGGGTGGAAGGGCTCCGAGCCGGAGCGGTGGGAGTACGAGATCACCAGCGGTGGCCGTGTCCGCTACCTGGTCAGCCCGGAGGCGTCGACCGTGATCCTGGGGTACGCGTCCCCTCGGCACCCGAAGGACACCGAGTAGCCGTCACCGCTGCATGCGCCGAGGGCGCCTCCGCCGGCCGTTGCCGGCCGGCGGAGGCGCCCTCGGGCGATCGGGCTCAGACCAGGTCGTAGCGGTCCAGGTCCATCACCTTGGCCCAGGCTGCGACGAAGTCGTTGACGAACTTGGCCTTGGCGTCGTCGCTCGCGTAGACCTCGGCGAGGGCACGGAGTTCGGAGTTGGAGCCGAAGACCAGGTCGGCGCGGGTGCCCGTCCACTTGACCTTGCCGGTTGCCGTGTCCCGGGCCTCGAAGGTGGCGGCGTCCTCGGAGGTCGCCGTCCACTCCGTGCCCAAGTCGAGCAGGTTGACGAAGAAGTCGTTGCTCAGGGTCCCCGGGTTCGCGGTGAGGACGCCGTGGGCGGACTGCTGGTGGTTGGCGCCGAGCACCCGCAGGCCGCCGACCAGGACGGTCAGCTCGGGGGCGGTCAGGGTCAGCAGGTTGGCCTTGTCGAGCAGCAGGAACTCGGCGGGGAGGCGGTTGCCCTTGCCGACCCAGTTGCGGAAGCCGTCGGAGGTGGGCTCCATGGCCGCGAACGACTCGGCCTCGGTCATCTCCTGGCTGGCGTCCGTGCGGCCCGGGTGGAACGGCACCTGGACGTCGAAGCCGCCGTCCTTGGCCGCCTTCTCGACACCGGCTGCGCCGGCGAGCACGATCAGGTCGGCCAGCGAGATCTTCTTGCCGCCGCTCTGCTCCGCGTTGAACGCGGCCTGGACGCCCTCCAGGGTGCGCAGCACACCGGCGAGCTGGTCGGGCTCGTTGACCTCCCAGCCGCGCTGCGGCTCCAGGCGGATCCGGGCGCCGTTGGCACCGCCGCGCTTGTCGCTGCCGCGGAACGAGGAGGCGGCGGCCCAGGCGGTGGTGACCAGCTGGGAGACGGTCAGGCCGGAGGCGAGGATCCGCTCCTTGAGGGCGGCGACGTCCGCGGCACCGACGAGCTCGTGGTCGACGGCCGGGACCGGGTCCTGCCAGAGCAGCGCCTCGCTGGGGACCTCGGGGCCGAGGTAGCGGGCGATCGGGCCCATGTCGCGGTGGGTGAGCTTGAACCAGGCGCGGGCGAAGGCGTCCGCGAGCTGGTCGGGGTTCTCCAGGAAGCGCCGCGAGATCGGCTCGTAGACCGGGTCCATGCGCAGCGACAGGTCGGTGGTGAGCATGGTCGGCGCGTGGCTCTTCGCCGGGTCGTGGGCGTCGGGGACGGTGCCCGCGCCCGCGCCGTTCTTCGGCTTCCACTGGAAGGCGCCGGCGGGGCTCTTGGTGAGCTCCCACTCGTAGCCGAACAGGGTCTCGAAGAAGCTGTTGTTCCAGGTGGTCGGGGTCGCGGTCCAGGCGCCCTCGAGGCCGCTGGTGATGGCGTCGCCGCCCTTGCCGGTGCCGAAGCCGCACTTCCAGCCGAGGCCCTGCTGCTCCAGCGGGGCGCCCTCGGGAGCCGGGCCGACCAGGTCGGCGGGGCCGGCGCCGTGGGTCTTGCCGAAGGTGTGGCCGCCGGCGATCAGCGCGACGGTCTCCTCGTCGTTCATGGCCATCCGGCGGAAGGTCTCGCGGATGTCGCGGGCCGCGGCGATCGGGTCCGGGTTGCCGTTGGGGCCCTCCGGGTTGACGTAGATCAGGCCCATCTGGACGGCGCCGAGCGGGTTCTCCAGCTCGCGGTCGCCGGTGTAGCGCTCATCGCCGAGCCAGGTGGTCTCGGGACCCCAGTAGACGTCCTCCTCCGGCTCCCAGACGTCCTCGCGGCCGCCGCCGTAGCCGAAGGTCGTGAAGCCCATCTCCTCCAGGGCGACGTTGCCGGCGAGGACCATCAGGTCGGCCCAGGACAGGCTGCGGCCGTACTTCTTCTTGATCGGCCAGAGCACCCGGCGGGCCTTGTCGAGGCTGGCGTTGTCCGGCCAGCTGTTGAGCGGGGCGAACCGCTGCTGGCCGGCGCCGGCGCCGCCGCGGCCGTCGCTGATCCGGTAGGTGCCCGCGCTGTGCCAGGCCATCCGGATGATCAGCGGGCCGTAGTTGCCGTAGTCGGCCGGCCAGAAGTCCTGGGAGGTGGTGAGGACCTCGGTGATGTCCCGCTTCACCGCGGGCAGGTCGAGGGCCTTGAACGCCTCGGCGTAGTCGAACTCCGCACCGAGCGGGTTCGCCTCGGCGGGGTTCTTGGCGAGGATCTTCAGGTTGAGCTGGTTGGGCCACCACTGGCGGTTGCCGCCGCCCTGCGTGGGGTGCGGGGCGCGCCCGTGCATGACCGGGCAGCCACCCGTGCCCTCCGTCTCCGCTACGGCGTCGTGGTTCTCAGACATGGGAATCCTTCCGGACCAGGTGGATGCGGGAATGTCTCGAAAGTGGTGGGTCTCTTACTGCTGCGTCTCTTGGCTATCTTCAGAACCGATCCTACGATGGACAGAGTCTAAGTCAAGACGCAACACACCCTCGGACCCGATCGGACCCCGGACGCCCATTGGTAAACTCGGGCATCCCCCGAACCTGAATAGGTGAACCCATATGAGCGACCTGCTGGAGCGACTGCGTGGGCGTGGCTGGCGGCTGACCTCCCAGCGGCGCGTCGTTGCGGAGGTCCTCGACGGCGACCACGTGCACCTCACCGCCGACGAGGTGCACGCCCGCGCGGCCCAGCGGCTGCCCGAGATCTCCCGCGCGACCGTCTACAACACGCTCGGCGAGCTGGTCTCGCTCGGCGAGGTCATCGAGGTCTCCACCGACGGCCGTGCCAAGCGCTACGACCCGAACGCGCACCAGCCGCACCAGCACCTGGTCTGCTCCGGCTGCGGTGCGATCCGCGACGTGCACCCGGTCGGCAACCCGCTGGCGGACCTCCCGGCGGACCAGCGGTTCGGGTTCACCGTCTCCGAGGTCGAGGTCACCTACCGCGGACTCTGCCCCTCCTGCTCCTGACGCCACACCAGTCAACGTAGCGGCCCGGGCCGGGGCACCCCCGGGAAAACCCGAAGTTCGCCGGATAAACCCCTCGGCCTGCTGAGGCATCGTCACCTCTGCCTGCGCCCAGGAGCGTTGACGTCGAGTAGATACTGAGTGTAGATACTCAGTCATGACAGTTCCCCTCGCGTTACTCGGGCTGCTGGAACGGGCTCCGAGCCACGGCTACGACCTCAAGCGCGACTACGACAGCCTCTTCGGCCGCGACAAGCCGCTGCCGCCCGGCCAGGTCTACTCGACCCTCGGGCGGCTCGCCCGGGACGGCAAGGTGGTGATGGACGAGGTCGGTCCCGGCACCGGCCCCGACCGCAAGAAGTACGTGATCACCGACACCGGCGCGGTCGAGCTGCACGACTGGCTCGCCGAGCCCGCCGACCCCGAACCGCACCTGCAGACCGTGCTGTTCACCAAGGTGGTCCTGGCGCTGCTGCTCGACCGCGACGCCGCCGGCTACCTCGACGCCCAGCGCCTGTCGCATATGCGCCGGATGCGCGAGCTCACCGAAGTGCGGCGCAGCGGGCCGCTGGTGGACCGGCTGCTGGCCGACCACGGCCTCTTCCACCTGGAAGCCGACCTGCGCTGGATCGACCAGACCGCGGCCCGGCTCGGCCAGCTCGCCGAGGAGGTGCGCGGATGACCGCCGTCGTCCTGGAGGCCCGCGGGCTGGAGCTGTCCTTCGGGCAGACGCCCGCCCTGCGCGGCGCCGACCTCACCGTCATGACCGGCGAGATCCTGGCGATCATGGGCCCCAGCGGCTCCGGCAAGTCGACCCTGCTGCACTGCCTGGCCGGCATCCTCACCCCCGACGCCGGGGAGATCCACTTCGCCGGGTGCCGCCTCGACACCATGCGCGAGGCGGAGCGCAGCGAGCTGCGCCGGGACCGGTTCGGATTCGTCTTCCAGTTCGGCCAGTTGGTGCCCGAGCTGACCGCCGAGGAGAACGTGGCGCTGCCGCTGCTGCTGGGCGGCCGCAAGCGGGCGGCCGCGCTCGCCGAGGCCCGGACCTGGTTCGGGCGGCTCGGGTTGGACGGCCTGGAGGCCCGCCGCTCCGGGGAGTTGTCCGGCGGTCAGGCCCAACGCGTCGCGCTGGCCAGGGCCATGGTCACCCGGCCGGACGTCATCTTCGCCGACGAGCCGACCGGCGCGCTGGACTCGCTCACCGGCGAGCAGGTGATGGACCTGCTGGTCTCCACTGCCCGCGAGCACGGCACCACGGTCGTGGTGGTCACCCACGAAGCCCGGGTGGCCGCTTGCGCGGACCGTGAAGTCATCGTCCGGGACGGCAAAGTGACCGGCCTCACCGCCGAACGGATGGCGTCGTGATCAGCCTCGGCGTCCGGTTGGCCATGGCCGGCGGTCGGGAGGCGCTGGCCAGGCTGATCGTGATCGCGTGCGCCGTCGCGGCCGGGGTCGGCCTGCTGCTCGGCATGCTGGCCGCGATCAACGGCGTGAACAGCCAGGACGGGCGCTACTCCTGGCTCAACAGCGCGCACTCCACCGACACCCCGCGCAGCGGTGTGGACCCACTCTGGTGGCAGCTCAGTGGCGACGCCTACCAGGGCAACCGGATCGGCCGGGTGGACGTGGCCGCCACCGGCGCCAACTCGCCGGTGCCGCCCGGGATTCCGAAGCTGCCCGCCCCCGGCGAGTACTACGCTTCGCCCGCACTCGCCAAGCTGCTGGCCGCCACTCCCAGCGACCAACTGGCCGACCGCTACCCCGGCCACCTGGTGGGCACCATCGGCTCAACCGCCCTGCCCGGCCCCGATTCACTGGTCATCGTGGTGGGCCGCACCCCGGCTGAAGTCCAGGCCGCGGACGGCTCGCACGAGATCACCTCGATCATGACCACCCCGTCGACCAACTGCGACGACTGCCCGGTCGGCCCCAAGGGCAGCTCGGTGATCCTGATGCTCTCGGTGACGGCCGGAGCGCTGATCTTCCCGGTGCTGATCCTGGTCGGCATGGCGACCCGGCTGTCCGCTGCCCGCCGGGAGTACCGGTTCGCGGCGATGCGGCTGGTCGGCGCCACCCCGCGGCAGGTCTCGATGCTCGCCACCACGGAGGCCGCGCTGGCCGCCGCGGTCGGCGTGGCGATCGGCTTCGCGGTCTTCGTACCGATCCGGCTGGCACTGGTGAAGATGAACTTCACCGGTACGCCGTTCTTCCTCGGCGACCTGTCGCTCAACCTCTGGGACGTGCTACTGGTCATCCTCGGAGTGCCGGTCGCGGCCGCCCTCGCGGCCGGGGTCGCGCTGGCCCGGGTGCGGGTTTCGCCGCTCGGGGTGGCCCGGCGCGTCACGCCCCCGCCGCCCAGGGCCTGGCGGCTGCTGCCGATGCTGCTGGGCGTCGCGGAGCTGGCGTTCTTCATCGGCCGACGGCCGCCCACCTCGGCCGGGCAGTCGATGGCGTTCACCCCCGGCATGGTGCTGGTCCTCGGCGGCCTGGTCTACGCCGGACCGTGGCTGACCATGGCGGGCGCGCGGCTGATGGTCGGGCGCAGCAGCGACCCGGCCGTGCTGATCGCCGGGCGCCGGCTGGCCGACGACCCCAAGGCCGGGTTCCGCTCGGTCGGCGGGCTGGTCCTGGCGCTCTGCGTCACCACCGGATCGGTCGCCGTCATCACCGCGATCACCGCCGAGCGCGGGCTGCCCAAGATCTACACCGCCAGTGCCAGTGCGACCATCGACCACACCGTGCTCGGCTCCTATATGACCGGGTGGGGGGACGACGGAAAGCCGACCGGCGCACAGAAGCCGCTACCGGCTTCGGTGGCGGCGCAGTTGCGAACGATTCCGGGGGTGACCGGGATGACCGTGATCCACACCGATCCGACCGGCACCACCGACCCCACGGAGCGCCAAGGGCCCGGCGAGCCGACGCGCCAGGGCGGGCTGGCCTCCTGCGAGCAGTTGGCCAGTACCCCGCTGTTCCACACCTGCGCGGCGGGCGCCCAGACCGCCACCACGGCGGCGACCTTCGACGGGTTCGGGATCGACATCGGAGGCAACTGGCCGCAGCAGTGGGCGACTTCCGCCGTGCCGGTCACGCAGCTGGATAGCCTGCCGGTGCTCGACGTGGTGGTCGGCACCAACGGCTCCGCCGCCACCGAGGAGCAGGTGCGGACCCTGCTGGAGGACACTTATCCCGGCCGCGCGATGTCCCCGTGGACGCTGAGCGAGTACCGCACCCAGGCACAGGGCCAGTTGAGCTCGTTCCAGCGGCTGGCCAACACGGTCACCATGGCCAGCCTGGTGGTCGCCGGGTGCAGCCTGGCGGTCGGCGTCGCCGGCGGGCTCAGCGAGCGCAGGCGGCCGTTCAGCCTGCTGCGGCTGACGGGCGTGCAGCTGAGGGTGCTGCGCCGGACGGTGCTGCTGGAGAGCGCGATGCCGCTGCTGGTGGTGTCGGCGGTGGCGATCGGCATGGGGTTCCTGGCGGCCGAGCTGTTCCTGAAAGCGCAGATGGACTACTCGGTGCGCTCGCCCGGTGCGTCGTACTACGTGATGGTGGTCGGCGGGCTGGCGGCATCGCTCGGGGTGATCGGGTCCACCCTGCCGCTGCTGCGGCGGATCACCGGCCCCGAGGCCGCGCGGAACGACTGAACCCCGCTGCAGGCCACGGCAGTTGGATGGGGACTGCCGTCGCCCGCACCGGCCTGCTCAGGCCTGCGGCGGCTGGGCCGCCGCGCGGGCCGCGCTGTCCACGATGGCCTGGAGCGCCGCCAGGTGGTCGGCCAGCGCGGTGCGGCCCGCCGGGGTGAGAGCCAGCCAGGTGCGCGGGCGCTTGCCGACGTACCCCTTGCGCACCTTGACGTAGCCGGCCTCCTCCAGCGCCGAGACGATCCGGCTGACGCTGGCGTCGGAGATCCCGCAGTAGTCGCGGACCGCGCCGAACTCGGCCTCGTGGCAACCGGAGAGGAAGCCGACCAGGGCGAGCCGGGTCGGGTGGTGGATGACCTCGTCGACTCTGGGGCCGCTCATGCGCGGATCGCCCGCGCGCGCTCCCGGGCGCTGTCGAACCACAGGTAGCCGCCGAGCACCAACCCCGAGACGACGGCACCGGTTTGCCAGCCGAACGGGATGGCGGTCAGCCAACTCGCGCCCCAGAGAGCCATGCTGACCAGATGGCCGCGCAGCCGCTCCTTCCGGTACGGGTGGTCCTTGGGCAGCACCAGCACCCCACCGGGCCGGGCCGCCGCCGTGTGCACGGCGATGAACGCCACCCCGGCGACGATGACCAGGACCCGCAGCCAGATCGCCGGATGGTCGGCGGCGAACACGAACGGCGCCGCGATGTAGGCGATGCCACCCAGGATCCCGCGGGCCGGCGGATACCAGGCCGGGGTCGGGCGGGGCGCGACGGCGGCGGCGCGCGCCTGGCGGTAGACGCCGAGCGCGGCGGCCGCGGCTGACGGGTCGTCGGAGACGGACATGGTTCCCCCTGGAATCGACACTGCGGCGCTGACTCCTTGTCAGCACGACATCTACTTTCGCGGTGCAAAAGTACTTTTGGCAAGCCGGGGTGATCTTTGCTCATTCCTGCTCGTTTTCACCGCCCTATTGACGCTAACGCGCAACAACGGTGCACTAGTCGCGCACAGGACCCCGTCCCCTCAACGGAAGGAGCTCGTCGTGCCCTCAGTACGCCGCACCCTCCACGTTCTGCTGACGTCCGCCTGCCTGGTCGCCGCACCGCTGCTGGTGAGCAGCCCGTCCTCGGCGGCGGCCGCCACTCAAACCGCTCACACCACTCCCACCACTCACACCCCCGCACTGGCCGCCACCCCGCCGATGGGCTGGAACGACTGGGCGCACTACCAGTGCGGCATCACCGAGCAGACCATCACCGGCAACGCCGACGCGTTGGTCAGCAGCGGCCTGGCCGCCAAGGGCTACACCACCGTCACCGTCGACGACTGCTGGATGGCGAGCAGCCGCGACGCAGGCGGCCACCTGGTCGCCGACCCGGTCAAGTTCCCGCACGGCATGGCCTGGCTGGGCAGCTATCTGCACAGCAGGGGCCTGAAGTTCGGCATCTACGAGGACGCCGGCTCCAGCACCTGCGGCGGCTACCCCGGCAGCGGCCGGCCCTCCGGCGGCGGCGCCGACCACTTCGCCGAGGACGCGGCCGACTTCGCCGCCTGGGGCGTGGACTACCTCAAGCTGGACGGCTGCAACGTCTACACCGCCACCGGCCAGACCCAGGAGCAGGCCTACCGCCAGGCCTATGACGCCGAGGCCACCGCCCTGGCGGGCAGTGGACGGGCGATCACCTTCTCGGAGTCGGCGCCCGCCTACTTCCAGAGCGGCGAGTGGGGCAACCCGAGCTGGTTCTCGGTACTGGGCTGGGTCGGCGGCGACGGCCAACTCTGGCGCGAGGGCTGGGACATCGCCACCTATGACGCGAGCAGCCCGAACGCCTCGCGGTGGAACTCGGTGCTGAGCAACTACGGCTACAACCGCTGGATCGGCCGCTACGCCAAGCCCGGCAACTGGAACGACCCCGACTTCCTGATCGCCGGCGACCCGGGGTTGAGCAACGACGAGGCCCGCAGCCAGGTCGCGCTCTGGTCGATGATGGCCGCGCCGATGATCCTCTCCTCCGACGTCGCCAACCTCTCCCCCGCCGGGCTCGCCGCCCTCGGCAACACCGACCTGATCGCGCTCGACCAGGACTCGCTGGGCAAGCAGGCCGGGGTGGTCGCTACCAACGGCTCAACCGACGTGCTGGCCAAGCCACTTGCCAACGGGGACCGGGCGGTCTCGGTGCTCAACCGGACGTCGGGTGCGCTGCCGGTGTCGGTCGCGCTGGCCTCGGTGGGCCTGCCGGGCTGCACGGTGAGCGCCAAGGACCTCTGGACCGGGGCGAGGTCGACGGTCTCCGGCTCGCTGACCGGCACCGTGCCGGCCCACGGCACCGCCGTCTGGCGGCTCACCCCGCACGGCTGCACCACCCCCGTCCCCACCGGCCAGTTGACCGGTAGCGGTGCCAAGTGCGCTGACGACTCCAACAGTTCGACGACCGACGGCAACCCGGTGATCCTCTACACCTGCACCGGCAACCCCAACCAGCAGTGGACCCTCCCGTCCGACGGCACCATCCGCACCCTCGGCAAGTGCCTCACCGCCTCCGGCACTTCGGCCGGTTCCTGGGCCACCCTGAACGGCTGCGGCACCACCGGCGGCCAGTCCTGGGCCGCCCGACCCGACGGCACCCTGGTCAACGCCGCCTCCGGCCTCTGCCTCGACGTCTACGGCGGCGGCACCGCCGACGCCACCCGCCTGGACACCTGGACCTGCGGCAGCCACCAGGCCAACCAGGCCTGGTCGCTGCCGGTCTGACGCACCACGCCCTGAACGCCGGCCGCGGGTGCCCCACCACCCGCGGCCGGCTCGCGCTCGGGGATCAGCGGGCGCCCCGCGCCAGGTCGCAGCCGAACGCCCGGCGGTAGGCCAGCGGTGTCGTCCCCACCCAGCGGCCGAAGTGGTGGCGCAGGGTGGCCGCGTTGCCGAAGCCGACGCGGGTGGCGACGGTCTCCACGGGGTGGTCGGTCTCCTCCAGGAGGCGCTGGGCGTAGAGGACGCGCTGGCCGATCAGCCAGCGCAGCGGGGTGGTGCCGGTCTCCTGGTGGAAGCGGCGGGCGAAGGTGCGGGGAGCCATGTGGGCGCGGGCGGCCAGCTGGTCCACGGTCCAGTCGCGGTCGAGTTCCTCGCGCATCCAGTCGAGGACCGTGCCGAAGGAGGTGGTGGACGGCCGGTCCGGGAGCGGGCGGTCGACGTACTGGGCCTGGCCGCCGTCCCGGTGCGCGGCCACCACCATGCGGCGGGCGATGCCCCGGGCCACCTCGGCGCCCTGGAGCTTGCGGACCAGGTGCAGACAGGCATCGATGCCGGCCGCCGTACCCGCCGAGGTGATCACCGGATCCTCGTCGACGTAGAGCACGTCCGGCTCGATGGTGGTCAGCGGGAAGCGCTCGGCCAGGTGGTCGGTGTAGCGCCAGTGGGTGGTGCTGCGCCGCCCGTCCAGCAGCCCGGCGGCGCCGAGCAGGAAGGCGCCGCTGCAGATCGAGAGCACCCGGGCGCCGCGCTCCACCACGTCCCGCAGGGCCATGCACAGCTCGGGCGGGTAGTCGGACTTGATCCCGACGGCCGTCACCACCACCAGGTCGGCGGTGGCCAGCCGCTCCACGCCGTGCGGCACGTCGATGCTGAAGCCGGCGTGGGTGCGCACCGCGCCGGGCCGGTCGGCGGCGATCGCGAAGTCGTAGACCGGTAGGCCCTGTTCACTCCGGTCCAGCCCGAACACCTCGCAGGCCACCCCGAGTTCGAAGGGGTGGACCTCCTCCAGCACGACCGCGACCACGTCTCGCAACATGCCCGGCAGCCTAGCGCGCCACTGGCAGCAATTCGACGGAGTATGGCGTTCCTGCCACTCGTGGGGCTCCGGAGCGGCCGGAAGAGTGGGGGCATGACCTCTTCCACGCTGGCGAGCGCACTCGCCGTACTCGGCCTGGTCACCGGGATCGGGCTGCTCGGCTACCTGGTCGGCCGCGATGTGGACCGCACCGCCCGGCTCGGCCGCGACAGCTGGCAGCGCCCGGGCGGCTATCCGGTCGACCCGGCCCGACCCGACCGCCTGCACGCTGCCCCGACGCCTGCGACTGCCGCCGCCGCCACCGCCACCGCCGGGCCACCCAACCCGGACCGGCTGCGCGGAACCCTCCCCGCCGCCTCTGACCTGCACTTTGGCACACTAGTCCGATGGACTTCCGCATCCGCCCCGCGACCGAAGCCGATCTGCGTCCCGCGGGCGAGGTGACCGTCGAGGCGTTCGTCGGAGACGGGCACGTCGACCCCGCCGGCCCGTATGTGAACCTGCTGCGTGACGCCGCCCGCCGCGCCGCCGAGGCCGAACTGCTGGTCGCCGTCGACGCCGTCGACCAGGTGCTCGGCTGCGTGACCTTCGCGGTCGGCGGCACGGAGTGGGCCGACATCGCCACTCCCGGGGAGGGCGAGATACGGATGCTCGCCACCGCGGCCGCCGCCCGGGGCCGCGGGGTCGGCGAGGCCCTGGTGCGCGCCGCGATGGCCCGCAGCAGGGAGCTCGGCCTGGCCGGCATGGCCTTCTCCACCCAGCCCCGGATGACCGCCGCCCACCGCGTTTACGAGCGGGTCGGCTTCCGCCGCACCCCCGAGCGCGACTGGCGGCCGGTGCCGGAGGTCGAGCTGTGGGTGTACACCATGCGGTTCTGAGCCCACCCCCGGGTCCCGCTCGCCCACCCCGGGCAGCGAAGATCCTTTGATATGCCCCTATGATCGAGCGTTCAGAAACCGCCGTCTGGCCGTCCGTCACAGGAGTATCTCCTCATGCATCAAGCGCCCACCGCGCGCCGGGAGCCCTCCGGGTCCGGACCGACCCTGCAGCAGATGCGGGCGGCTCGGGAGGCCGCCGTCGCGGCCGGTCTGCGACCGGCGAGTCCGCCGGTCGACTTCAAGGCCGAGGCACCGGTCGTGCCCCCGCCGCGGCGCGCCGAAGCCGCGGCAGCGTCACCGTCGCTGCGCTACACGGCCGTTGACGGCCTGCGGGGCGTGGCCATCATCTCCGTGCTGCTCTACCACACCAACTGGTTCCAGGACGGCCTGTTCGGTGTGGACGCGTTCTTCGTGCTCTCCGGCTTCCTGGTCACCCTGATCCTGATCCGCGAGCTGGAGCGGCGCGGCCGCATCGCGCTGGGCCGCTTCTACCGCCGGCGTGCCAAGCGGCTGCTCCCCGGCCTGCTGTTCACCCTGGCCGCGGTGCTGGTCCTGGCCGCGCTGTTCAGCCCGCTGCGGGACGCCCAGACCCTCAAGCCCCAGGCCCTGTCCGCGCTGCTGCAGTACGCCAACTGGTCCCAGATCGCCAACGGCAGTGCGTACTGGGAGCACTTCGCCGGCATCACCCCGTTCGCCGCGATGTGGTCGCTGAGCATCACCGAGCAGTTCTACGTGGTCTGGCCGCTGCTGCTCGGCCTGCTCTTCGTGCTCTTCCGCCGCTCGCTGGGGGCCACGGCCGTCGCCGTCTTCGTGCTGTTCGGTGCCTCGGCCGCGGTGGCCCCGCTGCTGTGGAACGGCAGCAACAGCGACCGCCTCTACCTCGGCACCGAGACCCGCGCGGTCGCCTTCGCCGCCGGTGCGGCCGCGGCGTTCGCGGTGCACCTGCTGAACCGCCGCTCGGCCGGCAGCGCCCAGGGCCGGGGCCGCTCCCGCAAGGCGGGCAAGGCCGGCTCCGGCAGCCTGGCCACCACCGCCCTGCTGAACCTGCTGGGCGCGGGCGCGCTCGGCGCGGTGGTCTGGCTGAGCCTCAAGGTGCCGAACTACCACAGCCCGTTCCTCTACAAGGGCGGCCTGGCCGTCGTCGCCGCCCTGGTGGCGGTGCTGGCCGCCTCCCTCTGCCACCCGCGCGGGCCGCTGGTCAAGCTGCTCTCGCTGCCGCCGCTGGTGCTGACCGGGCGGATGTCCTACAGCCTCTACCTGCTGCACCTGCCGGTCTACTGGATGATGCAGCAGCACCTCGACGACGTCTCACCGGCGATGCTGTTCGGCGTGGGCGGGTCGATCACCTGGGGCCTGGCGCTCTTCCTGCACTTCGGCACCGAGGCGCTGCGCCGCCGCGACTGGCGGCCCAGCCGGGCCGTGCCGCTGATGACCGCGGCCGCGCTGGCGATCGGCGCCGCCTCCTGGTACCTGCCGTCGTTCGTCGCCCAGCAGATGCGCCCCGCCGGCCGGCCGCTGGTCGTGTCGCTCGGCGACTCCTTCTCGGGCGACCTGGCCACCGGGCTCTACCTGAACGGCGCCCGGTACGCCGTGGTGGACGGCAGCGTCAGCGGCTGCGGGATCTTCGACCCGGACAAGGTGCGCGGCACCTCCCAGGTCGAGTTCGACACCACTCCCGACTGCCGGCAGCGGTCGGCCCTGTGGAACAAGGACCTCAGGACCGGCAACCCGAAGGCGGTCCTGCTCCACCTGGGCTGGGACGCCGCCCAGCAATCCCTGAACGGCGCCTGGCTCTCCCCGTGCGATGCCGCCTACCAGTCCCGCTACCGCACCCAGCTCACCGACGCCGTCAACCAGATCAGGCAGCAGGCGCCCGGCGCCAAGGTGCTGCTGATGAACGAGCGGCTGGAGAACGGCGCCATCAACCGCAAGTGGGGCACCTGCTTCGACCAGCAGATCGGCGACTTCATCAAGGCCTCGAACGGCACGGTCCGGCTCGTCGACCTGAACGAGTTCCTGTGCCCGCAGGGCGCCTGCCGGTGGGAGGACGACAAGGGCGCGGCGATCTACCCGCCGGGCGACGGCGTGCACCTGACCCCGGCCGGGCGCCGACTGGTCACCCCGTGGCTGGAGAACCAGATCAGCGCCGCGCTGGCCGCGTCGTCCTGACGGACGCGGCTCAGCCGGCGGGCTGTTCGGGGACCTCGTAGCTGCCGGAGAAGCACTGCCGGATCGCCGCCTCCGACTGCGCCCGCCCCGCGAAGTCCATCCGGGGCGTGTCATCGTTCACCGGCAGCGTGGGGTCGGTCCCGAAGTAGAGCGACCAGAGGTACATCCCGGCGAGCTGGCGCTGCGCGGCCACCTGGCAGACGGCGGTGAACCACTTCGCCTGGACCGCCTCGTTGACCGTCCGCTTGGTGGTGAAGTCGCCCGGCTTGGCGTAGGCGCCCTGCTGGGCCGGGATGCCCACCTCGGAGAGCGTGACGCCCGGCAGCGGCCCCTTGCCCTTCTTGTCCAGCCAGGTGTTCCAGCTGTTGACCAGGGTGGACACCGGTGACTGGTCGGTCGCCGACTTGGCCGGGAAGTAGGCGTCCACGCCCTGCGATTCGGCCGGGACGGGGATGTCGCCCCTGGTGAAGTTGTCCCAGTTGGCGTCATAGCCGACGTCACCGTGGAAGACCTGCTTGGCGTCCGATATCAGGGTCTGCCAATGCGCGTCGCTCTCCAGCGAGTTGAACTCGGTGCCGATCGTGAAGGAGGCCGCGCCGTGCTTCTGGGCGCTCTTCAGGTACGGCTGCAGGAACGACTCGTAGCTGCCGAACCAGGCGTCCCGGTCGGTCGGTGCGATGGTGCCGCGCCAGTCGCCGGCCGGGTCGTCCAGCGCCGCCTCGTCCATGATCGGACGGACCGTCACCTTCAGCCCGGCCCGCCGGGCCGTGTCGATCAGGATGCCCAGCCGGTCCGGGCTCGGCGTGGTCGGGTGCGCCGACACCGCGTTCGCGCGCAGGCCGGTGGTGTAGAAGGGGAACGAGACCGCGATGGCGTTGGCGTTCAGCCCCACCACGTACTTCACGATGCGGTCGGCCTTGCCCTGGACGTAGGCGTCGGCGTCCGCCGGATCGTCCAACCAGTAGACCTGGATGCCCCATTCGGGCATGCCGGCCTGCCACGGCTTGGCCACCTTCGGCCCGGTGTCGGCCGACGGCTGCGCCGACGCGGTGGCGCCCGGCTGGGCCGTCGGGGCGGCACTCGCGGTGCCCGCACCGGGCTTCAGCACGGTCGACGCGCTCTTGGCGCGGTCGAAGTTGATCGGATGGTCGCCGTAGAGCACCGGCACGGCGGCGGTCACGGCCACCACGGCGATCGGCAGGACATAGACGATGTAGCGCTTCACGAGAGTTGGTCCCGATCGGATGGGTCAGGCCGGCTTTGCGATGACGACGAACTTGTTCTCCTCGCGCCGCAGGAACTTGATCAGGCCGCGCAGCCCGCCCAGTCCCTCGATGAAGGAGAACAGCGGGATGGCCGCCACCACGACCATCGGCTCCCACCACTTGCGGCGGTGCTGGGCCGAGCCGACGACGTTCAACCGCAGCCCCTCCCAGTACGTCCAGATCACGTAGGCGAAGTTGAGCGCCCAGACGAGGGTCACCGACTGGGTCACCGGGGAGGTGTTCATGTTGCCGGTGAACCAGGCGACCAGCAGCACCAACCCGACGTGCTGGAGCGGGCCGAGCACCCAGCTGACCATCCCCATGCCGATGAAGAGCCGGAACCGCAGCGCGATCGTCGGGTTGAAGCAGAGCGCGACCAGGCCCCAGGCCCAGCGCTCCCGCTGCTTCACGAAGTCCCTGATCCCGGCCGGCGAGGCGCCGTAGCAGCGGCCGTTGAACCAGTCGCTGCGGCCCGGGTAGCGCAGGCAGAAGTTGAGCGCCAGCTGGGCGTCCTCGACGATCGTGTCCGGGCCGAAGTCCCAGCCGATGGTGGCCTCGATCGAGGACCGCATCAGCAGCAGCTCACCGTGCACGCCGGCCACCGGGGTGCCGGTGCCGGTCATGGCGCGGAACCGGGCGATGTCGTCCGCGGGGCGGATCGCGTCGGCGAGCCAGGTGAAGGTGCTGACCGCGTTCTCCCGGGGGTAGGTCAGGATCCCCTGGGCCATGTGCTTGCCGTCCTGGCCGGCCCGGCGCTGGCGGTTGACGAACTGGGCGGTGGCGGCCGCGGTGTCCGGGCCGACGCCGGTGTCGTCGTCCATGTGCAGCACCCAGACGTCGTCCTCGGCCTCGCCCTCGGCGATCCGCAGCTCGTGCGAGTAGTGGTTGGCCCGGGCCTTGAACTTGGTGCCGTTCGGGGTCTGATAGGCCTTCGGCACGGTGACGACCCGGATCAGCGGGCTGCGCTCGGCCAGCTCGTCGATCTGCTCGGCGGCCGCGCAGCCCTCCTCGGTGAGGATGTCGACCCGCATCCACGGGAAGTACGGCGGCAGGTGCTCCACGTAGGAGAGCACCGAGCGCTCCAGCGCCGGGTAGGTGTCATGGCGGCCGATGGTCGGGACCAGAACGATCAGGAAGTCGTCCTCGGCCGGCACCGCCGGGGTCATCCGGTCCACCTGGCGCAACCGTCGACGCACCATCAGCACGCCCTGGAAGCCGATCAGCACTCCGATCACCGGCATCGACCAGATGATCGTCAGGGCCCAGCCGAGCGGTGTCGGGTTGGGCTCGAACGACCAGATCGAGAAGCCGAAGATCACCAGGAACGACAGGTAGAACGGCATCACCCGGGGCTTCCACGCGCGCTGCCGTTCGGCAAGACGCGCCGCCTCACGGGAGGTGGTCAGCGTAGGGCGTGCGGGAGCGATCGTCATGGCAGTCGGTGGTCCTCGTGAAGGCGGTCGGGCAACCGGCTCCGCGGTCCGGAGGATCCGGCGGGGTCGCAGCGCATCGAGAGTGCGCCAGCCTACCCTTGCGGGCGCGGCGGCTCGGCCTCGGGGGGCCTGATCAGGAACGACGTCGGCTCGCCCGTCGGCCGGGCCGGTGGCGCGGGCGGCGCCGGGTACGGCTGGGCGGGCGGCACCGGGCCACCCCACTGCGGCTGCGCCTGCTGGGGCGCCTGAGGCGGCATCGGCTGCGGCGCCTGCTGAGGCGGCTGCTGAGGCTGCTGCTGCTGCTGCTGCCAGGGTGCCGGCGGCTGGGGCTGGGGCTGGGGCTGCTGGCTCGGCCAGGGAGCGGGCGCGGGCGGCTGCGGGGCGAACGGCGGCTGCGCGGGCGCCGCCCACTGCGAGGGCGCGGGCGCCCAGCCGGCCACCGCCCGATCACCCATCAGCGAGCGGAGCAGCACGACGATCAGGAAGCCGGCCACCAGCACGCCCAGCCCGAAGGTCAGCAGTTTGAGCATCCCCTCGGTGGTGCCGGTGAACCACACCCGCTGCGGCTTGTCGAAGAGCGCCCCGGTCAGGCTCCGCACCCGGTTGTAGCCCTCGACCAGGGCCACACCGACCAGGATCCCGCGCGCCCAGTCCCGGCCGCGCAGGATCATGGAAGCGCCGACCAGGTAGGCCACCGCGTAGTTGAGGTCGCCGGTCTCCGCCTTCATGGCGTCGCCGCCGTAGTAGAAGACGCCCTCGACGAAGGTGAGGAACCCGACCTGGACGAAGCAGTTGTAGGCCGACCAGCCGAGCAGCACCACGGCCCAGCCGGCCGCCACCCAGCCCGCCGATCGCACCGCTCCCGACGGTGCCAGTTCCCCCGAACGCACGCCTGCCTCCCCGGACCCGAACAGATATCAGGCACAGAGTGCCACAGCGGCCCGGTTGTGAAGGCCCCGAGTCCACGATCACAGGCCAATTGTTATGGGGCTCACCTCACGTGCAGTGAACTCCAGTCGGTGGACGAGGAGTAGGCCGCCGCTCCGCCGGTGATCGCCGTCGGAGCGTCATAGCTCGCCTTCACATCGGCGTTGGAGTTGGTGATGGCGTCGGGGTGCAGGTTTCCCGACGTCAGGGACTGCCCCCAGACCGTCCACAGGGTCCAGGGCGTGCGCTGCAGGGTGTCGGGCTGGCGGGAGTTGACCGGCACGGCGAAGGACTCGGCCATGATCCGCGGCTTCTTGTAGGCCGCCAGGCCGTCGTAGTACCGCTTGGTCCACACCTCGCCGGTGCCGATCGGGTGTGTGGGGCTGCCGCTGTAGTCGTCCACCCCGACCAGGTCGACGTACTGGTCACCCGGGTAGTAGTTCCACGGGTCGACGCCGGGCGCGCCGTCCCAGGAGACCGGCGTCCAGGCGAAGACGAGGTTGTGCAGTCCCCTGGTCTTCACCAGGTAGTCGTAGGTGATCCGCCACAGCGCCTGGTAGTCCGCGGGCTTCTGCCCGGACCACCAGAAGCCGTCGCCGCAGCCGGTGGAGTTCATCTCGTGGTACGGGCGGAAGATCACCGGGATGTCGTGCTCGGCGAGGTACTGCAGGTGGTCGGCCACGTACGACAGGTCCTGGATCAGGGCCTGGTACTCCGGGGTCTTGTGCGTGGCATCCACCACCCTGGAGAACCAGCCGGGGTCGGTGGCGGCCGGGGAGTTGCGGCAGAGCACCCGGTCGAACGACTTGACCGGCGAGCCCGGGTACGGCTCGTGGAAGGACATGCCCACGATCCCGGCCGGCGCGCCGCCGTTGTCGGGGATGGTGGTGGTGCTGCCGTCGCAGTTCTGCTGGGTGCCGCTGGTGCCGTAGGTGCCGTCCTGGGCTCTGGGATGGCCCAGCCAGACGGCGGCCAGCAGGTCCACCTCGTCGTCGGTGTACTGCCACTTGGAGGAGCAGGTGGGCCACTTGCCGGCGGAATAGGTGCGCGGGTCGCCCACTCCCCAACTGCTCTGGCCGTAGCCCGGACCGAGGTCGGTCTCCACGAACCCCGGCAGCTTGCCCGTGATGTCGGCGGCCTTCTTGTAGTAGTAGCCGACGCCCTTGATGCCCTCGTAGTCCCCGTAGTCCACGTTGTAAAGCTCGTTCTGCGCCTCTATGTGCTGCCCGATCACCGTGCCCGGCGTCTTTCCGGCCCGGGCACCCTGCTCCAGGTCGGCGAGGAACTGGTAGACCGCGCGGGCCTGCGGGCTGGCCTTGGGGTCGCGCTTGAGGAGGTCGGCGCCGGCCCCGGGCGGCAGCGCCCGGACCGTGCCGAGCTGCCCCCCGGTGGGCGCCGGCCGGTCACCGGGGCTGGCGCCCTCCAGCGCGCAGGCCGCGGCCACCGTCAGCACCAGCACGGTGCAGCTCAACGCACCGGCCCACGTTCGCGACAGCCGCGGCAGTCCCACCTTCACTCCTCCGGATCGACAAGCTCCGGGGAAGCTTCTCAGGCGAATGCCGGGCGCCCGGCACTCCCCCCTGGCCTGGCATCTCCCGATGGTGCGTCAGGACGACTTGGCTCGCGTCATCAGCCGCTTCTTCATGTAGTCGTCGAAACCGGAGGCCGCCGCCGTCGCATTGCCGTCCGGCGCGGTCCCGCCCGGCTTCGCCGAGCCCTCCACGGTCATGTATCCGTACCGCCCCAGCGTGCCATGGGTGTTGGTGCAGCCGACCGTGATGCAGAACTGCGGCGAGCCCTGGGCCGACAGGCCCATGATGCTGCCCTTGTAGTTCTTCAGGGAGTTGTCCGCCTGTATTTTGTGGTCGAAAACGGCGATGCCCAGGGTCACGGCGCTGTTGCCCGACACATAGGTGACCCGGACGACCTGACGGCACGCCTGGTCGCCGAGCACCGAGCCCAGTCCACCGGTCGTGGCGTCCCAGCAGGGCTGGGTCACGGTGCCGGCGGTCTTGGTCCAGGTCGCGCCGTTCACGGTGACGGTCTGCTCCGGGAAGAGGCTGTCGGCGGTGATCGGGGCGCTGTCGGTGGCGGCGTCCCAGAGCGGCTTGCTCGGATCGTCCCCGCCGCCACCGGTCGAGGCGGTCGGCTTCGGGCCGGTCGAGATCACCGGCGATGCCGGGGAGGTCGGCTGGGTGACCGGATGGCTCGGCTTCTTGTCCTTGGTCAGCACCACCGCGGTGGCGACCACGCCACCGACCAGCACCAGGCCGACCAGCGACCAGACCGCCACCCTCGCCCGGGTCCGCTTCCGCGCCTGGACCTCGTGCGCGTCGGCCATCGCCTCCCAGTCCGGCCGCTCCAACTCGGCGCCCGGCGCGGCGAAGGCCGGCGGCGCCGGCTGCTGGGCGGCGGCGTTCCAGGGCGGGCCGGCCTGCTGCTGCCCCGGGACCGGCGGCCGGCCCGATGACGGCTGCGGCGGCCCGTAGGACGCGGGCGGCGGACCGAATCCACCGCCCGGTGCCGACGGCCCCGCTGGCCCTGGCTGGGCGGGCTGCTGCGGCCAGCCGGCCGGCGTCTGGTTCCCCTCGCTCATGAGCCGAAATCGTAGGCCATGGGCCGCCGCCGCTGCGAGCCTGAGTGCGGTCGGCGGCCCATGGCGCGGTCAGGCCGCCGAGTACCAGACCTGGGCGCCGGTGCCGTTGCAGGTCCACAGGTCCAGCGGGGTGCCCGGGACGGCGGTGGAGCGCGGGTCGTCCAGGCACTTGCCGGAGCCGGGGTTCTGCAGGTAGCCGTCCGGCGACAGCAGCCACTGCTGGGTGGCCGCGCCGGAGCACGGGGCCAGCTGGACGGTGCTTCCGTCGGTCCCGGCGCTGCCGGCGTCCAGGCAGGAACCGGTGGAGACCCGCAGGGTGCCGTCGTTGACGAACTGCCAGTTCTGCGCCGGGCTGGGCGAGGAGGTGCAGCCGTGCAGGGAGACCGAGGCGGGGCTGTCGGTCCCGCCGCTCAGGCACAGGTTGGTGGTCTTGTTGGTGAACGAGCTCCAGATCGGCTGCCCGCCGTACGGGTAGCGCCAGTCCTGCCCGGCGGCGCCGCAGGTCGACAGGACCAGCCGGGTGCCGTCCGCGGCCGAGGCCGAGGGGTCGGTGAGGCAGAGGCCGGACTCCGGGTTCACCAGCGTCCTGCCGTTCTGCTCCCACACCTGCGAGCCGCGGCCGTTGCAGGGCCAGAGCTCCACCGGCGTGCCGGGCGTGGTGGCGCCGCCGGTGACGTCCAGGCACTTGCCGAGCGCCTGGACGGTGCCGTCGTTGCCGACCGTCCAGCTCTGGCCGGCCGTGGTGGCGCAGCTCCACAGGTCGGCGGGCAGGGCGGTCGCGGCGGGGTCGGGCGCGTTGTCCCCGCCGTCGAGGCACTTGCCCGGGACCCCGGACGTCACATTGCCGGTCGGCAGGCCGACGGCCGGCTGGTAGGAGAAGGAGTTGGTGGCCAGCCCCGCGCCACCGTTCCAGATCTCGAAGCCCGCCTGCACCGAGCAGAGTTCACCGTTGGCCGGCACGTAGCCGCGCACCACGGCGTCGGCGGTGACGGTGCGCAGGTTGAGGTCGTAGACCGAACTGGTCGGGTTGGTCATCAGGTAGCTGATGACCTGCTTGCCGGTGCTCGCCGACTGGTACTCGTAGACCTGGTAGGCCCGACCGCCGAGGGTCACCTGCGGGCCGGCGCTGCCCAGCGGGACCGGTCCCTGCTGCCGGTTGAGCCAGATCATCAGCTCGTGCGACGTGGTCGGGCCGCAGCCGGTGGCGGTGTCCGCGTACCAGATGTCATAGGACACGTCGTACTGCCCAGGGGCGCCGGTGGTGGTCTGCCAGCTGGTCAGGGTGTCGCCCATGGTGGCCACGGGGGTGGGGAGTTGGTTGGCGCGCGGCAGGTAGGAGATCCGCGCATAGGCCCCCGGCGCCCCGGCCTGGGCATTGGTGGCGCTGCTGAGAGCACTGCTGGTGACGGTGAAGTCGGCACCGCCGTCACTGCTCATGCAGACCTCGGCCGACGAGTTCCACTCGTCGGGCATGATCTGGTAGAGACCACCGCCCACGGTGGCCGTGGCGAACGGGCCGTTGGCAGAGGTGCACAGCGATGCCGCCGTCGCCGCCTGCGCGGTGCCGGCCAGCCCGCTCTGCACACCGCCGAGCAGCGCCAGCACGGCCACCGCCGATCGGGCCAGTCGCCAGACCGAGCGGCCCTGCCAGGCCGATGGAGAACGGTCACGCCTCATGTCCAACCCCCCGCGAAAACCAGTTCGACTCCTTGGCGAGGGATGACTCTAGTACGTGCCGACACCGTCCGTACCTAGGGCGCGCCGAGCACAGTCCGCTCGCATTCGGCAAGCGGGCCGACACGGGCCACGGCACTACATCTGGGCCTGCAAACCTCACCCGCCACTAGATGTATGCTCACTTCCGCTGTCGACGCAGGGGAACCTGGTGCGAATCCGGGACTGCCCCGCAGCGGTGTGCGGGCGCCTGCCCGCGAGTCCGAGGGCCTGCCGACGGTGTGCCACCCGGCCTTCCCGCCAAGGCCTTGCAAGCACTGTTCCACCGTCCGGGCCTCGCGGGTGGGCCAGGGGGGCGATGCGCGCCTGACGATCCGGCGCGTCGGCCTGCCCTGCCTCCGTGAGCTCGGACACCCCCAGTCCGCCGTCACAGGAGAGAGTGCGCCTTGACCGTCGCCGCCTCAGTTGCCCTGCCCTCACAGGGGCTCGCCGACGCCGCCCAGTCCGACCCCGGTGCGGAGCTGCTGCGGCTCCTCACCGACCGGAGCGCCGACCTCCCCCAGGTGGACCCCGGCCACGTCGCCGCCGCCGCGCTGCGCGGCCGCCACGCCGGCTCGGACTTCGCCGAGCTGCGCGGGCTGGCCGTGGACGCCGCCGCTTCGATGATCGCCGAGGACCCCCAGTACTCGAAGCTGGCCGCCCGACTGCTGGCCCAGGAGATCACCGACGAGGCCGCCTCCCAGGGCGCCGTCTCGTTCGCCGCCTCGGTCGCCGTCGGCCACGCCGAGGGGCTGATCGGCGACACCACCGCCGACCTGGTGGCCAAGCACGCGGCCGCCTTCGACGCGCTGGTCGACCCGAAGGGCGACGACCGCTTCGAGTACTTCGGGCTGCGCACCGTGCAGTCCCGCTACCTGCTGCGCCACCCGATCACCCGCAAGGTGGTCGAGACCCCGCAGTACTTCCTGCTCCGGGTGGCGGCCGGCCTCGCGGTGGGCGACAGCGAGCAGTCGGTGGCCGAGGTCGCCGAGCTGTACCGCCTGATGAGCCGTCTGGAATACCTGACCAGCTCCCCCACGCTGTTCAACTCCGGTACCCGGCACCCGCAGATGTCCAGCTGCTACCTGCTGGACTCCCCGCTGGACAACCTGGACTCGATCTACGAGCGCTACGCCCAGATCGCCCGGCTCTCCAAGCACGCCGGCGGCATCGGCCTGTCCTACAGCCGGATCCGCTCGCGCGGCAGCCTGATCCGCGGCACCAACGGCAAGTCCAACGGCATCGTGCCGTTCCTGCGCACCCTGGACTCCTCGGTGGCGGCGGTCAACCAGGGCGGCCGGCGCAAGGGCGCGGCCTGCGTCTACCTGGAGACCTGGCACGCGGACATCGAGGAGTTCCTCGAACTGCGCGACAACACCGGCGAGGAGGCCCGCCGGACCCACAACCTCAACCTGGCGCACTGGATCCCGGACGAGTTCATGCGCCGGGTGAACGCCAACCAGGACTGGTCGCTGTTCTCCCCGGCCGACGTGCCGGAGCTGGTCGACCTGTGGGGCGAGGAGTTCGACGAGGCCTACCTGAAGGCCGAGCAGGCCGGCAAGGCCGTCCGCACCATCCCGGCGCAGACCCTGTACGCCCGGATGATGCGCACCCTGGCGCAGACCGGCAACGGCTGGATGACCTTCAAGGACGCCTCCAACCGGGCCGCCAACCAGACCGCGCTGCCGGGCCGCACGGTGCACTCCTCCAACCTGTGCACCGAGATCCTGGAGGTCACCGACGACTCCGAGACCGCGGTCTGCAACCTGGGCTCGATCAACCTGGGCGCCCACCTCGCTGACGGTGCGTCGGCCGGCGACCTGCTGAACGCGATGGACTGGGAGCGGCTGGACGCCACCGTGCGCACCGCCGTGACCTTCCTGGACCGGGTCATCGACATCAACTTCTACCCGACCAAGGAGGCCGGCGCCTCCAACTCCCGCTGGCGGCCGGTGGGTCTGGGTGTGATGGGCCTTCAGGACGTCTTCTTCAAGCTGCGCCTGGGCTTCGACTCCGCCGAGGCCAAGCAGCTGTCCACGCTGATCGCCGAGCGGGTCATGCTCGCCGCCTACCAGCGTTCCAGCGAGCTGGCCGAGCAGTTCGGCCGCCACGAGGCGTACGGCGAGACCCGCGCGGCCCGTGGCCAGCTGCACATCGACCATTTCTTTGGAGACCAGCACAGCGGGGGCGCCACCCAGCAGTGGGCCGACCGCTGGGCCGAACTGCGGGCCCGGATCGCCGAGACCGGTCTGCGCAACTCGCTGCTGCTGGCGATCGCCCCGACCGCGACCATCGCCTCGATCGCCGGCGTCTACGAGTGCATCGAGCCGCAGGTCTCCAACCTGTTCAAGCGCGAGACCCTGTCCGGCGAGTTCCTGCAGGTCAACCCGTACCTGGTGAAGGACCTCAAGGAGCTGGGCGTCTGGGACCAGCAGACCCGGGACGCCCTGCGCGACGCCAACGGCTCGGTGCAGGAGCTGAGTTGGCTGCCCGAGGAGGTGCGTTCGCTGTACCGCACCGCCTGGGAGCTGCCGCAGCGCGCCCTGATCGACCTGGCCGCCGCCCGGCAGCCGTACATCGACCAGAGCCAGTCGCTGAACCTGTTCATGGCGGCGCCGACCATCGGCAAGCTGAGCTCGATGTACGCGTACGCCTGGAAGGTCGGTCTGAAGACCACCTACTACCTGCGGTCGCGCCCGGCCACCCGGATCGCCCAGGCCGCCTCCGGTGCCACCCGCACCGCCGCGCCGACCCCGTCGCTCGGCGGCTCCGCCGCGAGCACCCCCACCATGACCCAGGCCGAGCAGGACGCCATCGCCTGCTCCCTGGAGAACCCCGAGTCCTGCGAGGCCTGCCAGTGACCGCCGACGATCGCAAGATGCTGCTCGACCCCGGCTTCGAGCTGACGCTGCGTCCGATGCGCTACCCGTCGTTCTACGACCGGTACCGGGACGCGATCAAGAACACCTGGACCGTGGAGGAGGTGGACCTGCACTCCGACGTCGCCGACCTCGCCAAGCTGAGCGAGGGCGAGCGGCACCTGATCGGCCGCCTGGTCGCCTTCTTCGCCACCGGTGACTCGATCGTCGCCAACAACGTGGTGCTGAGCCTCTACAAGCACATCAACTCCCCCGAGGCCCGGCTCTACCTCTCCCGGCAGCTGTTCGAGGAGGCGGTGCACGTCCAGTTCTACCTGACCCTGCTGGACACCTACCTGCCCGACCCGGACGACCGCGCGGCGGCCTTCGCGGCGGTGGAGAACATCCCCTCCATCCACCAGAAGGCGCAGTTCTGCTTCACGTACATGAACGCGGTCGACCACCTCGATTCGCTGCAGAGCAAGGAGGACCGCCGGGCCTTCCTGCTCAACCTGATCTGCTTCGCGGCCTGCGTGGAGGGCCTGTTCTTCTACGGCGCCTTCGCCTACGTCTACTGGTTCCGGTCGCGCGGCCTGCTGCACGGCCTGGCGACCGGCACCAACTGGGTGTTCCGCGACGAGTCCATGCACATGGACTTCGCCATGTCGGTGGTGGACACGGTCCGCGAGGAGGAGCCCGACCTCTTCGACGACAAGATGGCCCAGCAGGTCACCGAGATGCTGGAGCAGGCGGTCGAGGCCGAGCTGCAGTTCGCCCAGGACCTCTGCGGTGACGGCCTGCCGGGGATGAACACCGAGTCGATGCGGCAGTACCTGGAGGCGGTCGCCGACCAGCGCCTGGCCCGCCTGGGCATGCCGATCCGCTACGGCTCCACCAACCCGTTCGGCTTCATGGAGCTGCAGAACGTCCAGGAGCTGACCAACTTCTTCGAGCGCCGGGTCTCCGCCTACCAGGTCGCCGTCGAGGGCTCGGTCGCCTTCGACGACGACTTCTAGGCCGAGGCGCCGCGGCCTGGCCCGAAGCACCGCTGCCCCCTGCCGGCCCGAGGCCGGCAGGGGGCAGCGTCATCACCACCTCGCAGTGGGAGATCCACCGGGCCCAGCGCCGGCCGGCCCGCATGGTGCTGCCGGAGGCCTAGGAGTTGACGCTGGCGGCGTCGCCGTCGATCTGCACCGAGACGCCGCCGTAGGTCTCCGTGACGTTGCCGGAGTACTGGTGGACGCGGCGACCGGCCGGCCAGTAGTTCGAGCCGTACGCGCTCAGCATCATGCCGGCGTCGGAGGTGTCCGCCTGGGTGCTCCAGGCCGCCGACCAGAGCACGTCGGGCTCCGAGTACGCGGTGTTGTCGTAGTTGGCGGCGAGGTCCTGGACGCCGCTGTCACCACCGACGTAGGCGCCCGCCCGGAAGGCCTGGCCGCGCACCTCGTCGCTCCAGCCGCTCAGGTAGTTCAGCACCTGGGTCCGGTAGAGGCTGGAGTCGTAGCCCTCCAGGTCGTTGTAGAGCACGGAGCCCGCTCCGAAGCCCAGCGCCTGTGCCTTGCCGATGGCGTCCGCCGCGTCCGCCGCGCCCTGGCTGCGGGCGGCGGCCGGGTCGCCCGGGAGGGCGGAGGCGGAGGGAGCGACGTAGAGCGGCAGAAAGGACCAGCCCGAGGTCGCCAGGGAGGAGACCCAGCTCGGGCTGACGTTGCCGCCCGCGCAGGCGGTGCTGCCACCGAGGTAGAACCCGACGCCCCGGTAGGGGTTGTCGGGGTCCGACATCCAGGAGTTCAGCTGCGTGACGGACGGCGCGGAGCAGGTGTCGAAGGCGCTGCCGGTGATGTCGGTGTCGGGCGCCACGGTCGCGGTGCCGCTCTTGGCCGTCGGGCTCGGAGCCGCGGCCGGGGCGGGGGCCGCGCCGGCGACCACGGTGGCGCCCGCCAGGATGCCATTCACCTGCGCCGGGTCCTTGCCATACGTCGCGGTCAACTGCAGGCCGGTGCCGCGTAGTCGGACCCGGATCTCATGCGCGTGCGCGCCCTCGGCCACGATCCCGGCCGGCACCGCCGTGCCCGGGGCGACCACCGGCGCGGCCGGGCTGAACGCGTTCGGGTGCGGAACCGGCTGGACCAGCACGGCGTCGGTGCGTCCGACCAGGTGGGCCGGGCAGTCCTCGTCGGCACCGGGGGTGCCGAGGTAGACCGTGTTCTTGTCGAAGCGGACGCAGGCGCGCGGGTCCTGCGCCAGGTCGACCACCTGCCACCCGGCCGGCACCTGCAGCCGGTAGCCGTAGTAGTCGACGGTCCGGCTCCCGCCGGTCCCGGCCCGAGCCGCGGGCGCGGCCACCGCCGTCAGGCTCGCAGCGGCCAACAGGACTGCGGCAGCGGTGCCGCCCACCAGACGACTGGACATGAGGGGAATCCCGTCCCTTTGGTTTCAGGTAGCGCATGGTTGCCTCTTCGACTGCCCCGAACCATAGTCAGCATGGTTGGCAATCGGCCGCCCTGACACGGCACGTGCGGCTGCACGGATGGGCTCTGACGGTCACCTCATCACCTCGACGGCGTAATGCGGAACGGGCCGGCCACCCCGGTGGGTGGTCGGCCCGTCCGCTGGTCCCGACTTACGGCGGCCTGGTCAACCGCAGCGTCCCGCAGCCTTCCTGGCGGTTCGTCAGGCCTCGTTGGGCACGGTGGCGTACCGCGGGGTGCCCTCGGCCATCTGCCGCAGCGCGTCCTTGCGGGCCCGCTTGGAGAGCCGGTCGATGTAGAGGTAGCCGTTCAGGTGGTCGGTCTCGTGCTGCAGGCAGCGGGCGAAGAAGCCGGTGCCCTCCACCCGGATGGAGTTGCCGTCCTTGTCCTGGCCGGCCACCACGGCGTAGTCGGGCCGGGGCAGCTCGGCGTAGGCGGTGGGCACCGACAGGCAGCCCTCGTTGCCGTCGTCCAGGGTGCGGCGGCGGCCGACCGGGAGCTCCTCCAGCACCGGGTTGATGATGTGCCCGATGTGCCGCACGTTCTGGTCGTCCGGGCAGTCGTAGACGAACACCTTGGCGTCCACGCCGATCTGATTGGCCGCCAGGCCGACACCCTCGGCCGCGTACATCGAGACGAACATGTCGTCGATCAGCGCGGCCAGGTCGGCGTCGAACTCGGTGACGACCTTGCACTCGCGGTGCAGCACCGGATTGCCGACCACGGTGATCGGGCGGGCGGTGCCCTTGGTCAGGTCGGGCTCCTCGCCGATCACCTTGGCCGGGACGGCCGGCTCGTGGTGCTCATGGGTGTGCTCGTCGTGCTGCTCGGCCATCGGTCCGCTCCTGTAACGCGTGCTCGGTCTGTGCTCAACCTTAGAGGAGGGCCTGAAGACTACGGGGCCCGGTCAGCAGACCTCTTCCACGTCCCGGTAGGCCCGGGTGGTCGGGGAGGCCGCCACCCAGCGGTCCAGCAGCAGCCGGACCAGCCCGGCGGGCGCGGCGATGCCGCACTCCCGCTCGGTCAGCCAGCCGTCGGCCCCGCTGCCCTGGCTCAGGTGGCTGAGGTGCCCTGGATGCGCGGCGTCGCCGTCGTCATGCGGGTCGTGGTGCACGGTGTAGCCGTCGTCGGTGGCCATCCGGCTCTCCGAGCAGGCCCGGCAGAGCAGCCGCACCGAGGAGGTCCAGTCCTCGGCCGCGTAGCCCGCCTCGGCGACCAGCCGCTCCAGGGCGTCCCGGTCCGTCTCGGTGGCGGCCTGCAGCAGCACCACATAGGTCGGCACCGGGGACGGCGCCCACAGCTCGATCTCGTCGAACACCGGGAACGCGGCCCCGCCCGCCACCCGCTCGCCGTGCGGGGCGCCGTCGTGCAGCACCACCTCGCCCCAGCGGCGGCCGGAGGACGGCAGCGGGATGGACAGCACCTCCACTCTGGCCGGATCCAGTCTACGGCCCCAGACCACCTCGGACTCGCCCTCCGGGGAGAGCCGCACCGGGGTGGTGCCCAGATCGAGGCGGACCGGCCCCTCGGCGGCCGGGCCGCCTTGCAGCTTCAGCCCGTACGCCTGCCAGGCCCGGCGGGCCAGCGGCCAGTCCTGCAGGGCGGTGGCGGTGATGCCCAGGTTCCACCAGTCGGGGGCGCCCTGGTCGCGGTCGAGCAGCGCGACCGCGCGCAGGCCCGCGACCCGGGCCTGCTCCCAGTCCCGGCGGAACTTGTGCAGCAGGGCCAGGTTGAACCAGGAGTCGGAGAGCCAGGGCTCCAGGTCGGCCGCCATCACCAGAAGAGCACCGGCATCCTCGTACCGCCCGTCGCCGATCAGCGTGAAGGCCCGGTCGGTCGTCTGCCGCCAGGTGGCGGACGGCCGATGCCGTGCCCGGTGGAAGATCTTCACGTTGCCCTGCCGCCCGTCCGCTCGGTCCCGCTGAGTCCTACTGATTCCTGGTATGTCCGGTGAGCTGCGCTGTCGGCCGGAGCCGAGAGCCGGCGGGCCCCCGGTCCGGTAGTTCCACGCTATGACCGCATCCAACCACGGCTGCAGCGGGGTGCGCTCACTGCACGAGGTTCCCGCTCGGCGCGGGCGAGCGTACCGGGGTTCACCCGCTCTCGGTGCGCGCCACCGTGCACCGGCCCACGCCCGCCGCGCGCAGCCTTTCCAGGGCGGCCACCACCACCGGGTCGTAGGTCCGGCCCGCGCCGTCGCGCAGGGCGGACAGCGCCGCCGCGTCGTCCGCCGCCGGGCCGACCAGGTCCTCGTGGGCGTTGGCCACCCGGATGATCCGCGCGGCCAGCGGCAGCGTGCGGTCGGCCCGGCCGTCCGGGCCGGTCAGCGGATCGGCCGAGCGCGCCACCTGCTCGGCCACCGGGATCGGCACCCCGGTGCAGCGGATCACCTCGCTGCCCAGCCGGGCGATCCGCTGCTGGTCGGGCTCCGGCAGGCCCGCGGTGGCCCCGCCGCGCACCGGCTCGACCAGCGAGAGCTGGCCGATGTCGTGCATCAGCGCGGCGTACTCCAGCAGGGCGAGCTGCTGGGTGCCCAGCCCCAGCTCACGGCCGAGCGCGCAGGCGGTGTCGGCCACCCGACGGGCATGGCCCGGGGCGGTGTAGCCGGCCACCTCGGTGGCCCGGGCCAGGGTGGCGATGGTCTGGCCGTAGGTGGCGCGCACCGCCGCGGCCCGCCGGAACGAGGCCTGGGCGAGCAGCAGCGGTAGGCAGAACACCGGCAGCGCCCACAGGCCCACCTCGCCGGCCGCCAGGCTGACCAGCATGCCGGTCGCGGCGATCGCCGAGCCGATCCCGCACAGCGCGCGCACCTGGTCCTCCAGCACGGCGCCGAACCGGCCGCCCGGCTGCTGCAGGGTCGCCAGCACCGCGTCGGCCAGGCCGACCAGCGCGGCCACCAGCACCAGGAACGCGCCGTAGGCCGGGCCGGCCAGCGGCATCCGGTCCAGCGCGCCGCTGAGGTAGAGCGGCTGGAACAGGATGGCGGCGAACCCGACGGTGAGCAGTCGGCGAGCCGCGCCATCGGCCCAGCCGACCGCCGCCGGGACCCGGCAGCGCAGCGCACCGCAGGCGGCCGCGCGCCAGTCCCGGGAGCGGGCCTGCGGGCGGCTCGGGCTGTGCGGGCGGGCGGGGGTGCGGGGCCTGGGCACGGTGGCCCGCCGCTCGCCGCGCCGGCGGTGCCAGGCGGCCCGGCCGGCCGACCGCAGCAGCGCGCCGGCCAGCGCGCCGACCCCGGTCACCGCCACCGCCTGCAGCACCCCGTGGCCGGTGGGCAGCCCGTGCAACGGGCCGAGCAGCGCGTAAGCCAGCCCGGCCGCCGCGCCCAGCGGCGCCTGCCCGTGCTCGCCGGGCGCGCCGGCCCGCACCGCCTCGCCGACGGTCACCAGCGCGGCGAAGCTGCATGCCACCTCGGGCTCGGCCAGGCCGCGGGCGACCAGCTTGGCGACGGCCGCCGCGAGCAGCAGCAGCGCGGCCGCACGGACCAGCGACGCCCCCGTCACCACCGGGCGGGGCGAGCCGGTCAGCAACCGGCTCCCCGGCGAGCAAGGCGACCCGGCCGGCGACCGGCTCCCCATCGAGCGAGACGCCCCGGCCGGCGACCGGCTCCCCGCCGAGCGGGACGACCCAGTCAGCGACCGGCTCCTCACCAGGCGGGCCGGCCCGGTCGGCGGCCGGCTCACCGCCCGCCGCCGGCGCTCACCCGGGGCGCCGGTTCCGGCACCCCGAGCGGGATGTCCGGCACGTCGGCGTCCGCCGGATCCGCGGCCGGCAGCACCGGCTGCCAGCCGTGCCGGTCCACCGCGGCGACCAGGGCGTCCACCATCACCGGGTCGAACTGGCTGCCGGCGCACCGGCGCAGCTCGGCCACCGCCTCGGCGACCGGGCGGCCGCGCCGGTAGGAGCGGGTGGAGGTCATCGAGTCGAAGGCGTCGGCGACCGCGATGATCCGGGCGAACTCGGGGATCCGGTCGCCGGCCAGGCCGTGCGGATAGCCGCGGCCGTCCATCCGCTCGTGGTGGTGCAGGATCGCGGCATGCGCCTCGCCGAGGAAGTCGATGCCGCGCACCAGCTCGTGCCCGTACTCCGGGTGCACCTCGACGGCCCGGCGCTCCGCCTCGGTCAACGGACCGTTCCTGCGCAGCAGTTCGGTGGCCACCCCGAGCTTGCCGACATCGTGCAGGGTGCCGGCGAAATGCAGGGTGCGCAGCCGCTCGCCGGCCATGCCGAGCTGACCGGCGATCAGCACCGAGGCCCGGCCGACCCGCTCGCTGTGGCCGCGGGTGTAGGCGTCCTTGATCTCCACGGCCTGCACCAGCGCCTCCACGGTGGCCCGGTGCGCCGACCACTCCCGCTGCCCCTGGGCCAGCACCCAGGCCGAGACCGAGAGCGGCAGCAGCGCCAGCACCGCGGCGAAGCCGCCGTACGGGCCCTGCCAGAGCACCGCCATCAGCAGGCCCCCGAGGGCGTGCAGCAGCGCCGCCGGGCCGGGCAGCGCGATCGCGGCGCGGCCGCGCCGGTCGGCCCGGCGCTCGGCGAGCAGCCGGACCCCGGTCACCAGGGCGCCGTTGACCAGGCAGAACGCCAGCACGGCGACCAGCGCCGGGAGCAGCGCGGCCGGGTAGCGGGCGCCGAGCAGCAGCCGGGGACCGTCGAGGCGGCGGAACAGCACGGCGGCGGTCCAGGCGGCGACGGCCAGTTGGGCGGCGTTGAACGCCCGGCGCAGCCGCTCCGGTTCGGCTCCGGTGGCCATGGCGGGCAGCGCGACCAGCGCCGCGGCGCCCGGCGGCAGCATCAGCACCCCGGCGAAGAGCACCGGCAGGAAGCTGCCCGGGCCCGGGACGGGCTCCGGTCCGCTGAGCGGCGCGCTGCGGCGCAGCAGGGCGCGGAGCCGGTGGAGGCCGCGCCGGAACGGGGAGGGCACGCCCTGGGCGAACGACTCCCAGCAGGCGTGCAGCCCGGCCAGCAGGGCGACCCTGGGCCAGTCCACCGGCCCGGTCCAGCTGACCGGGAACGGCAGCAGCACGGCCCCCGCCCCGGTCAGTACCAACAGCACGTATCCGCGGGCGGGCGCGGTCAGCGGCGCCGGTGTTCGCTCTGGGAGCGCGCGGCCCCCGCGATCGTCAGCGATCTCAGCCTCCCCACCTCACCGGACTCGTGCTCGGAGGGTCCGGACTCATCCTCGGAGGATAGGGCGCGGCCGGGGTGCCGATGCCCGGCATGGCGCGATACCCGCCATGCCGCCGCCCACACTCACCCGATCAGGTGACACAAGCGAACTGACGGACCATCGGACCATCGGCAGGGGCGCACAGACGAACGAACGGGGGCCCGGGAGCGTGTGCTCCCGGGCCCCCGGTTCGAGGCGCCTCTCACTCGGCAGGCGTCAGCTCACTCGGTGGGCGTCGCCGCCTGACCGGCCGTCAGCAGACCCGACTCGCCATGGGCCGGCGCCTGCGGATCGACCTCGGCCACCGGCTCGCCGCCGCGCTGGCTGGCCCGGATGGTGTCGATCCGCGCCAGCACCTTGGCCCGCAGATCCGCCGGGGTGGCGTCACAGCCGCAGGACCGCTTGATCAGGGCCTTGATGGCCTGCTCCAGGCCGTACTTCTCCAGGCAGGGCGAGCACTCGTCGAAGTGCTCGCGCAGCTTGGCGCAGTCACCCTCGGCCATCTCGTTGTCGAGGAACTCGTAGAGGTGGTCGAGCACCTCACCGCAGTCCGTCTCATGCGGGTTCCCGCAGCTCATGAGCCCGCGCCTTTCGCCTCGCGCCCAGCCCCGCTGCCGGCCGGGACCAGCCCGCGCTCGCGGGCGTAGTCCTCCAACATGCCGCGCAGCTGGCGGCGGCCACGATGCAGTCGGGACATCACCGTACCGATGGGGGTGCCCATGATGTCGGCGATCTCCTTGTATGCGAAGCCCTCGACGTCCGCGAGGTAGACCGCGATGCGGAACTCCTCCGGGATCGCCTGCAGGGCGTCCTTCACATCACTGTCCGGCAGGTGATCGAGGGCCTGGGTCTCGGCCGAGCGCAGACCGGTCGACATGTGCGACTCGGCGCGGGCCAGCTGCCAGTCCTCGATCTCCTCGGCCGCGGTGCGCTGGGGCTCCCGCTGCTTCTTGCGGTACGAGTTGATGAAGGTGTTGGTCAGGATGCGGTACAGCCAGGCCTTGAGGTTGGTGCCCTCACGGAACTGGTGGAAGGAGGCATAGGCCTTGGCGAAGGCCTCCTGGAGCAGGTCCTCGGCGTCGGCCGGGTTGCGCGTCATCCGCAGCGCGGCCGAGTACATCTGGTCCAGGTAGCCGAGCGCGTCACGCTCGAAGCGGGCGCGCCGGGCCTCCTCGGTCTCGTCGGAGGACACCCGGAAGGTGTCCTCGCCGATCGCCTCGGCCAGCTCGTCTCCAGTCAGCGGTTCCCCGCCCGACGGCTCCGACCCGGCCGGGAAGTCGGCCCCACCGGGGCCCACGTGCGGCTCGTCCTCGGTCGCGACGACCGGACCCACCTCCTCGGTACTGCGGGCACGACCCACCGCGGGCCCGCCCGAAAGCGAGGATATCGGGCTCACGGACTTCTCGCCCCCGACAACCCACTCGGACCAAGGGAGGAACGCACTCTCCGCGTTCCGCTCCTCGGGCCGCTCGGGGCACGCGATCGAACCCATGTGCGCTGCCTTTCCGCCTGACCACCTGCTGACGATGGGATTAACCCCGCGCACCGCCCGTGCATTCCCGGCGGCCCACGGATCCGTCCGGCACACCACCCGAACGGCCCACCGGCTCCCCCGCCGACTCCAGCGCGGCGTCACAATGGCAGGTCGGCCGCCGTCGGCCCACCCTCAGAGCGCCAGGCCGTCCAGCCAGTCGGCCACCGAACGCACCACCAGGGCCAGCGCCTCCGGCTGGCTCAGCGACGCCTTCTTGGGCACCGCGAAGCCGTGCCCGGCGAACGGCACCCCGGCCAGCCGGTGCCCGGCCGGCAGCTCGGGGAACTCCGCCGGGGTGCCGAAGGTGTCCTTCTCCCCCTGGACCACCAGCGTCGGCAGACCGGTTCCGAGCAGTTCCTCGGCCCGGGACTTCTCCGGCTTGCCCGGTGGATGCAGCGGAAAGGCCAGCGCCAGCACCGCCGCCGCCCCGCTGCCCGCGCCGGTGCGGCAGGCCACCCGGGCGCCCGCGCTGCGCCCGCCGACCACCAGCGGCAGCCCCTCGGCGGCCAGCCGCCGCGCCACCGGGAGCCAGCCGGTGTCCAGCGTCTTCGGAGCCGGAGCGACCTTGCGGCCGGCCACCCGCCAGGGCTGCTCCACCAGCGCCACCGTCACCCCCCGGGCGGGCAGCGCGGCGGCCAGCGCCACCAGGTCGGGTGCCTCGATGCCGCCGCCGGCGCCGTGCCCCAGGCCCAGCACCAGCCGGGCCCGGCCCGCCGCGCGGTGCCAGGTGATCGCGGCATCGCCCGCGTCGGTCGCCACCGTCTCACGGTCGGCCATCAGAACAGCGCCCCTTCGGCCTCGGCGGTGACCGGCTCGGCCAGCCCCGGATGGTTGTTGCGGATGCTGCCCACCGCCGAGCCGATCTCCCGGGCCAGCAGCAGCCCGGGCTCCGGTGCGACCAGCAGCGAGCGGGCCTCGTTCGAGTCGTCCAGTGCCGGGTCCAGCCAGGCGTCGAAGCTCTCCGGCTGCAGGAAGAGCGGCATCCGCTCGTGGATCGGGGCCAGCAGCGGCTCGGCCTCGGTGGTCACGATGGTGCAGGTGACCAGCCAGCCGCCCGCGTCGTCGGCCGGCCGGGAGCGGTCCCGCCAGAACTCGTAGAGCCCGGCCAGCGCCAGCGGCGCGCCGTCCGCCCGGTGCACGAAGTACGGCACCTTGCGCGGCTTGCCCTTGCCCGACTCGGGCTGGATGGTCTGCCATTCGTAGTAGCCGTCCACCGGGAGCAGGCAGCGGCGGGAGGCGAAGGCCTGGCGGTAGGCGGGCTTCTCGTGCACGGTGTCGGCCCGGGCGTTGATCATCTTCACCGCCGTCTCCGGCGTCTTCGACCAGGCCGGGACCAGCCCCCAGCGCAGCCGCCGCAGCTGGCGCACCGGCTCCGGCCCGCCCTTGGGCACCCGCTCAAGGACGGCCAGCACCGGGTCGGTGGGGGCCACGTTCCAGCTGGGCTCGATGGTCTCGGCCGGGTCCCACTGGCGCACGTCGAACAGCTCGACGATGTCCTCGGGCCGGGTACTGGCAGCGAATCGACCGCACATACCGTCAGCCTAGACCGGCCGATATTTGGGGGGTGGGTGAAGGAGCGGCGTCCGGGCCGAGTCTGGGCGGCGCCGACGATGGGGGCACCTCCCGGCCGGTATTTGGGGGGTGGCGTCGCGACGCCGCCCCCCAAATACCGGCCGGTCTGAGCAACCGGTGGGTACCGCGGTGCCGTCTTGCCGTGCGAGGCTGCCTTTTCTCCTCCGGCAGCCGCGACCCCAGGGATCGATCATGAACCACGGCATCAGCGACGTCTGGCAGCGGGTGCTGGGCACCCAGCAGGCCCCGCAGCACTGGCTGGTGCTGGTCTGCGCCGGCGGCGCGCTGCTGGCGATGCTGCCGCACCCGGTGTGGCGGGTCAGCCGCAACGTGGTGACCATCGCGCACGAGGGCGGGCACGGGCTGGCCGCGCTGCTCACCGGGCGCCGGCTGCACGGCATCCGGTTGCACTCGGACACCTCGGGGCTGACCGTCTCCTCCGGGCGGCCGACCGGCCCCGGCATGGTGCTGACCGCCGCGGCCGGCTACACCGCGCCCCCGCTGCTCGGCCTGGGCGGGGCCACCCTGCTCGCGTTCGGGCACATCACGGCGCTGCTCTGGCTCTGCACCGCGCTGCTGGCGGCGATGCTCCCCCGGCTGCGCAACGCCTTCGGGCTGCTCACCGTGCTGGTCACCGGCGGCGCCTTCTTCGCGGTCTCCTGGTGGGGCACCGAGCAGTTGCAGGCGGGCTTCGCCTACCTCGGGGTGTGGTTCCTGCTGCTGGCCGGGGTGCGGCCGGTGCTGGAGCTGCAGGCCAAGCGCCGGCGGGGCGGAGCCCGCGACTCGGACGCCGACCAGCTGGCCCGGCTCACCGGTGTGGGCGGGCTGCTCTGGGTGGCGCTGTTCCTGGTGATAGCGCTCTGCTGCCTGCTGGCCGGCGGCAGCCAGCTGCTCGGCCGCTGAACCGGTGCGCGAGGCAGCCCGACACCGGTCCGGGTGGCGGCCGGAGGCGCTGCCGAAACGGTTCGCCGGCGTCCACGCTGCGGTCGGGTGAGCTGTTCGCCGAGCTCACCCACCTAGACTGAACCGCATGACCGACACCCTGTGGCCCGCCCCCATCGCGACCACCGCCGTCGACGCGACCGTCACCATCCCCGGTTCGAAGTCCGTCACCAACCGGGCGCTGGTGCTGGCGGCGCTGGCCGCCGAGCCCGGCTGGGTGCGGCGGCCGCTGCGCAGCCGCGACTCGCAGCTGATGGCGGACGGCCTGCGGGCCCTCGGGGTCGGCATCGAGGAGCAGGTGAACAACGACTGCGGCGGTGTCGGCGGCGGCGAGGCCTGGCGGATCATCCCGACCGGCACGTTCGCCGGCCCGGCCCGGATCGACGTGGGCAATGCCGGCACCGTGATGCGCTTCCTCCCCCCGCTGGCCGTGCTGGCCGACGGCCCGGTGCACTTCGACGGCGACCCGCGCTCGTACGAGCGCCCGCAGCACGGCGTGATCGACTCGCTGCGCGCGCTGGGCGCCCGGATCGAGGACGGCGGCCGCGGCGGCTTCCCGCTGACCGTGCACGGCACCGGCGCGCTGGACGGCGGCGTGGTCGAGCTGGACGCCTCGGCCTCCTCCCAGTTCGTCAGCGCCCTGCTGCTCTCCGGCGCGCGCTACAACCAGGGCGTCGAGGTCCGCAACACCGGCGGCCCGGTCCCCTCGCTGCCGCACATCCGGATGACCGTGGACATGCTGCGCCTGGCCGGCGTCCAGGTGGACGCGCCGGAGGACGGCGGCGAGCCGGACGTCTGGCGGGTCACCCCGGGTGCGCTGCTCGGCCGCGACCTGGTGGTCGAGCCCGACCTGTCCAACGCCGCGCCGTTCTTCGCCGCCGCGCTGGTCACCGGTGGCCGGGTCACCGTGCGGGACTGGCCCCGGCACACCACGCAGCCCGGCGACCAGCTGCGCGATCTCTTCACCCGGATGGGTGGCAGCTGCCAGTTCGTCGACGAGGGCCTGGAGTTCACCGGCTCGGGCAAGATCCACGGCATCGAGGCCGACCTGCACGACGTGGGCGAGCTGACCCCGGTGATCGCCGCCGTGGCCGCGCTCGCCGACTCCGAGTCGGTGCTCTCCGGCATCGCCCACCTGCGGCTGCACGAGACCGACCGGCTGGCCGCGCTGGCCAAGGAGATCAACGAGCTGGGCGGCGACGTCACCGAGACCGCGGACGGCCTGCGGATCCGCCCGCGCCGGCTGCACGGCGGGGTGTTCCACACCTACGAGGACCACCGGCTGGCCACCGCCGCCGCGGTGCTCGGCCTGGCCGTGCCCGGGGTGCTGGTGGAGAACGTGGCCACCACCGCCAAGACCCTGCCGGACTTCCCGGCGATGTGGGCCGAGTTGCTCGGCCAGGCGGCCGGCTGAGCGGGGGATTGGCACCATGCGCCGCTACGGCAAAGACGCCGACGAGGACGACATCCGCAACCGCCCGGCCCGCCGGGGCTCCCGGCCGCGGACCCGGATCCGGCCCAAGCACGAGGACGCCGCCGAGGCGATGGTGCTCACCGTCGACCGCGGCCGCCTGACCTGCCTGATCGAGCCCGGCACCAAGCGGGAGCGGGTGATCACCGCCATGAAGGCCCGTGAGCTGGGCCGCAAGGGCGTCGTGGTGGGCGACAACGTCAGCCTGGTCGGCGACCTGTCGGGTGAGCCCGACACGCTGGCCCGGATCGTCCGGGTCGAGGAGCGCACCTCCGTGCTGCGCCGCACCGCGGACGACGACGACCCCTACGAGCGGATCGTGGTGGCCAACGCCGACCAGCTGGCCATCGTCTCCGCGCTGGCCAACCCGGAGCCGCGGCCGCGGCTGATCGACCGCTGCCTGGTGGCGGCCTACGACGCCGGGATGGAGCCGCTGCTGGTGCTCACCAAGTCCGACCTGGCGCCCGCCGAGCCGCTGCTCGAGGCCTACGCCCCGCTGGGCATCGCCCATGTGGTGACCCGCCGGGACGAGTTGGAGTCCGCCGGCGCCGAGGCGGTCCGCGAGCATCTGCGCGGGCTCGCCACCGTCTTCATCGGGCACTCCGGGGTGGGCAAGACCACCCTGGTGAACGCCCTGGTGCCGGACCGCCAGCGGATCACCGGTGACGTCAACGCGGTCACCGGCCGGGGCCGGCACACCACGGTCTCGGCGCTGGCGCTGCGGCTGCCCCCGCCGCCGGGGGTGCGCGAGGGCTCCAAGCAGGCGCTGAACTCGGGCTGGGTGATCGACACGCCCGGCTTCCGGTCCTTCGGCCTCTCGCACATCGACCCGTCCCGGGTGATCCTCGCCTTCCCCGACCTGGAGCCCGGTACCGTCGACTGCCCGCGCGCCTGCAGCCACGACGAGCCGGACTGCGCGCTGGACGCCTGGGTGGCCGACGGCCACGCCGAGCCCGCCCGGCTCTACTCGCTGCGTCGGCTGCTCGCCTCCCGGGAGGCCCGGGAGGAGGACTGACGGCGTGGCGGGCAGCGCCACCGAGCCCTTCGGGTGACAGTAGGACCAACTGCTGATCATCCGAGGAGGCGCCCCCTATGGCCTGGCTCATGGTGGTCCTCGCCGGCTTGCTGGAGACCGGGTTCGCGGTCAACCTCAAGCTCAGCCACGGCTTCACCCGGCTCGCCCCGACCATCGCCTTCGCGCTGTTCGCGCTCGCCAGCTTCGGCCTGCTCACCTTCTCGCTGAAGCAGCTCCCGGTGGGCAGCGCCTACGCCGTCTGGACCGGGATCGGCGCGGCCGGCACCGCCGTCTACGGCATGATCTGGCTGGACGAGTCCACCTCCACCCTCAAGCTGGTCTCCATCACCCTGGTCATCGCCGGCGCCGTCGGCCTCAAGTTGAGCGGGACCGGACGCTGAACGGGTCCCGCTGACGCCGGACACGAGACGGTACTGTTCGACCCATGGCCGACTACCACGATGATCTCCGCCTCGCCCACGTGCTCGCCGACTCGGCCGACTCGGTCACCCTGGAGCGCTTCCGGGCGCTGGACCTGAAGGTCGAGACCAAGCCCGACCTGACGCCGGTGAGCGACGCCGACAAGGCCGCCGAGGAGCTGGTCCGCTCGGTGCTGCAGCGGGCCCGGCCGCGGGACGCGGTGCTCGGCGAGGAGTTCGGACTGGTCGGCTCCGGGCCGCGGCGCTGGGTGATCGACCCGATCGACGGGACCAAGAACTACATCCGCGGCGTGCCGGTCTGGGCCACCCTGATCGCGCTGCTCGACGAGGGGCCGGACGGCGAGCAGCACCCCGTGGTCGGGATCGTCTCGGCGCCCGCGCTGCAGCGGCGCTGGTGGGCCGCCAAGGGGCTGGGCGCGTACGCCGGGCGCAGCCTGGCCAAGGCCGGGCGGATCCACGTCTCCGGGGTGTCCCGGATCGAGGACGCCTCGCTCTCCTACTCCTCGCTCAGCGGCTGGGAGGAGCGCGGCCGGCTGGACCCGTTCCTGGACCTCACCCGGGCCTGCTGGCGGACCCGGGCGTACGGCGACTTCTGGTCGTACATGATGCTGGCCGAGGGCGCGGTGGACATCGCCGCCGAGCCGGAGCTGAGCCTGTGGGACATGGCCGCCCCGTGCATCGTGGTGCAGGAGGCGGGCGGCCGCTTCACCGGGCTGGACGGCATCGACGGACCGAACGGCGCCGACGCGGTGGCCTCCAACGGCCTGCTGCACCAGGAGGCCCTGCGCCGCCTGAGCGTGTAGGACCCGTAGTAGCTGTCAGGCCGTCATTTCCGGGTGCAGCGCGTCCAGTAGGCGAGCCGCCCGCTCGGCCACCTCGGCCGGGCCGTAGTCGGCCGCCCGCCGGCACCAGCTCTCCGCCTGCACCGGCTCGCCCCGCCGCAGCGCCAGCAGGGCGAGCCGCAGCGCGGCCCGGCCGTGCCCGGCGTCGGCGGCCCGGGTGTACCAGAGCATCGCCTCCGGCTCCCGCTCCTGACGGGCCAGCAGCAGCCCCAGGTTGAACGCGGCGCTGCGGCTGCCGGATTCGGCGGCCCGCCGGTACCAGCTCTCGGCGATCTCCAGCGCGCCGCGCTCGGCCGCCCGCACGCCCATCCGCACCTGGGCCCGGCTGTGCCCGGCGTCGGCCGCCACCGCGTACCAGTGCTCGGCCTGCTCGCCGGCGTCGCCGCGCCGGTCCAGCAGCGAGGCCAGCCGGAACGCGCCCTCGGCGGAGCCGCCCTCGGCCGCCTGCCGGTAGCGCTCCATGGCGGCGGGCAGGTCGCCGCGCTGCTCCTTGGCCACCGCCAGCTGCAGGGCCGCCTCGCCGTGCCCGCCGGCCGCCGCCCGGGCGTACCACTCGTGGGCCTGCTGCTGCTCGCCGCGGCCGGCGTGCAGCACACCGAGGTTGAAGGCGCCGTCCACGCTGCCGGCCTCGGCCGCCTTGGAGAACCAGGGCACGGCACCCGCCTCGTCGCCGCGCTGCAGCAGCACCACGGCCAGCGCGTTGCAGGCCTCCCGGTGGCCGGCGTAGGCGGCCCGGCGGTACCACTGCTCGGCCTGCGCGTCCCGCCCGGCACCGGCGCAGAGCAGGCCCAGGTTGAAGGCGCCGTTGTGGTCGCCGGCCTCCAGCGCGGCCCGGTACCAGCGCTCGGCGGCGCCGTCCTCGCCGCGCCCGGCGTGCAGCGCGCCCAGGGCGTTGGCCGCGTTGCCGTCCCCGGCCTCGGCCGCCTCCTGCCACCACTCGGCGGCCGACGGCAGGTCGCCGGCGTCCCGCAGCAGGAAGCCCAGCGCGCAGGCGGCGCGCGGCTCGCCGTTCTGCGCCGACTGCCGGTACCAGCGGGCCGCCTCCTCGCGCAGCGCCTGGTCGCCGTCGGCGCGCTGCTCGACCAGCACGCCGAGCCGCAGCGCCGCCCGGGCGTGGCTGCGCACCGCGGCCGTGCGGTACCAGGTCTCGGCGCTCTCCTTGTCGCCGGCCGCCTCGCGCATCCGGGCCAGCCGGTAGGCGGCCTCCCGGTGGCCGGCGTCGGCGGCCAGCTTGAACCAGCGCTCGGCCCGCACATCGCGCCGATGCTCCATCAGATCGCCCAGCGCGTAGGCGCCGAGCGAGTGGCCGTGGTCGGCGGCGACGTGCAGCCAGTACTCGGCGGCCTCCTCGTCGCCCTGGTCGCGCAGGAAGAGGCCGAGGGCGTGGGCGGCCGGCGCGCTGCCGGCCACCGCGGCCTGGCGCCACCACTGGCCGGCCTCGGCCCGGTGGCCGCGCTGGTGCAGCAGCACTCCCAGGTTGTTGGCGGCGGCCCGCAGGCCGGCGGCGGCGGCGCTGCGCAGGTGCGGTTCGGCGTCGTCCAGGTCGCCGCGGCGCAGCAGCAGGACGCCCAGCTGGCTGGCCGCGTTGGGGTCGCCGGCCTCGGCGGCGGCCCGGTGGCGCTGCTCCAGGGCGGCCGACTCGCGGGCGGCGAGCTCGTTCTCGAAGCTCTGCGGGTCGGTGGGGTCCAGCACGGCCGGGGCGCCCGGTTCGGCCGGGTCCGGCATGGTGAGGTCGGCCGGGGCCGGGTAGCGGCCGCCGACCTGGGGCAGCGGGACCGGTTCCAGGCTCTCCGGGCCGAAGCCGGTGCGGGCCAGGCCGCGCTGGGCCGGCACCGGGGCGGTCTCGGTGTCCGTGGTGAGCGGCTCGGTGGCGCCGTCGAGGGCGGACGAGCGGGTGGCGTCGGAGCCCGGCTGGTTCCTGCCGATCAGCTTCATGCCGACTCCCACTCCCCCCGAATGCCTGGGCATCGGCCGGGGACGCACGTCGACTCACGGCCAGTCAACAGCCGTGCCCCGTCCCCCATGTGGTCCATCGTCGCATCACCTGAACACCCGCGTACACCTGCCCGCGCGTTTTTGCCGGGCCGGACCGAAGCCGGCGGGAATTGCTTCAGCGCTTTGTCGACTTCCCGACACTTGCGCCCCACAAACCCCCGTTGTGCAAGCGTGATAGTGCGAGCGTGTACCCATAGTACCGGAAGCTGTGCCACCGCTTATCAATGGCACAGCTCCTGGTGGACGGTCAGCTCACGGATCATCACCCGACAGTGACATCATCCGCGTAGTAGGTGCCCTGGCCGTACCAGCCGTGCAACCAGATCGTCACCGAGGTGACCGAGGCGCCGGTGGTGAACTTGGTCGACAGCTGGCTCCAGTTGGGGCTACTCGTCCAAGTCGAGGTGTCCGCGCCGGAGCCGGTCACCCCGAGGTAGGTGTAGTTGCCCCGCACCCAACCGGAGAGCGTGTAGGTGGTGTTGGTCTTGACCGTGATGGTCTGCGAGCACTGGGCGTCATCCGTAGCGCTGGCGGCGCCCGCCAGGGCGTACGAGCCGGAGTGCACCGGACTGCTCACCACCGCTCCCAGGTTGCCGGTGCAGGTCCACGGGGCCGGCGTGCCGGTCTCGAAGCCGCCGTTGACCACCGGTCCGCCGGGCGGCGGAGGCGGGGTGGTGGTGGGCGGTTGGGTGGTCGGAGGTGCGGTGGTCGGAGGTGCCGTGGTGGGCGGTGCGGTGGTCGGGGGCGCGGTGGTCGGCGGGGCGCTGGTCGGCGGGGCCGGACAGTTGGCCGCCGAGCCGTTGGTGTCGTTCACCGCGTCGTTGAAGAGCGTCGCGCTCGGGTCGTCGTAGAGGGAGAACATGAACGAGCCGCCCATGCCGTTGCAGTGCAGGTAGTCGGCCTTGGCCTGGAGCGACTGCGGGTCCTCGCCGGACCAGAAGTTCGTGCCGTCGTAGAAGTACGCGGCCTGCGCGGCCGGATCCCAGAAGGTGTCGGCGGCGTTGTCCACCACGCCGGACAGCTCCTTGTACATCCGGACCCCGGCCACGTTGCCGGAGTCCGCCGCGCCGGGCGCGGGTCCGGTGGCCGTCTGGAACAGCCCGTGGTTGCCGCCGGCCGGCACGCCGGTCCAGCCGCGGTAGTAGAACGGGTCGCCCATGTTGAGCTTGCCGGCCGGGAACCCGCCCGGGATGCCGTACTGCGGGTCGCCGACCGTGTACGCCTTGACCGCCTCGTCGATCGAGTACTTGGAGCTGCCGGGGGCGATCGGGTTGGACGGGTCGGCGGGGTTGTCGTAGAGCGGGGTCTGGTGGTTGGTCGGCCCGGTGGGCTCCCAGCCGCCGTGCATGTCATAGGTCATGGTGTCGCCGAACGTCAGGTACTGGCCGATCTTGTCGGTCTCGACGTTGGAGATCTTGTCCTGGCCGGCCGGCAGCGCCGCGGAGAGCGCATAGGCCTTGCCGTCCGTGGCGCCCTGGGCGTTCAGCTCGCTGCGGAACTCGGCGAGCAGCGCGGTGAGGTTCTGCTTGTCGCTCGGCGAGGAGTGGTTGCCGAGGTGGCCGCCGCCGCCCGGGTACTCCCAGTCGAGGTCGAAGCCGTCGAAGATGCCGGCCGCGGTGCCGGTGCCGCCGTAGCCGTTGCGCACCGGCAGGTTGCCCTTGATGAACATGTCGATGCAGGAGGAGACCAGCTTCTTGCGCGAGGCGTCGGTGGCCGCCGCGTCCGAGAAGTACTTGGAGTAGGTCCAACCGCCGATGCTCAGCAGCACCTTGAGGTTGGGGTTCTTGGCCTTCAGCTCCTGCAGCTGGTGGAAGTTGCCGGCCAGCGGCTGGTTCCAGGTGTCGGTGGAGTTGTCCACCGAGTTGCCGTTGGCGAAGGTCTTGCCGTAGTCGGCATACGAATCCCCGGCGCCGTCACCCGCGTTGGGGTCGTTCTCGTCCTGCGAGGCGGCCGAGTCAGCCTCGAAGCAGGTCAGGTTGACGGGGTCGATGTTCTCGAAGTCGTAGAGCAGATACGTGAGTTTGCCGGCCTCACCGGTGGTGTCCACGTTCTTCGGGTAGAACGCGTTCTGGTAGACCGACCACTGGTCGTAGTAGGCGACCTTCATGCCGCCCGAGGTGGCCGGCGCGCCCGTGGTGTTGCCGGGCACGGCCGCCGGGGCGCCCGAGGTGGCCTGGGCATGCGCCATGCCCAGCACCGAGAGGGCGCCGCCCAGCAGGAGTCCGGCCGCGGAGGTCACCGCCCAGGCCGTGCGACTGCTTCTGCGCATTCGGTTCTCTTCCTTCTCTCTTCGTGGGGGTGAGAGATACGGGTGAGGGGCCCCGTGCGTCGGTCAGGGCATGCCGTGCAAGTGGCCGCCGACCGAGGTCGCGATGGAATTGCCGTTGCCGGCATCCCAGTTGGTCGACCAGGTCATCGCGCCGCCGATGCCCGGCCAGGTGGTGGGCGGCCTGAAGGAGCCGCAAGTGGAGCCGCTCGCCAGGCAGTCCAGCGCGTTGTCCACCACGCTCGGCGAGACGTAGCCGCTGCCCGCCGCGCTGGTGGAGGCCGGCACGCCGATCCCCACCTGACTGGGCGCCAGGCCGCCCTGGAGCTGGATGCAGGCCAGTGCGGTGAGGAAGTTCTCACTGCCCTCGGCGTAGACGTTGCCGTCACATCCGTTCATCGAACCCGAGTTGTAGTACTGGGTGTTGACGATGGTCAGGATGTCCTTGGCGGCCAGCGCCAGCTTGAAGTACTCCATCCCGGTGGACTGCATGTCGATGGTCTGCGGCGCCATGGTGAGCACGAAGCCGCTGCCCACCCGGCTCGCCAGCGAGTGCAGCGCCTGGCTCATGTAGGTGGAGTTGACGCCGTTCTCCAGGTCGATGTCGACGCCGTCGAAGCCGTACTGCTGGATCAGCGCGTAGGCGCTGCTCGCGAAGTCGGCGGCGGAGGCGGAGTCGCTCACCGAGACGGCGCCGTTCTGGCCGCCGACCGAGAGCACCACTTTCGTGCCGGCCGCGTGCTTGGCCGCGATGTCCGCCTTGAACTGGGCGTCGGTGTAGCCGCCCAGCTTGCTCGACAGCGTCGGATCCAGGCTGAACGCGATCTGGCCCGGCGTGGTGGTGGCGTTGGCGAAGGCCACCGCGATGATGTCGTAGGCCGGGTTGACGTCGCTGATCCGCTGGTCGGTGGCGCCGTTGTCGAAGTCCTGCCAGTAGCCGGTCAGCAGGTGCTTGTTGCCGCCCGGGGCGGGGGTGGTGGGCGGCGGCGAGGTGGGCGGCTGGGTGGTCGGCGGCGGCGTGGTCGGCGGCTGGGTGGTGGGCGGTGCCGTGGTGGGGGTCGGCGAGCCGGTGCCGCCCGGGCCGGAGAGCACCAGGTCGTCCGCGCCGTAGGCGCCGGTGCCGTACCAGCCGTGCAGGTAGACGGTGACGCTGGTGGTGCCGGCGCCGGTGGTGAAGCTGGTCTTCAGCTGGTTCCAGGCGGAGTTGCTGCTCCAGGTGGAGGTGTCGGTGGCGCCGGTCCCGCTGTCGCCCAGGTAGACGTAGTCGCCCTGGACCCAACCGCTCAGCGTGTAGGTCGAGTCGGGCAGCACCGGGACCTGCTGGGTGCACTGCGCGTCGTCGCTGCCGGCCGGGGTCGCCCGCAGGGCGTAACTCCCGCTGTGCACCGGGCTGGTGACCACGGTGCCGGAGCCCGCGGTACAGCTCCAGCCGGCCAGGGTGCCGGATTCGAAGCCGGGGTTCTGCAGCAGGTTGGCGGCGTCGGCGCCGGCGGCGCTGCCGGTGGTGAGCAGCACCGCGCCGCCCACCGCGACGGCGAAGGCCGCCAGGCCTGCCAACGCGGCTCTGAGCGCGGGTCTGCCAGGGGGCTCCTGACCGTGGATCTGTCTGGCGGCTCGGTGCACGGGTCAGCTCCTTGATCGGCGGATGCGGATGTGGGGGCAGGGAGCATGGAGCACGCACCTCCGGCCTGCTGGTGTATGGGGGCCTGCAGGGCGGGGGCCGGACTCAGAGTGGACTAGACCAAATGGGCGGTCAAGGGGTGCCGACACGACTGGTACAGCCGAGGTGCCGTCACGACGGGCCGGAACACGTCACGAACCCGGAAAACGCCGAAGGCCCGGAGGAAAACCTCCGGGCCTTCGGCCTGAGTAGCGGGGACAGGATTTGAACCTGCGACCTCTGGGTTATGAGCCCAGCGAGCTACCGAGCTGCTCCACCCCGCGTCGTTGTGGGTTAACCATAGCACGATCACGACGGCCCCCGCGCACACCACCCGTCGGGGCGGGAGCGCGAGGGCCCAGCTCAGCGGCTACGGCGAGGGGCTGGCCGACGGGCCGGGGCTGCCCGACGGCGGCGGTGCGGCCGCCGGCCCCGAGCCGGCCGGCGCCGGACTGGCCGACCCCGGACTGGCCGGCGCCACGGAGGCGGTGGGCGAGGGCGAGGCCGCGGGCGGCGTCTTGTGCTCGGCGGCGGTCGCCTCGTCCAGCGCCTGCTGCATCGCCTTCTGGGCCGCGCCGAACGCCGCCCAGTCGCCCGCCTTGAAGGCGTTCTGCCCGTCCGTGAAGGCCTTGTGGATGTCGTCCAGCGCCTTCTGCAGCGCCGGGTCGACGCCGCCGGCTGCCGTCGGCGGCGCGGTCGACCCGCCGCCGGAGCCCGCCGAAGCCCCGGCCCCGCCGGGCGGCGCCACCCCGGTGGCCCCGCCGCTGCTCCCGTCGAACAGCCCGGCCAGCGCATCGTGCAGGCTGCCTTCGAACGCCACCGTGTCCGTGCCGTACACCGCCAACACCTTCTGCAGCACCGGGTACTTGGCCCCGCGCGCCTTGACGTACACCGGTTCCACGTTGAGGAATCCGCCGCCCACCGGCAGGGTCAGCAGATTGCCGTACTCCACCTCGGAGTCGCCGCCGTTCTTCACCTGGCTGAGCCAAACGGCGGCGCTGCCATCGGAGTTGAACTTCGCCTGCACCTGGTTGGGCCCGGGGGTGCCGGAGTCGCTCGGCACCTTGAGGATCCGGATCGTCCCGTAGTCCGGCCCCGGATCGGAGTCCACCGCCATGAAGGCCGCCAGGTTCTCCCGCTTGCTGGGCACGAAGGTGCTGGTCAGCGAGAAGGCGGCGCTCTGGGTGCCGGGCATCCGCACGGTCAGGTAGTACGGCGGCTGCGCCTGGCCGCGGTCGTTGGTCGGGTCCGCCGGCACCTGCCAGATGTCCGTCCCGTTGAAGAAGGAGTTCGGGTCGGTCATGTGGTACATGCCCAGCAGGTCGCGCTGCACCTTGAACAGGTCCTGCGGGTACCGCAGATGCGGCAGCAGCCCGGCCGGGATCGCGGAGCGCGGCTCGACCGTGCCCGGGAAGGCCTTCATCCAGGTCTTCAACACCGGGTCCTGGTCGTCCCACTGGTAGAGCGTCACCGCGCCGGTGTAGGCGTCCACCGTGGCCTTCACCGAGTTGCGGATGTAGTTGACCTGGTCGGCGCCGATCGCGCTGCCCCGGCTGCCGCTCAACGAGTCCCTGGTGGCCGAGCCCAGCGTGGTCTTGGAGGAGAACGGGTAGCCGTCCGAGGTGGTGTAGCCGTCCAGCACCCAGACCAGCCGGCCGTTCTGCACCACGGGGTACGGGTCGCCGTCGACGGTCAGCCAGGGCGCGACCTTGGCCACCCGCTGCTCCGGGGTGCGGTCGTAGAGCACCCGGGCGCCGCCGCTGATCGCCCCCGAGTAGAGGAGCTGCGGCTCGCCGAACTCCACCGCGTAGGCGGCCCGGGTGATCGGGTCGTCCAGCGAGACCCCGCTGTCGCCCTGGTAGCGGTAGGTCTGCTGGCCGGTGTCCGAGGTGTAGTCGATCTCGCTGTTGGTGCCGCCGACGATGGCGTAGTCGGTGGTCTTCTCGCCGTAGTAGATCCGCTGCTGGTAGCTGCCCAGCGCACCGGTGGCCGGCAGGCCGGACTCGGTGAAGACCGGCTGGCCGCCGGCGTCCACCTGGTTGCCCTTGGCGGCCACCACGCCGTAGCCGTGGGTGTACTTGAAGTGGTCGTTGATCCAGTTGCGCTGCTGCACCCCGCTCAGGTCCAGCTCGCGCACCCCGATCACGGTGTCCTGCACGCCGCCCTGGGCCGTCGGGTAGCGGTCGACGTCCAGGGTGCCCGGGAAGCCGTAGTAGGAGCGCTGCTGCTCCACCTGCTGGAAGGTCGGCGAGACGATGTTGGGATCGAGCAGCCGGATGTCCGCGATCGTCCCGGCGTCCGGCGCCAGCGCGGTGGCGTCCGCGGACTTGGCCGGGGCGGACTGGCTGGTCTGCACGCCGGAGATGCCGTACGCCTGCCGGGTGGCGTCGATGTTCTGCCGCAGGTACGGCGTCTCCTTGGCCTGCTCGTTGGGCTTCACCTGGAACTGCTGCACGATCGCCGGGTAGAGCCCGCCGATCAGCACGGCGGAGAGCACCATCAGGCCGAAGCCCAGCAGTGCCGGCGCCCAGGTGCGCCGCACCGGCGTGAGGAAGAACAGCACGGCGCAGATCAGCGCCACGCAGCACAGGATGGTCTTGGCCGGCAGATAGGCGTTGGCGTCCACGTAGCGCAGCCCGGTGTAGCCGGCGACGCCCTTGTAGGCGCCGGTCTTCACCGCCAGCGCGTACCGGTCCAGCCAGTAGCCGACCGCCTTCAGCAGCACGAAGATCCCCAGCAGCACCGCCAGCTGCCCCTGCGCCCCGGCGCTGGCCCGCCGCCCGGGCCCCTGCAGCCGCAGGCCCCCGTACAGGTAGTGCACCAGCAGCGCGCCCAGCACCGAGACCACCACCACGCTGAGCGCGAAGGCCAGCAGGAACTGGTACCACGGCAGGTCGAAGGCGTAGAACGCCACGTCCAGGTGGAACTGGCTGTCCCGCACCCCGAACGGCGTGCCGTTGGTCCACAGCAGCCACAGCCGCCACTGCCCGGCGGCCGCCCCGCCCGCGACCAGGCCGATCAGCAGCGAGACGCCCAGCAGCAGCCGGCGGCGGTAGGGCACGATGCCCATCCGGTAGCGGTCCAGGTTCTGCTGCTCGGGCGACATCGCCGACAGCGGCGGCCGCAGCCGGTACGCCAGCCACATGCTGAGCGCGCAGGTCGCGGCCATCACCAGCCCGAACACGCCGAACAGCCCCAGCTCGACGGCCAGCCGGGTGCGGTAGACCGAGGAGTAGTGCACGGACCGGAACCAGAGCCAGTCCGTCCAGACGCCGGCGAACACCACGAACGCCAGGAAGACCGCGAGCAGCGCGGCCACCGTCAGCAGCAGGACCTTGGCGCGCCGGGACGGCGGGCCGACCCGCGGCCGGAACGCCGGTCCGCCGCGGTCGGGCATCTGGAAGACCAAGGGGGCACCTCTGCTGTTGTGAGCGGTTCGTCCGGCGGGCCCACCGAACCCGGCGCCCCGCCTGTGAGCAACTTAATCAGGGTTTTCCCGAGTTCCCGGGCCGCGCCCCGAGGGGCCGGGCCCGGTGCGTCCCGGCAGCGCGGACGGCATGTGAGGATTGAGCCATGTCCGATGCCAGCTTCACCCCCGACGGTTCCGGCCTGCTGCCGGCCGCCACCCCGCTCACCCGTGCCGCCCTGGAGATCGACGAGTACGTCGGCTCGCTCGGGTGGGACCGGCCCACCCGCCTGTTCGCCCTGGTCGACAGCGCCGAGCTGCGCCGCAGCAACCCGGCGGTGGCCCGGCAGCTGGGGCTGGACGCGTCGCACGACGGCTCGCTCACCCCGGTCGAGCAGGACGAGCTGCCCGCCGGGATGGAGCTGGACGAGTTCCTCGGCACCATCGCCTGGCCGCCCGGTGTGGCCGGTTGCGCACTGGTGGTGGAGCGGCTGATGCTGCCGCCGAACGCCGAGCGGACCAAGCCGGCCGGCACCAGCGGGGCCAAGCTCAACGACTGGGTGGCGCACCACCCGGACCGCCAGGAGGTGCGGATCACCGCCGCGGTGCTGCGCGACGGCAGCAAGGAGACCGCGCTGCGGCTGCGCGAGAAGGACCTGCCGCGCGAGGTGCTGACCGGCCCCGACCTGGTGCCCGGGCTGACCCAGGCGCTGCTGGCGACCTTCGCCTGACCAGGGCCGGCTCTTGAGGCCCTAGCGCCCCGCGGTCAGTGGGCCGAGCAGGACGGCAGCGCCGCGTCCTGGCCGGCCCGCAGCTGGTCCAGTGCCTTGAGCGCGTCGTCCAGGGTGTTCACCTTGATCAACCGCAGCCCGGCGGGGGTGTTCCGGCTCGCCTCGGCGCAGTTGTCGCTGGGGGTGAAGAAGTAGCGGGCCCCGGCGTTGCGGGCGGCGATCACCTTCATCGAGATGCCGCCGATCGGGCCCACCTTGCCGCTGTCGTCGATCGTCCCGGTGCCGGCCACGAACCGGCCGCCGGTCAGGTCGGTGGGGGTGAGCTTGTCCACGATGCCGAGCGCGAACATCAACCCGGCGCTCGGCCCGCCGACGTCCTGCAGCCCGATGTCCACCTTGAACGGGTAGCTGTGCCCGTTGGCCGGCACGATCCCGACCATCGCCCGGTCGGCGTCGGGGGCCTTGGTGGTGGTGATCGCGACCTGGGTCTGGTCGGCCGTGCTCGGGTTCACGCTGTCCTTGTCGTGCGGGACGACGGTGAAGACCACGGTGTCGCCCGGCTTGTGCGGCGAGACCAGTTTGCCCACCTGGGCGGCGTCGGTGACCTGGGTGCCGTCCACCGCGACGATGCGGTCGCCGGCGTGCAGCTTGCCGTCGCTGGGGCCGCCGGCCACCACCGAGGAGACCATCACCTCCTTGCCGACCGGGATGCTGAGCTGGGTCAGCGCGGCGGTCTTGGCGCTGTCCTGCGAGTTGACGAAGTCCTCGGCGTTCTGCTGCTGCGACTGCTGCTCGGTCTGCCCCGCCGGGTAGACGGTGCTGTGCGGCACCACCAGCTGGTCGCTGCTCAGCCAGCCGACCACCACCGAGACCAGGCTGGGCTGGTAGTCGGCTCCGGTGACCTGCACCGTCGTCATGTTCAGATGGCCGGAGGTCGGGTACGTCTGGTGGCCCGAGATGGAGATCACCGGGGTGCCGGACTTGTCCTGCGCACCGAGCGTGTTGTAGGTCGGCCCCGGGCTCAGCTGGGTGTACGGGACGTGGAACACGACCGAGACGCAGAGCAGCACTATGAGCATCAGGGTGGCGGCGAGCATCGTCGCAGAGCGGCGTGGCATGCCACGACAGTACGGGACCGGGCCCGCCGTGCGCCCGCCGGGTCAGCGGGCTCCGGGGTCAGCTGCCCTGGCGGTCCGGGACCTGGTGGCTGCCGGTGCTGCGCTCCATCGCGGCCAGGAACCGCTGGTGCTCGGCGAGCGAGGCGCCGTCACCGGTGGCCCGCGGCGGCCGCGCGGCCCAGGCCGCCCAGAGCAGGGCCAGTACCCCCGCACCGACGGGGATCCCCAACCAGGCCAGCGCTCCCATGTCCGTCCTCCCAGCTCCGTCGTGCCTATCAGCACATTAACCGGCCGGACGGAGAACGGCGCTGACGCCATACGGGTTACGGCGGTCCTGTCGCTGCCACCCGGTGGACTGATTCATCTACCCGGCTGCCGCCGAACAGGGTAGCCCGGCCGGGCCAGGCGCCCGCCCGGCGCCGGACGGGCGCCCCGGTGGCCGCCCGCGCCCCTCAGCAGGAGCCCGCGCCGACCCACTCCTCCTGGCCGTCCGCGAAGATCTGGTGCTTCCAGATCGGCACCTCGTGCTTGAGGTCGTCGATCAGCCTGCGGGCCGCGGCGAAGGCCTCGCCCCGGTGCGGGCAGGAGACCGCGACGATCACCGCGGCGTCGTTGATCTCCAGCCGCCCGACCCGGTGCACCGCCGCCAGCGCCCGCACCGGGAAGTCGGCTACCACCTTCTCGGCGATCCGGCGCATCTCGCGCTCGGCGGTCGGGTGGCAGCTGTACTCCAGCGCGGTCACCGACTTGCCGCCGTCGTGGTCGCGGACCGTCCCGACGAAGACCGTGGTGCCGCCGGCCGCGTCGTCGCCGACCGCCGCGTAGACCTCGTCGAGGGAGAGCGGCGTCTCACGGATCGCCAGCAGGCGGATGGGGTCGTGGTTCTCGGACATGGCCCAATCATGGGCCACCGGCGGCCCGACCCGGCAACTGTCGGACCGCACAACCGACCGACCTCAGTAGCGGCGCCGCTTGCGGGCCCGGCGCACCAGTGCGGCCGTGCCGACCAGGGCCACCGTGGCGCCGGCCGCACCCAGGCTGGTGGCCGCCTCCTTGCCGCCGAGCCGCCGCCCGGCCACCGCGTGCCGGCCCGCGACCTGGGCCAGCAACTCGGCCAGCACCTCCTCGTTGCCGTACTGCGGTCGCCAACCGGCCTCGTGCAGCCGGCTGCCGGAGACCACCCACGGGTACATGGTGTACGCCAGGTCGCCGGCCGGCGCCGGGGTCAGGCCCAGGCGGTGCAGCCGGGCCGCGGTGCCCAGGGCCAGCGAGGCGGGCAGCTCCATCCGGCGGATCCCGGACAGCGCCTCCACCTCCTCCTGCTCCAGCCAGCCGTCGCAGCCGACCGTCACCTCGCCCTCGACCAGGCCGAGCGCCGCGTACTCCAGCGCGGCCGCCAGATCGTCCACGTGGCAGAACTGCCAGCACGGCCGGGAGCCGGCCACCACCAGCAGCCGGGGCGCCTCGAAGTGCCGGGTCAGCACGGTGTCGATGCCCGGCCCGACCACCACGGCCGGCCGCAGCACCGTCACCTGCAGGCCAGGGTGGGCCCGCGGCGCCCGCCGGGCCAGCCGCTCGATCTCCAGCAGGTCGCCGACCAGGCTGGCCTCCTCGGTGGCCCGCAGCTCGGAGTCCTCGGCGAGCGGCACCTCGTTGTCCGGCAGCGCGCCGTAGACCATCGCGGAGGTGCAGAGCACCACCCGCTGCACGCCGGCGGCCGCCGCGGCCGTCACCACGGTCTGGGCGCCGCGCACGTTGTAGGCGCTGCGGACCCGCGGGTCCGATTCCATGCCGAGGTCCATCGCCAGGTGGACCACCACGTCCACCCCGCGCAGCCGCTCGGCCACCGCCGGATCGCGTACGTCCAGCACCCGCCACTGCACGCCGGCGGTCTCGCCCCGGCGGTCGTCGATCGCCAGGACCTTGCGTACCCCGGGCGAGGCCACCAGCCGGGCGGCCACCCGGCCGCCCAGCACCCCCGCGGCACCGGTGACGGCGACGGTGAGCGGTCTGCCGCCGTAGGCTGGGGACGCGGACCCGGGCACTACCTGGGCTTCCTCGTCTCCGGTCAGCCCAGAGCGAACGTCCGAAGACGGGGAACTCACCGGCCATCCTCCACGGTTAGCTTATGTGCGTACGTACGAGTGTCACGTACCGTCCATCCTGCCCGAGGAGCGGGCCCGGCGACGCACCCGGCGCGGGCGTGCCCGCTCCGACCTGCTAGCTGCTTTCCCGCCACAGCACCCGCGCGTGACGGCCGACCAGATCGAGGACCCAGTGAGCGACCTCCCCTTCGGATTCGGTGTCCCGCCCGAGGAGCCCGAGGAGGGCAAGGACAAGGGCGGCGACAAGAACGACAAGTCCGGCGAGTCCGGCGGCCAGTCCGGCGCGAACCAGCCGCAGCAGCCGCAGCCGCCGTTCGGCTTCGGCGGTGCCAACCCGTTCGGCGGGTTGTTCGGCGCCGGCGGCGCCGGCGGCCAGGGCGGCCAGGGCGGTTCCGGTGACAACCCGTTCGCGGCCATGATGGGCGGCCTCAACCCGGGCGACCTGGGCGCCGCCTTCCAGCAGCTCGGCCAGATGCTGTCGTTCGACGGCGGCCCGGTGAACTGGCAGCTGGCCAAGGACATCGCCCGGCAGTCCGTGGTGGCCGAGCAGCCCGAGGGCCGCAGCAAGGACCGCTCGGTCGGCGCCGCCGAGCGCGCCGCGGTCGAGGAGGCGGTCCGGCTGGCCGAGCTCTGGCTGGACTCCGCCACCGAGTTCCCGACCTCCTCGGCCGGCGCGGTGGCGTGGAGCCGGGCCGAGTGGATCGAGGCCACCCTGCCGGTCTGGCAGGAGCTGGTCGACCCGGTCGCCGAGCGGGTCGGCAACGCCATGGGCGGCGTGCTGCCCGAGGAGATGCAGGCCATGGCCGGCCCGCTGATGGGCGTGATGCGCTCGATGGGCGGCGCCATGTTCGGCACCCAGATCGGCCAGGCGCTCGGCGCGCTGGCCGCCGAGGTGCTCGGCTCCACCGACATCGGTCTGCCGCTGGCCCCGGCCGGCAAGGCGGCACTGCTGCCGCAGAACATCGCCGAGTTCGGCGAGGGGCTGAGCGTCCCCGCCGACGAGGTGCGGCTCTACCTGGCCCTGCGCGAAGCCGCCCACCAGCGGCTGTTCACCCATGTGCCGTGGCTGCGGGCCCACCTGTTCGGCGCCGTCCACGCCTACGCCCGGGGCATCAAGGTGGACACCTCCCGGATGGAGGAGATGATGGGCCGCCTCGACCTGGAGAACCCCGAGGCCCTTCAGGAGGCGCTCTCCGGCGGCATGCTCCAGCCCGAGGACACCCCCGAGCAGAAGGCCGCACTGGCCCGCCTGGAGACGGCGCTGGCACTGGTCGAGGGCTGGGTGGACGCGGTGGTGCACGCCGCCGCCGAGCCGCACCTGCCGCAGTCCTCGGCACTGCGCGAGACGCTGCGCCGCCGCCGGGCCACCGGTGGCCCGGCCGAGCAGACCTTCGCCACCCTGGTCGGCCTGGAGCTGCGCCCGCGCCGACTGCGCGACGCCTCCCGGCTGTGGGCCTCGCTGGCCGACGCCCGCGGCATCGAGGGCCGGGACGCCCTCTGGCAGCACCCCGACATGCTGCCCACCGCCGCCGACCTGGACGACCCGGACGGCTTCGTGCACCGGGGCGACGCCGAGCCCGGCGCGGACGGACTGGACTTCGACGCGATCGAGCGGCTGCTCGGCGAGGCGGCGGGCGGCGGCGCGGAGCCGGGCAAGACGGCTCAGACGGATCAGACGCAGACGGATGAGGACGAGCAGGACGAGAAGAAGGACGGCCCCGAGGCATGACGCACGCCGACGCCGTCCGGGTGCTCGACGCCTGGGCGCCCGCCGATGCCGCGCAGGAGGGGCTCCGCCGGGACTACCTGGCGCACCTGGCGGCCCATCAGGACGGGCTGTACAAGTCCTGCCTGCCCGCACACATCACCGCCAGCGCGCTGGTGGTGGACCCGGCGGCCGGCCGGGTGCTGCTGACCCTCCATCCGAAGGTCGGGCTCTGGCTGCAGATGGGCGGGCACTGCGAGCCTGCGGACGCCACCCTGGGGGCCGCCGCACTGCGCGAGGCCACCGAGGAGTCCGGGATCGCGGGGCTGGCGCTGCTCTCCGCCGACGGCACGCCCGGCGGTCGGCCGGTGCCGGTCCAGCTGGACCGGCACGAGGTGCACTGCACCGGCAAGGACCGCCCGGCCAACACCCATCTGGACGTGCAGTACCTGGCGCTGGCCCCCGCCGGGGCCCGGGAGCTGATCAGCGAGGAGTCGCTGGACCTGCGCTGGTTCGGTTGGGACGAGCTGCCCGAGCTGACCGACGACTCGGTGCGGCGGCTCGTCGGGCTGGCCCGCGAGCTGATCGGCTGACGGCCCCTGGGACGGCTGCTCAGGCTTGTGCCGCCCGTCTGACTTGCGCGGCTGCTCAGGCTTGCGCAGCAGGTCACGCTTGTGGGGCTGGTGGCGCCTGTGCGGTCGCTCAGCCGCACACCTCGGGCTCGCCCGTGCCACGGGCCCCCGGGATGTGCGGCAGCCGGGCGGCGGAGGCCACCCCCTCCAGATAGCCTCGGGCCCGCTCGGTGCGCGGATAGGCCTCCAGCAGGGCCCAGAAGTTCGGGCCGTGGTCCGGCACCAGCAGATGGGCCAGCTCGTGCAGCAGCACGTAGTCGAGCACGTATCCCGGCATGCCCTGGAGCCGGTGGGAGAGCCTGATGGAGCGTTCGCTGGGGGTGCAGGAGCCCCAGCGGGAGTTCTGGTTGGTGACCCAGCGGACCTGGTCGGGGCGGGCCCGGCCGTCGAGGTAGTCGACGGACAGCCGCTCGGCGCGCTCGGCCAGGGCGTCGTCGCCGAGGGCTCGGCGGCTCTCCTGGGCGGCCAGCCGGTCGAGCATCTGGGCCACCCAGCGCTGCTCCTCGGCCACCGACATCCTTGCCGGGATCAGCACGATCGTGCGGTCGCCCTCGCGGTAGGCGGAGACGGTGCGGCTGCGGCGGGCGCTGCGGCGGACCTCGACCTGGCCGGGCTGGCCGGGGGGCTGCGGCGGCGGAGCCTGTGCGGGGGGCGGCTCCTCTCCCGTCGCCGGGGGCGCCGGCCGCCCGCGCGAACCGGGCGTCGCGAGCCGTGACCCGGCAGCTGCCCGGGCACGCCGAGGCGACGCCGAGGGCTTGGAGTCCCGTTCGGCTGCCATGGCACACGACGTTACCGGCTGTCTGTGACAGAAGTCCGGTGCCTCGGCCGAATTCTTCGACCCAATCGACCGGAAAGTACCGCCTTGGCCCGCGCCTCCGATCGGATCATCATCCCCAGCCTGTGGATAACGCGCTTGGTGGACGGACGGAATCGGAGCAGGATGACCTCACTAAGTGAAGTCGACCGATTCCGGAGCGGAGTGTCCGATGCGTCCCGTGCTCAAGTCCGCGCTCTCCCGCACCTGGCGTGACCAGGAGACCTTGCAGTTCGGCACGCTTCCCGACCGGGCCCAGCTGGTCTCCCGGGCCGATGAGCGATTCTGCGCCTTCCTGGCGCTGCTCGACGGGGAGCGTGACGCCGCCGCCGTCACCGCCGCCGCGCGCGATCTCGGGCTTGAGCCCTCCGCAGTCGAACAGACCCTGCACTCGCTGGCCGAGACCGGCCTGCTGGACGACGCGGGCGCGGTCGATCGGGCACTGGCCGGGCTGCCGCCGAGCCGGCGGGACCAGCTCGGGCCCGATCTGGCGTCGCTCTCGCTGCTCCATCCCGGGCCGGGGCAGGGCGCGGGGGTGCTGGGGCGGCGGTCCGGGCGGCGGGTCGAGGTGCGCGGCGCCGGGCGGGTCGGGGCCGCGCTGGCGACCACCCTGGCGGCGGCCGGGGTCGGCTCGGTCGAGGTGCTGGACGAGGGCCGGGTGGCCGCCGGGGACTGCGCGCCCGGCGGGTTGACGGTCCGTGAGATCGGTCGACCTCGGGCCACCGCGGCGCGCGAGGCGGTTCAGCGCGCCGCCGGCCGGGTGCCGGCGCCCGAGGGCCCGGTCGAGCTCGCGGGTGCCGGCCGGCCGGTCCCCGATCTGGTGGTGTTCGCGCCGCGGGACGGCAGCGGGGCGTTCGCCGGCAGCGCGGCCGCCGCCCGGGAGCTGATGCGGGCCGGCATCCCGCACCTGTACGTCGGGGTGGTGGAGCATCTCGGGGTGGTCGGTCCCCTGGTGCTGCCCGGTGCCTCCGCCTGCGGCGGCTGCCTGGTGCTCAGTCGCACCGATCAGGATTCCGGCTGGCCCCGGCTGCTGTCCCAGCTCGCCGCCGAGGGGCCGGGGCGGGCCAGGGAGCCCGCCTGTGACGGCGCGTTGGCCACCGCGGTGGCCGGGCTCGCCGCCCTGCACGCGCTGCTGCTGCTCGACGGGGAGCGGCCGCCCAGTATCGACGGCTGGTGCGAGATCTCGGCGGCGGACGGCATGGCCCGCCGGCTGCGGCTCTCCCCGCATCTGGAGTGCGGCTGCTTCTGGCCCTGACCGGCCGAGCCCCGCCGACGGGGGCGGGCGCGGTCGATCAGGTGCCGACCGGGCTACCGCCGAGCCGGCGGGTCCAGCTCGCGCCCGATCGTCTGGCCCTGACCGGCCGAGCCCCGCTGCGGCGGCGCCGACGGGTGTGGTCGGCGCGGGCCGGGCCCTGGCCGAGCCGCCGGAGGGAACGGGCACAATGGCCTAGTGACCGCCGTCCCCGGTCATCGGCGGCCCCGCGAGGAGCTGCCAACGGCAGGCCCGCACAGGGTGGCAGGATTGGGAGGCCCGGGTGAGCGATCTTCCGCGCAAGGCTATGACCCGCACCGCACGGCTCGCCGCACTGCCCTTGGGGATCGCGGGGCGGGCCACCCTTGGCCTGGGCAAGCGGATCGGCGGACGCTCCGCGGAGGCCGTCACCGCCGAGCTCCAGCAGGCCACCGCCGACCAGCTCTTCAAGGTCCTCGGGGAGCTCAAGGGCGGGGCGATGAAGTTCGGGCAGGTGCTGTCGGTCTTCGAGGCCGCCCTGCCGGAGGAGGTCGCGGGCCCCTACCGGGCCGCCCTGACGAAGCTTCAGGACGCCGCGCCGCCGATGCCCGCCGCCCGGGTGCACGCCGCGCTGGCCGAGCGCATGGGCAAGGACTGGCGGGCCAACTTCCGCAGCTTCGACGACCGGCCGGCTGCCGCTGCCTCGATCGGCCAGGTGCACAAGGCGGTCTGGCAGGACGGCCGCACGGTTGCGGTCAAGGTGCAGTATCCGGGGGCGGGCGAGGCGCTGCTCTCCGATCTGGGCCAGCTCAGCCGGGTGGCCTGGCTGGTCGGGCCGCTGATCCCGGGGCTGGACATCAAGCCGCTGATCAGCGAGCTGCGGGAGCGGGTCACCGAGGAGCTGGACTACGCCCTGGAGGCCGAGGCCCAGCAGGTGCACGCCGACGAGTTCGCCACCGACCCGGACATCGTGGTGCCCGCCGTGGTGGCCCAGGCCGACCAGGTGCTGGTCACCGAGTGGCTGGACGGCACCCCGCTGGCCGAGGTGATCTCGGGAGGCAGCCAGATCGAGCGCGACCGGGCCGGGCAGCTGCTGGCCCGCTTCCTGTTCGCCGGTCCGGCCCGCACCGGGCTGCTGCACGCCGATCCGCACCCCGGCAACTTCCGGCTGCTGAAGAACGACGGGCCCGCCGAGAACTGGCGCCTCGGGGTGCTGGACTTCGGCACGGTCGACCGGCTGCCCGGCGGACTGCCCCGGCCGATCGGCGACTCGCTGCGGATGGCGCTGGCCGGCGACGCGGTGGGGGTGCTGGAGATGCTGCGCGCCGAGGGCTTCGTCAAGCCCACCATCGAGCTGGACCCGGACGCGGTGCTCGACTACCTGCGCCCGATCATCGAGCCGGCCGCGGTGGAGCACTTCCACTTCACCCGGGCCTGGATGCGCGCCCAGGCGGCCCGGATCGCCGACCCCCGCTCGCCCGCCTCCAACCTCGGCAAGCAGCTCAACCTGCCGCCGGACTACCTGCTGATCCACCGGGTCACGCTGAGCACCATCGGGGTGCTCTGCCAGCTCGGCGCCCAGGCGCCGTTCCGGGCCGAGATGCTGGACTGGCTGCCCGGCTTCGCCGAGCAGGACTGAGCACGGCAACCACCTGCCGGCCGGGCGCTCCAGGGCCGCGCCCGCCCGGTGGTTCCCGACCGGCCGCGCCCGGCCGCATGCGGCCCGAGTGCGGCCGGATTGCGGCCCGGACGCGCCGATGCCCCGGCCACCCCCTCCGGCGGGGTGGTCGGGGCATCGGCGTGTCCGAGACTACGAACGGCTGACGGGTGCTCAGAGCACCGCGCTGGCCAGCGCCTTGCGGGCCCGCAGCGAGGCGCGCTCCGCCTTGCGGCGCAGCCGTGCCACCCGCTGCGCCGTCAGCGCCAGGCGTTGGTCCTCGGCCTCGTGGAGGCGTTCTTGCATATGGGCACGGGCCAGGTTTTCCTGCAGTAGATGCATCTCAAGGGTCCTGTTCTGGAACGAGAGTTCGTTGGTCTGCTCGGCGCGGGCGCTGGGCCCTGCGGTGATCGCCATGTCGTGGTCCTGCTCGTGGTGCGTCGTCGGGTAGGTGGTCTGGGTCGCGGCATCGGCCTGGGCAAGGGCCGTGCGCACGGAGTGGCGCAGTGCGCCGTCCGCCGGGGGGCATTCCCGGTGGACTACCGCTGCTCCGAGCCCGGGGTTCATGCCATGACCTCGTTCTTGCGCGGGCGGCCACGGGGCCGCTTGCGGGCTACCACGACGCCCTGGACGAAGAGCTCGCCACCCCAGACGCCCCAGGGCTCACGCCGGTCGAGGGCGCCGGCCAGACAGGCCTCCTTGACCGGGCAGGTGCCGCAGAGGGACTTGGCGTACTCCACGTCGGCCGGGGTCTCGGCGAAGAAGACCTCGGGGTCGAAGGAGCGGCAGGGGATGGTGGCACCGAGGGCGTCGGCTTCGTCGATCGAGGTGAGCTGCATGAGAGAGCCTTCCAGAGGAGGGGGAGGTACGAGCGGAGCCGTGGTCGGCGTTGTCGGCGGTACGGACGGGAGGGGCGGTGTGATGACCGTGGACACTGGTGGCGTCTTCCTCGTCTTGATTCGGTTCCGGTCCAGCTGACTGGTCGGGCTGGGCCGGAGGCCCCGAGGGGCCTGGGTTGTCGGTCGTACCGGACAAACAGAAGGGCCGCGGATCCCGGTTGACGGGTTCCGCGGCCCTGGAAAAGTGCCGACCTGAGGGTGCTCAGGTTCGCTCTCTCCAGGGTTCAGGCCCGCGGAAGGCCCGGATCCGGGCGGCTTCGGCGCCGATAAAGGCGGCCTCGGCCTGGTTGATCAGCTGCTCATCCTGCTGCTCGGCTACGGCACCGATGACCTGCAGATAGGCGCCATGCTTGGCCGCCGCATCCACCGCCTTCGGTGCCTCGGTCGGTCGTCCGCCACGCATGCCGCGCGAGCAGTCGACGGAACCCGCGGCCCAGCCGAGGGACAGACCGGTACCGACACTCAGACCGAGGGAACCGGCAACCAGCGAGACTCCACCCGCGACAGCGGTGGTGGAGGGACGCAGGGAAGCGGCAACAACGGTCTGGCCAGTCAGTTTGGTGATCATCTGCTTCGTTCCCACTGTGCTCGCCTCCTCTCGGCGTCTCGCGGTGCCCAGTCCCCCGGGCTCCGGTGTTCGGATGTCTGTCGGTCCAGCTGCCCCGCCGTGGCGGAGATGGTGCAGGGTGGTGCTGTTCGTGCCATGGTGCAGCAGGGGAAAGCCTGGTCAGGACAGGTCCCGAGTGGCTTCGCGGTCGCGTCCCCTTGACCGCTCCGGCAGGCTATTGCGCTTCACGCACAGCGCGCAAACTATTTTTCCGGCGAGTTTCCGGACTCATCCTCAGTGAGGTCTGCATCGACCTCCGCCGAGGGGTCGTCCGGCTCAGCGGCCCGCTCCACCTCGGGGTCCTCCCCCGCACACAACGACAGCACGTCCGCCCCGTACTTGTCCAGCTTGAGGGCGCCGACCCCGGAGATCCGGGACAGTTCCGCGACATTCGAGGGCGTGTCCTCGGCGATCGCCATCAGGGTGGCGTCGGTGAAGATCACATAGGCCGGCACCGCCTGCTCCTTGGCCCGGCAGGACCGCCACTCGCGCAGCCGCTCGTAGAGGCCCTCGTCCATGGCCGACGGGCAGTCCTCGCAGCGGCGCAGCTTGCGCTCCACCGCCTCGGTCAGCGTGCGCCCGCAGACCCGGCACTTGACCGGCCCGCGAGGCGCGCGCCGGCCCGCGGAGCGCTCCGCCCCGCCCTCCGCGCCGCCACGCCCGCCGGCGCGCCCGCCACCGGCGGCGGATCCCGGGCGCAACCCGTCCATGAACCGGCTGGGCTTGCGGCTCGCCCGGCCGCCCGGCGAGCGGGCCAGCGCCCAGGAGAGCCCGAGGTGCGCCCGCGCCCGGGTGACCCCGACGTAGAGCAGTCGGCGCTCCTCCTCCAACTGCTCGTCGGTCTTGGCGTAGATGATCGGCAGGGTGCCCTCGGTCAGGCCGACCAGGAAGACCGCGTCCCACTCCAGGCCCTTGGCCGCGTGCAGTGAGGCCAATGTCACCCCCTCGACCGCGGGCGCGTGCTGGGCGGCGGCCCGGGCGTCCAGCTCCGCGACATAGGCGGCGAGGTCGGCCGGCTCGCCGGCAGCGCTCCGCCCGGCCTCGAAGTCCTCGGCCAGCCGGACCAGCGCGGCCAGCGACTCCCAGCGCTCGCGCACCGCTCCGGAGCCGGCCGGCGGCACCGGGGTGAAGCCCCGGGTGGCGAGCACCGCGCGGACCTGGGCGGCCAGGTCCGGCGCGTCGGCGGTCAGCGGATCGCCGACGGCCCGGGCGGCGCCGCGCAGCAGCAGCCCGGCCTCCCGGACCTCCGGCCGCTCGAAGAACCGCTCGGCGCCCTTGAGCTGATAGGAGATGCCGAGGTCGGCCAGCGCCTGCTCATAGACCTCGGACTGGCCGTTGGTACGGAACAGCACCGCGATCTCGCTGGCCCGCACCCCTTCGGCCAGCAGCTCGCCGATCCGGCGGGCGGTGCCCTCGGCCTCGGCGGGCTCGTCCGGGTACTCGGTGTAGACCGGCTCGGGGCCGGCCGGGCGCTGCGAGACCAGCTCCAGCCGGTGCCGGGCCGCCGCCCCCCGGGCCTGGGCCAGCAGTCCGTTGGCCAGGTGCACCACCTGCGGGGTGGAGCGGTAGTCGCGGACCAGCTTGACCACCGTCGCGTCCGGATGCCTGGTGCGGAAGTTCAGCAGGTAGTCGGGGGTGGCGCCGGTGAAGGAGTAGATGGTCTGGCTGGCGTCGCCGACCACGCACAGCCCGGCCCCGGCGCCGACGGCGGCACCGGTCCACTGGTCAAGCAGCCGCTGCTGCAGCGGCGAGACGTCCTGGTACTCGTCCACCGTGAAGTGCCGGTACTGGGCCCTGACCTGCTCGGCGATCTCCGGGCGGTCCTCCAGGATGGCGGCGGTCAGCAGCAGCACGTCCTCGAAGTCGATGACGTTGCGGTCGCGCTTGGTCTGCTCGTAGGTCGCGTAGACCCGGGCGATCTCGGCCGGGTCGCGCGGGGCCTCGCGGCCGGCCTTGAGCACCGCGACCGGATAGTCGTCCGGCACGATCTGGGTGACCTTGGCCCACTCGATCTCGCTGGTCAGGTCGCGCAGCTCGGTGCGCTGCACGCGCAGCCCGCTGCGGCCGGCCGCCTCGGCAACCAGCTGCACCTTGCGCTCCAGCAGCCGGGGCACCTCGCCGCCGACCGCGCGGGGCCAGAAGTACTGCAGCTGGCGCAGCGCGGCGGCGTGGAACGTGCGGGCCTGCACGCCGTCGGCGCCGAGCTGGCGCAACCGGCCGCGCATCTCGCCGGCGGCCCGCGCGGTGAAGGTAACGGCCAGCACCTGCTGGGGCTGGAAGGCACCGGTGCGCACCCCGTAGGCGATCCGGTGGGTGATCGCCCGGGTCTTGCCGGTGCCCGCGCCGGCCAGCACGCAGACCGGCCCGTGCAGCGCGGTGGCGACCGCCCGCTGCTCGGGATCGAGCCCGGCCAGCACGGCGTCCGGATCACCCGGGCGAGCGCCGTACCCACCGAAGCCGCCGTCGATCATCAGCTCTTCCTGCATGGGCTCCATCCTCTCAGCCCGCCGGCTCGACCGGGCCGGACGCCGTGTCCCGGCTCCGCCCATCCTGGCAAATCGGACCGACACCGTGCGCCAGGTTGTCCACAGGCCCGAGACGATCATCAGCCGATCCCACATCCACACCGGCTACCGTCACGGGCGCCGGGGAATCGACCGGCAGTCACGCGCGTTGACCAGACGGCAACGCCCCGTCCCGCTCACGAAGGAGCCCTCTCGATGTCCGGCAGCGTCACGATGTACAGCACCACCTGGTGCGGCTACTGCACCCGTCTCAAGGGCCAGCTGACCCGCGAGGGCATCGGCTACGACGAGATCAACATCGAGCAGGACCCGGCCTCCGCCCAGTACGTCGAGTCGGTCAACGACGGCAACCAGGTCGTCCCGACCGTCGTGGTCGTCGGCGCGACCGGTGAGAAGTCGGTCATGACCAACCCGTCGCTCGCCCAGGTGAAGAAGGCCCTCGCGGCCTGACGCCCCGGCGTGCCGCGCCCGGCCCCGCAGCCCCGGGGTCAGGCGCCGCGCGTCGCCCAGGCATCGCGCGACAGGCCGTAGACCGCCAGGTCGCGCGGCCCGTCGGCGAGCACCGCGCCCTGCGGCAGCACCGACTCCTGGGTGAAGCCGAGCCGCTCGGCCGGCGCCCGGCTGCGCACGTTGTCGACCACCGTGCGCAGCCCGATCCGGCGCAGCCCGAGCGGCCCGAAGCCGTGCTCGATCAGCAGCTCGGCGGCCCGGCGGACCAGCCCGCGCCCCTCGTACTCGGCGTCCACCCAGTAGCCCAGCTCGGCGGTGGCCTCCGCGCGGTCGATCCGCAGGCCGAGCGAGCCGGCCATCCGTGGCGCCCCTCCCGTGCCCCGGTGCCCGGTGACCACGATCGCCACCGGCAGCTGGGGCCGGCCAGTCCTGCCCGGCCTGCTCCAGGAACGCCCGGGTGCCCTCCGGCTCCGGTTCGGTCGCGGCCCACGACTCGAAGCGGGCGAACCGCTCGTTGTTGGCGGCCAGCGCCGCGTGGTAGGCGTCGGCGATCGCCGCGGTGCGCGGGATCACACGGCGTCCTCGTCTTGGGGGCACCTCCCGGCCGGAGGCCGGGGGACGGTGGCTGAAGAACATGGCGCTGCGCATGCGGGGCTCCCCTCCTGGATCGGAGGGCAACCCTGGTTCGCGGCCCTGACGAGCCGTCAAGATCAGCGCCCGGGCCGGGCACTCAGCTGGCCGAGGCCGTAGGTCAGGCGGCAGCGGTCCGCGGAGTACCTGGTCTCGATCACCCGGACCGGGCCCCGGCGGTCATAGGTGACCCGGGTCTGCACCAGCAGCGGCACGCCCGGCCCGCCCTGGAACCACTGCGCCTCCTCCGGGCCCGGCATCCGGGCGACCAGCTGGTCCACCGCCCCGACCTCCACCCGGCCCAGCGCGGCCAGCACCGCCTCGTCGCCACCGGGCACCGGGTCGGGCTCCATCAGCGCGGTGCCGGCCGCCACCCCGGCCCGGTAGTGGCTCTCCTCGATGGAGTAGGGCTCCCGGTCCAGCAGCCGCAGCTGCCGCCGGACCACCACCGCCTCGCCGGGCTGCACCCCCAGCCGTTCGGCGATGTCCACCCGGGCCCGCACGATCAGCATCTCGAACTCGGCGCTCAGCTGCCGCCCGGCCTGCTCCGCCTCGGCCGTGTACACCTCGCTGGGCCCGGCGAGCCCGTCCCGCTGGCTGGGCAGCAGCGGCCCGAAGGCCCGGTGGTCGAGCACCGGATGCTCGCGCAGGAAGGTGCCCTTGCCCTGCAAGCGGACCAGCAGGCCCTCGTTGACCAGCACGTCGACCGCGAGGCGCACGGTGTTGCGGGCCACGCTGTACTGCTGCTCCAGCTCGGCCTCCACCGGCAGCGCGGTGCCGCCCGGCCACTCGCCCGCCGAGATCCGGCGACGCAGATCGGCCGCCAGCCGCTGGTACTTGGGGGACGGCATGCTGCCACTGGAGATGGTCACGCTGGAAATGTAGCGAGCGATCTGACCCGCTTTCAGCTAAACCGACCATAATTGGCCATGGTTCCGGGCCGACCGGCCCGGCGGCCACGCAGCGCTACCGGGCCGGCCTGCGCGGATACCGGCGCGTCAAACGCCGTCCCGGCGTCCCGCCCGCCCCGAAGGCGGCAAAGGCGGGAAAGGCACATAGGGGGCGTGCACGAATGGCACACGCCCCCCACGGCTTATTTCCCTTACCAGCGCACGCCGCTCGGCAGGGGTGCGCCGTACCACTGCTCGATCAGATGACGGGCGATCGAGATCCCGCTGGGCGGCACGATCTCGCCGGACTCCCAGCCGGCCCGCAGGTCCTCGCGGGAGAACCAGCGCGCCTCGGCCAGCTCCTCCCCGTCCACGGTGATCTCGGCGCCGCCCGGCGCGACCCGCCCCACGAAGCCCAGCATCAGGCTGGCCGGGAACGGCCAGGGCTGGCTGGCCCGGTAGCTGACCTCGCCGACCCGCACCCCGGCCTCCTCGAAGACCTCGCGGGCCACCGCCTGCTCGATCGACTCGCCGGGCTCGACGAAGCCGGCCAGCGTGGACCAGCGGCCCTCCGGCCAGAGCGCGTTCCGGGCCAGCAGGCAGCGGTCCTGCTCATCGGTGATCAGCATGATCACCGCCGGGTCGGTGCGCGGGTAGTGCTCGGCCGCGCAGGAGGTGCAGCGCCGCAGGTGCCCGGCCCCGGCCTTCTCGGTCGGGTGCCCGCAGCGCGAGCAGAAGCTGTGCAGCCGGTGCCAGTGCTCCAGCGCCACCGCGTGCACCAGCAGCCCGGCGTCCCGGTCCGACAGGGTGCCGCCGACCTCGCGCAGCCCGGCCGGGCGGGCGTCGCCGTCCAGCCGGCCCGGCAGCGTCTCGCCGGCCAGCGCGAAGTAGGAGACGCCGTCGTCGTCGGTGCCCAGGAAGTAGCGGTCGCCGCCCTCCGGTACCTCGAACGACGGCAGCAGGACCAGCTCGGTGCCGGTCGGGGTGTCCACCACGAAGGCCTCACCGCCGGAGATCGGCAGCACCTTGGTGGTCGGGTGGCTCCAGGCGGCGGCCAGCCAGGGCTCGTCGAGCCGGTGGTGAGCGGCCCGGTCCACCCCGGCACGGGCCAGCGGCAGATCGCCGAACCGCTGGATCTCAGGCATGGTGCTCATGATGTTCCGTCCCCGTCCACAGTGTCATCAGCGTCATCATCAGCGGCAGTCGGCGTCAGTGCGCGTTCGGCCGGTAGGTCTCGGCGAGGTCGGTCCAGAGGTGGGCGGAGGTCTCCACGCCCTTGCGCAGCAGGTCCAGCTCGACCTTCTCGTTGATCGAGTGCCAACCGTCGGACGGCACCGAGATGCCCAGGAACAGCACCGGGGCGCCCAGCACGTCCTGGAGGTCGGCGGCCGGCCCCGAGCCGCCCTCGCGGGTGAAGAGGATCTCCTGCTCGAAGGCCCTGCCCATGGCCCGGACCACGGACTGCAGCGCCGGGTGGTCCAGCGGGGTCAGGCACGGGCGGGTGACGCTGCCGAACCTGACGGTGTGCCGGATGCCGGCCGGCAGCAGGTCCGCCACCCAAGCCTCGATGGCCCGCTCGATCCGCTCCGGGTCCTGCCCGGCGACCAACCGGAAGGAGAGCTTGAGGTGGGCCTCGGCCGGCACGATGGTCTTGCTGCCCGGACCGGTGTAGCCACCCCAGACGCCGTTGACCTCGGCGGTCGGGCGGGCCCAGATCCGCTCCAGGGTGGTGTAGCCGGCCTCGCCCTGGGCGCCGTGCGACTTGGCGGTGGCCAGCCAGCGCTGCTCGTCGAACGGCAGCTTGGCGAAGAGCTCGCGCTCCCGCTCGGTCAGCTCGATCACGCCGTCGTAGAAGCCGGGCACCGCGACCTCGCGGTCCGCGTCGTGCAGCGCGGCGGCCAGTTCGGCCGCGCTGGTCGCCGGGTTGGGCACCGCGCCGCCGAAGGAGCCGGAGTGGATGTCGCTGTCCGGACCGAACAGGTCGATCTGGCAGTCCAGCTTGCCGCGCATGCCGGTGCAGACGGTCGGGGTGGCCGGGTCCCACATGCCGGTGTCGGAGACCAGCACCAGGTCGGCGGCCAGCCGCTCGCGCTCCCGGCGGATCAGCGCGCCGAAGTTGGGCGAGCCGGACTCCTCCTCGCCCTCGATCAGCAGCTTGAGGTTGACCGCCGGCGTGGTCCGGCCGGTGGCCGCCAGGTGTGCGCGCAGGCCCAGGGTGTGGAAGAACACCTGCCCCTTGTCGTCGGCCGCGCCGCGCGCGTACAGCCGGTTGCCGACCCGGGTCGGCTCGAACGGCTCGGTGTCCCAGCCGTCCGCCTTGGCCGCCGGCTGCACGTCGTGGTGCCCGTAGACCAGCGCGGTCGGGGCGTCGGCCGACTCGGCCGGCCACTCGGCGAAGACCGCCGGCAGCCCGTCCGTCTCCCAGACCTCGACGACCGGGAACCCGGTCTCGCGCAGCTTCGCCGCCAGCCACTCGGCGGAGCGGCGGACGTCGCCGGCCCGCTCCGGATCGGCCGACACGGACGGGATGCGCAGCCAGGCGCCGAGGTCCGCCAGGAAGGCGGCCTCGTGCTGGTCGATGAAGGAGCGGACGACGCTGTCCGGGGTTTTCGTCATACGGACGACTTTAGTTGGCGCGGCCGCGCAAGTGCCGCCGCGGTCCGGCAGGCGGGCCGCGGCGGCACTGTGCGATCCGTCACCCCTGGGCGGCTCAGGCGGCTCGGCGCACCAGGGTGCTCCGGGAGCGGGTGAGCAGCGCGGCCGCCCCCGTGGCGATCAGCGGCAGCACCACCAGGGTGAGCCCCAGCGTCGGCCAGGGCACCGCGATCACCGTGTGCACACCGGGGACCAGGCTGCCCGACGCCGTGTCCTGGACCCGGCGCAGCGCTATCGCCGGAACGATCCCGCAGACGGTGCCGAGGATCGTGCCCATCGCCGCGATCACCCCGCACTGGAAGCCGGAGAGCCGCCGCCGGATCCCCGGTGCGGCGCCCACCGCGGCCAGGGTGGCCAGGTCCCGCTGGGAGTCGGCGGCCGCCAGCCCGGTGGCGATGCCCGCCGCGCCGAGCGCCACCAGACCGGCGAACGCGGTCAGGCCGAGCGTCACCGTGGTGTTGTGCGGCTGGAAGCCCCGCTCCACCGTGAAGTTGTTGCTGCTCACGGCCGTGGCGCTCAGCGCCCCGACGGCCCGCTGGGCGGCGGCGTCCGAGGGCATCGCGGCGGGCAGCCAGACCAGGCCGCTGTTCACGGTGGTCAGGCCCAGCCGGGCGACGGCGTCCGGGGCCAGGTACATCCGGGCCGCCGAGCGCGCCAGCGGTGCCAGCACCGCGTCCACCTGCACGTCGCGGTAGGGCGGCGGCGGGCTGCCGGCCGGGCCGAACGGCTCCTGGAGCCGGACGACCGCCTTGCCGTCCTGGATCATCGAGGCGTCGAAGACCACCGCCTTGCCGGCCGCCGCGGCCTGCTCGGCGGCGGGGTCCCGCAGCCCGAACAGGTTGTGCAGCACGCCCGGGTCGCCGCTGACGAGGGTGCCGAACCGCCCCTGGTCGTTCCGCCGGCAGCGCGGGTCCGCCTGGACCTGGTACGGCACCGGCTGGTTCCGGGCGATCAGGTCGTCGGCGGGGCAGCGGGTGGCCGGCGGCGCTTCGGCCGTCACCTCGCCGCAGCCGGCCGGGGTGGTGCAATTGCCGTACCGCACCGAGAGCACCGTGGCGCTCGGGCCGAGGTCCGGCATCGCCTGCTCGACGGCCGCGCGCTGGGCGGCGGCCGTCGCCGGGTCGTGGTCGGTCGCGTCGAGGAAGAGCGTCACGGCCTTGTCCGGCACCGACGACTCATAAGCCGCGCGCTGTTCGGCGTTGCCGCTCGCCACGTAGACGCCGACCGCGACCGAGCCGGCCACCGCCGCCATCACGGCGGCCACCGCCGGGGCGGTGCGTCCGCGGTGCCGGACCGAGTCGCGCAGCGCCATCCGTGGTGCCAGCGGCAGGAACCGGCCGAGCCGGCCGAACAGGCCCACCACGGTGGGGATGCAGGCGACCATGCCGAGCTCGGCGATCATCGAGCCGCCGAGCACCGCGGCGCTCCGGCCGCGGGTCAGGGCGGCCGCGCCGAGCAGCGCCAGCGCCGCCCCGCCGCCCACCATCAGCACCCCGAGCAGCAGCAGTCGCCTGGCCGGCGGCTTGACGGTGCCGCGCCCGGTGAGCGCCGCCACCACGTCCTGCCGGGCCGCCTGGACGGCCGGCACCACGGCCGCCAGCAGTCCGGTGACCAGGCCGACCGCCATCACCCCGAACAGGTCCGCCGGCACCAGCGCCAGTGAGCCGAACCGCTTGCCGGCCATCAGCTCCAGCCGGTCCTGGCCCAGCGTCACCAGCAGCGCCGCGAGCGCGACCCCGACCGTGGCACCTGCCAGGCCGAGCACCACCCCGCCGCCGAGCACCACCGCGCGCACCTGTGCCCGGTCGCCGCCGGCCGCGGCCAGCAGGCCCAGCTGCCGCCGGGAGCGCCGAGCGCCGACCGCGAAGGCGGGCCCGGCGAGCAGCACGATCTCCAGCAGCGCCATCCCGACCACGGTGGCCAGGGTCACCCGGTCGGCCTGGTCGAGGGCGCTGGTCGAGCTGCCGTAGCGGTCCTGCTGGACGTAGAACGGCACCTGGGAGCGGGCCGGCGGGTGCAGCACCACACTGCGCGACGTGGCGATGAACCCGTTCCGGTTGAGTTCCAGCACCTTCGGCCAGTCGACCGCCGTGCCGGACGGCAGCTTCACCAGCCAGCTGTGCACGGTGTCCGCCGCCTGCTGGGCGGTGCCGCCGGCCTTGGCGACCGCGCTGGGCCGGCCGACCAGCGTGGTGGCGTTGAGGTCGTCCGGGTACTCCGCGACGCCGGTGATGGTGAACGACCGGTCGCCCAGGCTGGTGGTGCTGCCGACCTTGAGGCCGGAGCGGTCCAGGAAGGTGCGGGTGGCGGCGATCTCCCGGTCGTCGGCCGGCGCCCGGCCGGACACCAGGTCGATCCGGCCGTGCCAGACCGGGTCGGCGAGATCGGCAGCGGCCACCGCGGTCCGCAGCCGGCCGGTCGCGCTGGTGGCCAGTTCCGGATGGTCGGCCGGGATCGGCACCAGCATCGCCCCGGGCGGCAGCAGCTGGGCGGCCAGTACGGCCGGGTCGGTCTGCTGGGCGCGCTGCTGCTGGGCGGTGCCGGCCTGGGCGGCCGGCGGCGTCAGCACATTGTGCCCGTCGGAGGCCAGCGGGGCCTGCCGGACCTGGGCGCCGGGCTGGTCGAACTCCAGCAGCACGTCGGCGGTGCCCAGTTCGCGGGCGATCCGCTGAGCGGGCGTCAGTTCGGAGCTGCGGTAGACCACGTCGACGCCGGCGACGCCGAGCACCGGCAGCGCGATCATGGCGAGCACCAGGGCGCTGCGGCCCTTGGCCCGCAGCGCGTCCCGCCGGGCGATCCGCAGCGCCACCCTCCAGGAGCCGAGCCTCACCAGGCACCCGCCTCGCCGGACCCGGTCGCCAGCAGGCCCTCCGCCTGCTGCCGCCCGGTCTCGTCCACCAGCAGGCCGTCCCGCAGGAAGACCACCCGGTCGGCCCAGGCCGCGTGCCGGGCCTCATGGGTGACCATCATGGCCGCCGCCCCGGCGTCGCAGCGGGCCCGCAGCACCGCGAGCACCGCCTCGCCGGTGGTGGAGTCCAGCGCCCCGGTGGGCTCGTCGGCCAGCACCAGGCGGCGTTCGCCGATCAGCGAGCGGGCGATCGCCACCCGCTGCTGCTGGCCGCCCGACATGTCGTCGGGGAACCGGTCGGCCAGCTCGGCGATGCCCAGTTCCTCGAGGGCGGCCAGCGCCTCACGGCGGGCGGTGCGGGCCGACACCCCGTCGAGTTCCCTGGGCAGGGCGGTGTTCTCGGCGGCGGTCAGCGCCGGTATCAGGTTGTAGTCCTGGAAGACGTAGCCGATGGAGCGGCGGCGCACCTCGGCCAGCTTCTTGCGGGAGAGCCCGGCGAGCGGCCGGCCCTCGACCAGCACCCGGCCCCCGGTCGGCGAGTCCAGCCCGCCGGCCAGCGTGAGCAGGGTGGACTTGCCGGAGCCGGACGGGCCCATCACGGCCACGAACTCCCCCGGTTCCACGGCCAGGTCGACGGCGCGCAGCGCGTGCACCTCGGCGGCGCCGTGGCCGTGGACGCGGCTCACCCGCTCCAGCCGGAGCACCGGCTGACGGTCGGTCACTGTTCCTCCCCCTGGGTCTTCGCGACCCGTCGGGCCGGCGCGGCGGCCGGCCGGGTCGACGGCTTGCGGTTGGCCAGCCGGGTCTCGCAGTGGTCCAGCCAGCGGACCTCGGCCTCGGTCTGGAAGATCAGCTGGTCCAGCACCAGCAGCCAGGCGAGGTCGGTGTCGGCGGCGCTCTCGTCGCTGGCCGCGGTGAGCGCGCGGGCCTTGAGCCGGGTGTAGTCCTGCAGCGCCTTGACGCTGTGCCGGCGCTGGGCCTGGACCACGGCCCGCACGTCCACCCCGGGGACGGTCACGGCCATCGCGAGCTTGATCGCCAGTTCGTCGCGCGGCGGATTGGTGCGGGCGACCGGGCTGTCGAACCAGGAGCGCAGTTCCGCCCGCCCCTCGTCGGTGACGGCGTAGAACTGGTGACCCTCTTCGTCCTCGCCGTCCGGGGTCACCAGGCCGTCGCGCTCCAGGCGGTTCAGGGTGGTGTACACCTGCCCGACGTTGAGCGGCCAGGTGGCACCGGTCCTGGCCTCGAACTCAGTGCGCAGTTGGTAGCCGTAGCTGGGGCCCTGGTCGAGCAGGGCGAGCAGGCCGTGTCTGATGGACATACTCAGTATGTATACCCGGGATCCCGGCTCTTGTATACCCGGTATGCACCCCAGGAGTGCGCCCAGGCGCGCCGACCGCCACCCCTTGGAGGGCGTACCGTCACCGAGTGAGCCCTCTGCGAATCGCGACCTTCAACCTGCTGCACGGCCAGCCGCTGGCCGCCGACGGCAGCCCGCTCCCCTACCCCTCCGAGGCCGCCGCACCGCTGCACGAGGCGATCGCCGCACTGGACGCCGACGTGCTGGCGCTCCAGGAGGTGGACCGCTACCAGCAGCGCTCCGGACTGGCCGACCAGACCGCGGTGGCCGCCAAGGCGATGGGCGCCGCCGACTGGCGGTTCGCCGCCGCCCTGCACGGCACCCCGGCGCCGGTGGCCGGCTGGCTGCGCGAGCCCGAACCGCGCGGCCTCACCGTCTACGGCCCCGAGGACCAGGAGCACGCCGCCGACCGCCCGTCCTACGGCACCGCACTGCTCACCCGGCTGCCGGTGCGCCACTGGCGGGCCCGGCGGTTCGCGCCCGCGCCGTTCGGGCTGCCCCTGCGGGTGGCCGGGCGGCGCGGGCTGACCCCGGTGCCGGACGAGCCGCGGGCCGCGCTGGCCGCGGTGCTGGAGGGCGAGCGCGGGCCGTTCACCGTGGTGGCGACCCACCTGTCCTTCGTGCCCGGCTGGAACATGGCGCAGCTGACCGGGATCCGGCGCTGGATCGCCGACCTGCCGCGGCCCTACCTGGTGCTCGGCGACTTCAACCTGGTCGGCCCGGTACCGCGCACCGTGCTCGGCGGGGCCACCGCACTGGACCGGGCGCCGGCCTCCCGGCAGCGCCTGCGCGAACTGCGCGCCGCCCGCCGCACCGCCGGCACCCCGCCCACCCCGCTGCCCCGGCGCCGGCGCGGCCGCGAGCCGGGCACCCGGCTGCCGGGCTGGCACGACCTGGCCCGCACCCCCACCTACCCCTCGCACCGGCCGACCGTGCAGTTCGACCACGTGCTGGCGGTCGGCCTGCCGCACACGGCCGTCGGCACCGTCACGGCTCCCCGGGTCGCGGTCTCCGACCACCGGCCGCTGCTGGTGGAGGTGGAGCTGTGACCGTGGTGCGCAACAGGGTTGCGACCGAACCGATCGCCGACCTGCCGAACCCGCAGGTCACCCAGGCCACCGCGACAGCGGCCGCGTAGCCGGGCGTCGGCAGCCGAACTGGGTCGCAGGCGAACTGGCTGCTACGTTGGCACAGCTGATTGACTCTCAGCCGAACGCATGTGACGGAACGACAGATTCACACGGGGGAAGGGAACCAGTGGCAGACACCACCATGGACCCGGCGGCGGTGCAGGCCGCGGGCGCAGCGGCGGAACAACTCTCCACCCAGGTCTCGGGATTCAAACCGCAGCTGGCTCAGGCCGCCGGCGAGGCGGCCGGCGGCGTGCCCAAGACCGCCACCGCGGGCTCGATCCAGACCAGCGGTGGGGCCTGGGACCAGGCGATCACCAAGCTCTCCACCGACATGGACCAGCAGGGCCTCAACCTGAAGTCCTGCGCCGCCCGGCAGTCCGGCACCGAGAGCGACGTCGCCGGCAGCCTGAACGCGATCCAGGCCGGCTGAGGGAGGACCGACCGATGGACTACGCCACCCTGCGGGACATGCACCCGGGCACCCTGATCAGGGCCTCGGAGGAGTACATGGCGACGGCGATGAACTTCGCCCAGACCGCCGACAACTGGGACAAGCAGGTCTGCACGGCCTCCCAGCAGGCCTGGACCGGACAGGCCGCCGACGCGGCCGAGGCCCCGCTGAAGACCACGAGCAACCGGCTGACCGACGCGTCGTCCCTGCTCAAGCAGAACGCCGAGCAACTGTCCGCCGCGGGCGACCAGTTCCTCCAGCTCCAGCAGCAGTTGCAGCAGCTGATCGCCTGGTCCCAGCAGAACGGCCTGGTGATCCACGACGACGGCAGCGTCACCCCGAACCCGCAGGCACCGCAGGGGCCGGGCGGCGCGGTGGCCCAGGCGTCGGCCCAGGCGATGCTGGCTGCCGAACTCGCCGATGTGCTGGCCCGGGCGACGGCCGTCGACCAGAGCACCTCGAAGGCCCTCGACATGAACGCCCAGTCGGTCGGGTCCGGTGTCGCCGGCGATCCGGCCGACCCGGGCCAGCACGGGCAGCCCGCCGATCCGGGCGGGCCCAGCCAGGGCGGCCACGCGCCGGCCTAGCTACTGTCGGGCCAGCCGACCGTTCTGGTGCGGCAGTTGCTGTCTGCCGTGCGCAACGGGCTCGTACTGCAGCAGCAGCATCGCCGCGTCGTCGCCGAGCGGCCGGCCGACGTGCCGGACCACATCGGCGTGCAGCCGGTCCAGCACGTCGACCGGGCCGCCCTGCGCGCAGTGCGGGAACCGGTCGGCCAGCGGGTAGAAGCGGCCGGCCCGGTCGCGGGCCTCGATCACCCCGTCGGTGAAGAGCAGCACCCGGTCGCCGGGGGCGAACGGCACCCGCTGCACCGGGGGCGACACGTCGGCCGGGTCGAGCACGCCAAGCGGCGGCACGGTCTCGGGCAGCTCCAGGGCTCGCACCGTGCCGTCGCCGGTCAGCAGCAGCGGCGCCGGGTGCCCGCAGTTGACGATCTCCGCGGTGCCGTCCGGGCCGACCCCGATCAGCACCAGGGTGACGAACTCCTCCTCCACCCCGGGGTGGTCGTGCTCGTGCAGCGCCCGGTCCAGGCTGACGGCCAGCCAGCCGGCCACCTTCTCCAGGGCCGGCTCCTGGTGCGCCGCCTCCCGGAAGGCGCCGAGCACCGCGGCGGCGGTCTCCACCGCGCCGAGGCCCTTGCCGCGCACGTCGCCGACGACCGCGCGCACCCCGTGCCGGGTGTCGACCACCTCGTAGAGGTCGCCGCCGATCCGGGCGTGCGCGGCGGCCGCCGCGTAGTGCACGGCCGCCCGCACGCTGCCCACCCGGTCCGGCACCGCGCGCAGCAGCACCCGGCGGGCGATCTCGGCCACCAGCTGGGCGTCGGCCAGCGCCTGCTCCTGACGCACTCTCAGGGCGGCGCTGACCCAGCTGATCGCGGTGACCAGGGCGATGGCGAAGACGGTGGCGCTGTGCACCGACTCGCCGAGCACGTTGTCGTAGCCCGCCATGGCGAAGGCGACGCCCTCGGACAGCAGGCCCATCAGGATCGGGTACCAGACCCGCCGGCTGACGATCGCGGCGAGCGCCGGCACCGCGGTCAGGGCCGGCTCGACGGTGACTTGAAGGGTGCTGAGGTAGTCGAGGCCCACCACCAGGGCCATCCCGATGAACGGCAGGGCGAGGGCCGTCCGAGGCCAGGTGCCCGTCGCACGGACGGTGGCCGGGCCCCGGGTCGGACCGGCCAGCAAGTCTCTGAACCATCCGGTCGCGCTCAACTTCGGTGTCTCCAGCAAGAGGCGCCCGGTGCGTCGGCACCTGCGGCGATGACTGAGGGTGAGGAAAGGGGGCCTGGCCGGCGGCCGAGCAAGCGCGGGTGACCGGTTACCGACCCCACAATAGGCGCGAAACGTGCATCGCGCAGCGGTTTCGCGCGACTGTGTGACGAGTTGAATGCTCTCTGTGACCTAATAGTCACTGTTCCCGATCAGAAGCGTTTCCAACGCCTTCCGCCCAGGAAGTCCTGACGGTCTTTCGACCCGGCCGCTGCGGATGTAGCAGAACGCCGCGGTGACCTGCTCCGGCTCCAGCACGTGCTGCTCCGCCCAGGCCAGCCGGTAGATCGCCAGCTGCAGCGGGTCGGCGTTCTCGTCATGGCCGGTCTTCCAGTCGACGATCTCGAACCGTGACGCACCGTCAGCGTCACGCTCCTTGTACACCGCGTCGATCCGGCCGCGCACCACCCGGCCGCCGAGCACCAGCTGTACCGGCGCCTCCACCCGGTGCGGGCGCCGGTCGGCGTACGGCCCGCGCAGGAACGCCTCCTTGAGCTGCTCCAGGTCCTGCTCGTCGGCGATGCCGTCATCGTCCAGGCCGGGCAACGCGTCCGGGTCGAGCAGCGGCAGCGGGGCGAACCTGGCCTGGAGCCAGGCGTGGAACCGGGTGCCCCGGCGCGCCCCGGTCTGCGGCGGGCGGGGCAGCGGGCGGGCCAGCTCATGGGCGAAGCCGTCCGGGTCGGCCGCCAGCCGCATCAGCTGGGAGGCGGACAGCGCGGGTGGCAGCGGCACCTGACGCACCGCCTGCCGGGACCGCCGCAACTCGCCGAGCAGCGCCGTCAGATCGCGGTCCCAGGAGTCCACCAGGCGCTGCTCCTCCGGGGCCAGCGGCTCCGGCTCCGGGGCCGGGCGGCCGGCCGCCCGGCGGGCCACCACCTCGGCCACCCGGCGGCGGGCCAGCAGGGCGCCCGGATCCAGCGGCAGCGGCCACGGGGTGTCGCCGAGCCGGCGCAGCGCCGGGTTCTCGGCGCCGTCCACCGGAGGCTCGGCCCAGTGCTCCACCTCGCCCGCGCCCGGCCGCTCGGCGTGCTCGCGCAGCCGCTCCAGGTACTCGGAGGGGCCGCGCACGGTCCGCTGGGTCGGCCCCCACCAGTGGCCGGAGGCCAGCAGCAGCGAGCGCGGCCGGGTGACCGCGACATAGCCGAGCCGCAGCTCCTCCAGACCGGTCTGCTCCTTCAGGCCGTTCTTGAACGCCGTCATGCCCTTGGCGTGCCAGGCCGGCACCGCGGGCAGGGTGGCCGCGTCGCCGCGCAGCGGATACGGCAGCACCTGGCGGCGGCTGGTCCACTTCTCCCGGCTGCGGTTGCTCGGGAAGCCGCCCTTCACCAGCCCGGGCAGCGCCACCACATCCCACTCCAGGCCCTTGGACTTGTGCACGGTGAGCACCTTCACGGTGTCCTCGCCGCCCGGCAGGCCGGCGTCCAGCCCCCGGTCGTACTCCTCGGCGGCCCGCAGGAAGGCGAGGAAGGCGGGCAGCCCCGGGTCGCCGTCCAGATCGGCGAAGCCGGCCGCGACGTCCAGGAAGGCGTGCAGGGTCTCCCGGCGGCGGGCCGCCAGCGCCTGCGGGGAGGCGGCCAGCTCGACCTCCAGGCCGGTGACCGCCAGCACCCGGTGCAGCACGTCCATCAGCGGTTCGGCGAGCACCCGGCGCAGCTCCCGGACCTCCCGGGCCAGGTAGGCGAACCGGGCCCGGGCCTCGGGCGAGAACGGCAGCTCTCCCCCAGCCTTCGGCTGGGAGGTGCCCCCATGCTGGTCCGGCTCCAGGAAGGTCTCCAGCGCGTCGGCCAGCGAGACCACCTCGGTCGGGTCGGTCTCGGCCACCGCCTTGGCCAGGGCGTCACCGCCGGCCAGATCGGCGGTGCGGACCAGGTCGGCGGCCCGGCGGCCGAGCAGCGCCAGGTCGCGCGGGCCGATCCGCCAGCGCGGGCCGATCAGCAGCCGGACCAGCGCGGCGTTGGCCGTCGGGTCCTGCAGCACCTCGCAGACCGCAACCAGGTCGGCCACCTCGGGCAGCTGCAGCAACCCGCCCAGGCCCACCACCTCGACCGGCACCTGGCGGGCCACCAGAGCCGCGTGGATGTCGGGGAAGGTCGCGGCGGACCGGCAGAGCACCGCCACCGAGCCGGGCGGGGTGCCGGTGCGCACCAGGTGCGCGATCGAGTCGGCCAGCCAGTCGATCTCCTCGGCGTGGGTGGGCAGCAGCGCGACCCGGGCGAAGCCGTCCTGCTCCGCGCCGGGCGCCGGGCGCAGCGCCGCCACGCCTTGGTGCAGCTCGCGCAGGTCGGCCGCCAGCTCGTTGGCGAAGGCCAGCAGCCGGCCGCCGCTGCGCCGGTTCTCGCTCAGCGCGTAGCGGGCCGCCGGGGTGCCGTCGGCGGCCGGGAAGTGGGCCGGGAAGTCGTCCAGGTTGGCCACCGAGGCGCCGCGCCAGCCGTAGATCGCCTGGCAGGGGTCACCGACCGCGGTCACCGGGTGGCCGCCGCTCGCCGCGCCGCCGAACAGGCCGGCCAGCAGCAGCCGCTGGGCCACCGAGGTGTCCTGGTACTCGTCCAGCAGCACCACCCGGTACTGCTCGCGCAGCAGCTTGCCGACCTCGGGACGCTCGATGGCCAGCCGGGCGGAGGCGGCGATCTGGTCGCCGAAGTCCATCAGGCCCACGGCCTGCTTGCGGCGCCGGTACTCCTCGACCAGGGTGAGCAGCTCCAGCCGGCCGCGGGCCGCCTGCGGCACGTCCCGCAGGTCCTGGTTGGTCAGCTTGACGGCGGCCAGCCCGTCCAGCAGCGCGGTGTCGAAATCGCGCAGCGCGGCGGGCGCCACCAGGTGCTCGGCCAGCTCGGCGTCGAGGGCGGTCAGCTCGGCGACCAGCGTCGCGAAGCGGTCCTTGAGGTGCGGGAACGGGCCGGGCGCCGACCGCAGCACGCGGGCGGCGAGCTGGAACCGGGTGGCGTCGGCCAGCAGGCGGACGTCCGGCTCGATGCCGATCCGCAGGCCGTGCTCCTTGAGCAGACGGCCGGCGAACGCGTGGTAGGTGGAGATCTCCGGGTCGCCCTCGGCCTCGGCGCCGTCCCGCAGCCCGGCCCGGGCCAGCGCGGTGCGCACCCGCTCGGCGAGCTCGGCGGCCGCCTTGTTGGTGAAGGTCAGGCCCAGCACCTGGTCGGCCCGGACCGCGCCGGAGCCGACCAGCCAGACCACCCGGGCCGCCATCACCGTGGTCTTGCCCGAGCCGGCCCCCGCCACGATCACCGACGGCGCCAGCGGTGCCCCGATCGCCGCCAGCTGCTCCCGGTTGAACGGGATGCCGAGCAGCTCCTTGAGCTGGTCGGAGTGGGTGAGCATGGGGTCAACGGTAACCGGAGGCCCCGACAGCGGGTCCGGGGCTGCGGTGGATCATGCCGAGGGCCTGATCCACCGCAGCGGCCCTAGTCGATCAGCTGCCGGCCGTCCCGCTGGGCCGAGCAGCTGCGCTTGAACGTGCAGTGGCCGCAGGCATCGCCGGCGGTCGGCACGAACCGCTCGGCCAGCACCCGGCCGGCCGCGTCGGCGAGCAGGTTCTCGATCCACGGCTCGCCGTCCGGCGGCGGCTGGTGCTGCACCTTGGGCGCCTCGGGCGCCTTCTTGTCCTCCAGCCGCAGCTGCACCAGCTCGGCGCCGCCGAGTGCCGGCCGCTCGTTCAGCAGCGGGTCCAGCGCGCCCTCGCGGACGGCCAGCTGGTACACCGCCAGCTGCTTGTGCTCGGGCAGCGACTTGTCGCTGGGGGCCTGCTTGCCGGTCTTGAAGTCCACCACGTAGGCCCGGCCTACGGTGTCCCGCTCCACCCGGTCCAGCACCCCGCGGATCCGCACCGCGACCTCGCCGACCGGCAGGGTCAGGTCGAAGCCGTGCTCGGTGGCCAGCACGGCCCGCCCGCGCTCCAGCACGTGCCAGTGCAGGAACCGCTCCAGCGCGGCCCGGGCGTTGGCCTTCTCCTGCGCCGACTTCCACGGCGCGTCGAAGGCCAGCGCGTCCCAGACCGTGTCCAGCCGCTCCAGCAGCACCGCGAGGTCGGCCGGGGTGCGCCCGGAGCCCACCTCGTCGGCCAGCGCGTGCAGCACGTTGCCGAAGCCCTGGGCGCCGGAGGTGCCGGTCTGGGCCCGGACCTCCTTGCTCAGGAACCACTGCAGCGAGCAGCTGTCCAGCTGCTCCAGGCCGCTGCCGGAGAGCTGCACCGGGCGGTCCGGCTCGCGCAGCGGGACCGGGTTGCTGGTCGGGTCGGCCAGGCCCCACCAGCGGTCGGGGTGGGCGGCCGGGACCAGCGGGGCGCCGGTGTGATCGGTGGCGGTGGCCAGCTGGGCCAGGCGTTCGGCGGCGGCCCGGCGCAGCTCGGGCGAGCGGTCCGGGTCGACGGTGACCGCGCGCAGCTCGGCCACCAGGGCGGCGACCGAGAGCGGGCGGCGCGGGCGGTGGGTGACGTCCTCGACGGTCACCGCGGGGGTGCGGCGCAGCACGTTGCCGGTCCGGAGGTCGAGCTCCTCGCGGTAGAGCTCGCGGAGCAGCCGGGAAGGCTCGTCACCGTCCTCGGCGGGCGCCTTGACGGCAGTGACGATCAGGCGCTCCTTGGCCCGGGTGGCGGCCACGTAGAAGAGCCGTCGCTCCTCGGCCAGCAGGGCGCCCGGGGAGAGCGGCTCGGCCAGGCCGTCCCGGCCGATCCGGTCGGCCTCCAGCAGCGAGCCGCGGCGGCGCAGGTCCGGCCAGAGGCCCTCCTGCACGCCGGCCACCACGACCAGCCGCCACTCCAGGCCCTTGGCGCGGTGGGCGGTCATCAGGCGGACCGCCTCGGGGCGGGCGGTTCGGACGGTGAGGGTATCGGCGGCGATGTCCTGGGCGGCCAGCTCCTCCAGCAGGTCGAGGGCGCCGCGGTGGCCGGTGACCCGCTCCTCGGCGCGGGCGGCGGTCTCGAACAGGGCGCAGAGCGCGTCCAGGTCGCGGTCGGCGTTGCGGCCGGCGGCACCACCGCGCAGCGCGCCCCGCTCCAGCCGCTCGCGCCAGCGGGGGCTGCCGTCCCAGAGCTGCCAGAGCGCCTCCTCGGCGGTGCCGCCGCCGCGCAGCAGGTCGCGGACCTTGCGCAGCAGGGTGCCGAGCTCGCGGGCCCGGCGGGCCGGGGCCGAGTCGAAGATCACCAGGCGCTCGGGTTCGGCCAGCGCCTCTCGAATCAGCTCTTCGGCGGAGCGCACGATCGGCTGCGGGCGCCCCTCGTCCATCTCGCCCGCCTCCCGCAGCGCCGCACGCTCCTCCTCGCGCAGCTCGCGGCCCAGCCGGCGCAGGTCGGCGCCGTCCAGCGCGCCCAGCGGGCCGGTGAGCAGGGTGTGCGCGATCTCGGCGGTCAGCGGCTCGGCGATCGACGGCTCGGCGGTGGTCGGGGCCTCTGAGGCTTCGGTCAGGGCCTCCGGGGCCTCACTCGTGGCCTCCTGGGCGCCAGTCGACTCAGCCGACTTCCGCGGTGCCGGGATCCGCTCGGCCCGGCGCTCGGCGGCCGCGCCCTGAGCGCAGACCCGCAGCGCCAGCAGGATCGGCACCACCGCCGGCTCCTCGCGCAGCGGCAGGTCGTCACCGTCGATCTCCAGCGGCACCCCGGCCGCGCTCAGCGCCCGCCGCACCCCCGGTATCGCCCGGGCCCCGGCCCGCACCAGCACCGCCATCTCGCCCCACGGCACCCCGTCCTCCAGGTGCGCGCGGCGCAGCAGGTCGGCGACGCTCTCCAGCTCCGCCCCCGGGCTCGGGTAGGTGTAGACCTCGACGCTGCCGGCCGTGGGGTGCGGCCCGGGCAGCAGCGCCCGGTGCTCGGCCAGCTTGTCCGCCGGCAGCCGACCCATCGGCATCCGGGCGGCCAGCTGCCGGGAGGCGGCCAGCAGCACCGGTGCCGCCCGCCGCGACACCCGCAGCACCTTCACCTCGGCCGGGCGGCCGTCGCGCCGGCGGAAGTGCTGCGGGAAGTCCAGGATGCCGTTGATGTCGGCGCCCCGGAACGCGTAGATCGACTGGTCCGGGTCGCCCACCGCGACCAGGTCCCGGCCCCCGCCGGCCAACCGCTGCAGCAGCCGCACCTGGGCCGGGTCGGTGTCCTGGTACTCGTCCACGAAGACCGCGTCGTAGCGCGCGGCCAGGTCCGCCTCGGACCGCTCGGCCAGCAGCACCGCGCGGTGCACCAGCTCGGCGTAGTCCAGCACCCCGCGCAGGTCCAGCACGTCCAGGTAGTCGGCCAGGAAGTGCGCGGCCGCCGCCCAGTCCGGGCGCTCCACCCCGGCCGCGAACCGGGCCAGCTCCGCCTCGCCGAGCCCCAGCTCGCGGCTGCGGGCCAGCACCGCACGCACCTCGTCGGCGAAGCCCCGGGTGGTCAGGCAGGCCCGCAGGTCCAGCGGCCAGCGGATGGTCCCGGTGCCCGCCGCCGCGTCCTGGGCGCCGCCGGCGAGCAGCTCGCGGACCATCACGTCCTGTTCGGGGCCGGAGAGCAGCCGCAGCGGCTCGGCGAACCGCTCCGGCTCCTGGTCGGAACGCAGCAGGGCGTAGCAGAACGAGTGGAAGGTGGTGGCCTGCGGCGCGGCGGCGAGTCGCACCGCCATCCGGTCGCGCAGCTCCATGGCGGCCTTGCGGCTGAAGGTCAGCACCAGGATCCGCTCCGGATCGGTGCCCCGCTCGACCCGGCGGGCCACCGCCTCCACCAGCGTGGTGGTCTTGCCGGTCCCCGGGCCCGCGAGCACCAGCAGCGGGCCGCCCGCGTGCTCGGCCACCGCCTGCTGGAACGGGTCCAGCTCCGGCGGGGCGGGCGTCGCGAGCGGGCTGCGCACCAGTCGGTAGGGGGAGGGCACGGTCGTCCAGGGATAGGGAACGGAAGAGTAGAGCCTACGCTCTAGCGGCCGTCCCACCGCGCCCGGCGGATGTCCACCCGGTACTGCTCGGCGCCCTCGCGCAGCGGGGTGCCCTCGCTGCGGTAGGCGGCCAGCGCCCGGTGCTCGTGGCCCGGCAGCAGCGTGCCGTCCGCCCGCACCACCCGCCACCAGGGCACCGCGCCCCCGTAGAGCGCCAGCACCCGGCCCACCTGGCGCGGCCCGCCCTCGCCGAGATATTCGGCCACGTCGCCATACGTCATCACGCGCCCCGGGGGGATACGGTCGATCACATCGAGCACCAACTCGGCGAACGGGGGCAGGTCGGCGCCGGGGCGGGGGTCCCCGCTGTTGTCCGTCATTCGGGCATTGTTGCCCATGCGGCGCAGCGAGCGGCCTCCTGCGGGGTATTCACTCCGCCCGGGCCCGCCCCTGTCCGGCGGCGGGGAGCTCGGCATGCCACCATCTTCCTCCAGGCGGTGAGTGGTGATACGAGGACAAGACCAGATGACCGGGACGGCTGACGTGGATGTGGATCAGGGCTCTGCCGAGCCCACCTCCGCTGGTGCGCCGACCGGGCAGCCGAAGGTCTCGCTGGTCAAGCGAACCTCACCGGGAGCGGGCCGGCCGCCGCGCCGCGCGGGCGCGGGCGACGAGTCCAAGCCGCCTCCGGGCGGTCCCGGGGGCGCCGGCGGCGCTCCGGCGCCGGCCGCCGGGTCCGGCGACCAGGACGGCGACCACCTGGCGGTGGACGAACCGCTGCTGGCGGCCCGCGCCCACCGCCCATCCGATCTGATCCGCTTCGTGGCCGGTGTGCTCGGCATCATCGCGCTGTTCGTGATCGCCAACATCGCGATCTCGACCACCAGCGGCATCTCGACCGACATCCACACCAACATCAGGCACGTCGCACCCTGGCTGACCACCTTCGGCAACCTGCTCTCCGGCGTGGCGGTGCTCGCCGTGCCGGTGGCCTTCGCCGTCGAACGGCTGATCAAACGGGACGGCCTGAGAGTCGCCGACGGCGTGCTCTCCGCGGTGCTCGCCTACGGCATCTCGCTGGCGGTCGACTGGTGGGTGGCCGCGGGCGCCTCGTCGGCGATCCGCAAGGCGTTCACCCTGATGCCCGAGGGCGGTGGGCCGCTCACCGAGCCGGTGCACGGCTATCTGGCACCGGTGATCGCCTTCATGACCGCGGTCGGACTGGCCAGCCGGCCGCGCTGGCGGGTGGCGCTGTGGACGGTGGTGCTGATCAGCGGCATCACCGAACTGATCAGCGGCTCCACCACCCCGCTCTCGCTGCTGCTCACCGTGCTGCTCGGCTGGTCGGTCGCCTACGGCACGCTCTACACGATCGGCTCCCCCAACATCCGGCCGACCGGGCAGCACCTGATGCTCGGGCTGCGGCGGGTCGGCTTCACGCCCCGGTACGCCCACCGCGCCCCGGACGCGCCCGGCGGCACCCGCCGCTACGTGGTCAACCAGCAGGACGGCCCGGCCCTGGACGTCCACATCATCGACCGCGAGCAGCAGGCCTCCGGGTTCTTCTACCGGGCCTGGCGGCGGCTGCGGCTGCGCACCGTCGCGGTGCGGCGCAGCCCGCAGTCGCTGCGGCAGGCGCTGGAGCAGGAGGCGCTGATCGCCTACGCCGCGGCCGCGGCCGGCGCGGACGCCCCGCAGCTGGTGGCCACCTCCGAGCTGGGACCGGACGCGGCGGTCCTGGTCTACGAGCAGGTGTCGGGCCGCACCCTCGACGAGCTCGACGACGGCGAGATCGGCGACGATCTGATGGCCTCGTTCTGGAAGTCGGTCGGCGCCCTGCACGGCCGCCGGATCGCGCACCGCCGGCTGACCGGCGAGTCGCTGCTCGCGGTGGACGGCAAGCGGGGGGTGCTGGTCAACCTGTCCGGCGGCGACATCGCGGCCGGCGACCTGACGCTGCGGATCGACGTCGCCCAGCTGCTCACCACCTTCGCGCTGCGGATCGGTCCGGAGCGGGCGGTCGCGGTCGCCAGGGCGGAGCTCGGGCGGGACCGGATGGCCGCCTCGCTGCCGCTGCTGCAGCCGGTCGGGCTGAGCCGGCAGACCCGGGCCGACCTGGCGAAGCAGGCCAAGGAGCGCCGGGCCGCCGCCCAGGCGCTGGCGCTGGAGCAGGTGGCGGCCGGCGAGCGGACCCGGGAGCAGGCCGAGGAGGACATCGCGGCCGCCTCAGAGGACCTGCTCAGCCGGATCCGGGAGCAGATCCTGGAGATCGCTCCGGAGGCCCCGGAGGCGCCCGCCAAACTGGAGCGGCTGCGGCCGAAGACCCTGATCACCGTGGTGGGCATGGCGTTCGCCGCCTATCTGGCGGTCACCACCATCCAGCCGGGTCAGCTGAAACTCTCCCAGCTGGACGTGCCGTGGGCGCTGGTGGCGCTGGCGTGCGCCGGGGTCACGTACATCGCGGCGGCGATGAGCCTGACCGGGTTCGTCCCGGAGAAGCTGCCGTTCGGCCGGACCGTGGCCGCCCAGCTGGCCAGTTCGTTCGTGAAACTGGTGGCGCCGGCCGCGATCGGCGGGATCGCGCTGAACACCCGCTACCTGCAGAAGGCCGGGGTGCGGCCCGGGCAGGCGGTGGCCAGTGTGGGCGCCTCCCAGCTGGCCGGGCTGGCCGGCCATCTGATGCTGCTCTTCTGCTTCGGTCTGATCACCGGCAGCGCCAGCAACGGCGACGCGGGCAGCGAGCGCGCGGTGATCATCGGGGTGCTGACCGCGGCGGTGCTGGCGCTGGTGGTGGCCGCGGTCGCGCCGCTGCGGCGGTTCGTGCTGACCCGGCTGCGCTCGCTGTTCTTCGGCGTGGTGCCGCGGATGCTCGACCTGATGCAGACGCCCAGCAAGCTGGTCACCGGCTTCGGCGGCATCCTGCTGCTGACCCTGACCTTCACCGCCTGCCTGGACGCCTCGGTGAAGGCGTTCGGTGGCTCGATGGACTACGCCACGGTCGCGGTGGTCTTCCTCACCGCCAACGCCGCCGGGTCGGCGGTGCCGACGCCTGGCGGGATCGGCGCCATCGAGGGTGCGCTGATCGTCGCGCTGAGCCTGGGTATGCCGGCCGCCACGGCGACCTCCGCGGTCTTCCTCTACCGGGCGCTCACCTTCTGGCTGCCGGTGCTGCCCGGCTGGATCGCCTACACCTACCTGCAGCGCAAGGGCGCGCTCTGAGAACGGGTCGGCCCCCGCACCGGCTCGCGGCTCGGTGCGGGGGCCGACCACGTGGCCCGGTCGGATCAGTAGACCGGCTTCTCCGGCTCGATCTGGTTGACCCAGCTGATCACGCCGCCGCCCAGGTGGACCGAGTTGGCGAACCCGGCCGCCTTCAGCACGGCCAGCACCTCGGCCGAGCGGACACCGGTCTTGCAGTGCACGATGATCTTCCGGTCCTGCGGCATCTTCTCCAGCGCGCTCCCCATCAGGAACTCGTTCTTGGGGATGAGCACCGCGCCCGGGATGTTGACGATCTCGTACTCGTTCTGCTCGCGGACGTCGATCAGCAGGATGTCCTCGCCGTTGTCCTGCATCTCCTTGAGCTGCTTGGGGGTGATGGTCGACCCCAGCGCCGCCTCCTGGGCCTCCTCCGAGATCACGCCGCAGAACGACTCGTAGTCGATCAGCTCGGTGACGGTCGGGTTCTCGCCGCAGACCGCGCAGTCCGGGTCCTTACGGACCTTGACCTGGCGGTAGTTCATCTCCAGGGCGTCGTAGATCATCAGGCGGCCGACCAGCGGCTCGCCGATGCCGGCCAGCAGCTTGATCGCCTCGGTCACCTGGATCGAGCCGATCGAGGCGCAGAGCACCCCCAGCACGCCGCCCTCGGCGCAGGACGGCACCATGCCCGGCGGCGGGGCCTCCGGGTAGAGGCAGCGGTAGCACGGGCCGTGCTCGGCCCAGAAGACGCTGGCCTGGCCGTCGAACCGGTAGATCGAGCCCCAGACGTAGGGCTTGCCGAGCAGCACCGCCGCGTCGTTCACCAGGTAGCGGGTGGCGAAGTTGTCGGTGCCGTCCACGATCAGGTCGTAGCCGGAGAAGATCTCCATGACGTTGTCGTTGTCGAGCCGCTCGTCATGGAGGATCACATTGACGTACGGGTTGATCTCCTTGACCGAGTCCCGCGCGGACTCGCCCTTCGAGCGCCCGATGTCGGACTGCCCATGGATGATCTGGCGCTGCAGGTTGGACTCGTCCACCGTGTCGAACTCGACGATGCCGAGGGTGCCGACGCCGGCGGCGGCCAGGTACATCAGGGCCGGGGAACCGAGGCCTCCGGCGCCCACGCAGAGCACCTTGGCGTTCTTCAACCGCTTCTGTCCGTCCATCCCGACGTCCGGGATGATCAGGTGGCGGGAGTACCGGCGGACCTCGTCTACGGTGAGCTCGGCGGCCGGCTCGACCAGGGGTGGCAGCGACACGGGGACTCCGATGGTCGTCAGATCAGTGGTTCCTGTGAAACAGTCTCACGCCGGACCGGTATTCCGAGACAGCTCGTCCAGCTGGCGAGACAGCTTCGCCGGATGATGGGACCAGGGCGTCCTTGGGCTCACTCGCGGCCGCGGCGCCGCCACCGCCTCACACCCGGCAGGCGGTCTCCAGCCAGACATCGCCCAGCGACTCCTCCAGCGGGGTCTGCGCCCGCCAGCCGAGGCGCTCCCGGGCGGTCCGCACATCGGCCTGCCGCCAGAGCACCGGCTCCAACCCGGGCCGGGGCTCGGCCGGAGCCGGATGCGGCGCCGAGGGCTCACCCCCCGCCGGCACGAACCCGGCCGGCTGGGCGGGCAGCGGCGCCGACCTGGCCTCCTCGCTCAGCAGCCCGTCGAACCCCGAGGCCCGCACCAGCAGGTCGGCCGCCTCCCGGACCCGTACGGCGCGCCCCCCGCCGATGTTGACCACCCCGGTCGCCGCCGAGTCCATCGCGGCCCGGACCGCCTCCGCGACATCCCGGACGTCCACGAAATCTCGGAATGCGGACAGGTCCGGCACCCGCACCCGGGGCTCGCCCAGCTCCAGCGCCCGGCGCAGCCCCTCGGCCAGCCGGCCGAACAGCGAGGCGGCCGGCGCACCCGGGCCCACCACGTCGAAGGCCCGCAGCACCACGGCGTCCAGCCCGGAGGCGAGCACCAGCTCGGTGCCGGCCAGCTTGGACACCCCGTACGGGCCGACCGGCCGCGGCTCCGCGGACTCCGAGGTGATCGAGCCCACCGGCACCGGCCCGTACTCGGCGGCCGACCCCAGGTGCACCAGCCTGGCCGGCTCCCGGCTGCGCCGGATCGCCTCGCAGACGGTCGCCACCGCAAGCGAGTTGGCCCGCACCAGGGTGCGCGGTGCGCCCTGGCTCGCCCCGGCGCAGTTGATCACCACCTGGGGTGCCACCGCGTCCAGGAACCGGGCCAGCGCCCCCGGGCTCCCGGATGCCAGATCGAACCTGATGTCGGCGGCATCCCGCCGACCCAGCACGGTGACCTGCAGATCGGCGTCCAAGAACAACCGGTCGGCGACCCGGCGCCCGATGAAGCCGCCGGCCCCCAACAACAGCACCCGCATGGGGTGTCCTCCCACGTGATGTCGACAACAGTATGGACGGGTATGACTGACGCACCGTCAGCCGAATGCCCCCGGTCGCCCGATGGCGGCCCAGGCCGCGGGCAGCAGGACCGCTGCGGCGGCGCCGGCCGCCAGCGCGGTCAGCGCGCCGGGGACGTCGGCCCAGTCGCCCAGCAGGCCACCGGTGTGAAGCGCCGTCAGCAGCAGCCCCGCACCGTCGGCGGCCAGCAGCCCGGCCAGCGCCAGGCCCCCGTGCCCCAGCCGGCGCAGCACGGCGGCCGTGCCGACCAGCAGGCCGAGCACTGCCTGGCCGTACCACTGGACCGCCCCGGCCCGCTGGACCACGGCCGGCAGCAGCCCGGCACGGCCCAGTGAGCCGGGGTGCGGCACCAGCGCGGTGAGCACGGCCAGCGCGGCGAAGCTGGTCAGCGCGAGCACGGCCAGTTGGAGGCCCAGCGCGACCGGCAGCACCGGGCGCATCCGGACCCGGAACTCCACCGCGGTTGCCGCACTGCGCACTTGGCCCCGCCCGGTGTGGCGCACCCAGCGGGCGGCCCGGTCGGCGGCCGCGAACGCCGGCCAGCCCGCCACCGCCAGGGTCAGCGCCGTGCCCAGCGCCCCGGGCGGCGCGGTGGCCAGCGGCAGCAGCAGCGCGCCCAACAGCCCGACCAGCACGCCGAATCGGTGCCGCCAGCCGGGCGGCCGGGGCTCGGGCGCGACGGGCGCCGGCTCGACCGGACGGCGCGGCACCCGGGCGAACAGCTCCTCGGCGAGCGCGAAGACGTCCGCATGTCGGTAGCGGCCGACCAGCGCCGCCCCGATCCCGGCCTCCTCCAGCCCGGCCGCGATCTCCAACGAGTCCACCGCGCGCTCGCACAGCCCCCGGTGCGCCGCCATCAACTCCCGCACCGGATCTGCGGACAGCTGCCCCCCGGAGTCACCCCGGCGCTCCGCCTGACGCTCCGCCATCTGATGGCCACCTACCCGACCCACCGTCAACTCGCCTTCGCCCAGGCACCGGCCGCACCCGTCACCCAGTACTCGGCGGGACGGGCGAACGGCCTGGCCGGCTCACCCGACGCCCGCTCGGTGGCCGCGAACGCCGGCCAGCGGGAGACCAGTTCGAGATAGACCTCGCGGAACGCGGCCGCCGCGGGCTCCACCGCGAACCGCTCCGCCGCCCGCTGCCGCCCGGCCCGGCCGAGCCGCTCCCGGCGCGCCCGGTCCGCGAGCAGCGCCTGGCAGGCGGCCGCCAGCGCGGCCGGCCCCCCCGGCGGCACCAGCAGGCCGGCCGGACCGAGCACCTCACGGGCCACGCCCACATCGGTCGCGACCACCGCGCGCCCGCTGAGCATCGCCTCCGCCAACGGGCGCGGCACGGGCAGCGAGCGGTGCGAGAAGACCGCGACCGTGCCGCGGTCCCAGAGCGCGGCCGACGGGCCCGCCTCGTCGAAGCAGACGTCCCGCTCGGGGCCCACCGTCAGCCCCAACCGGTCGGCCAGCGCCGCGCAGTGCGCCCGGTAGCCGGGCAGCCCCTCCGGCCCGTGCAGCAGCAGCCGCGCGCCGGAGATCTCGCCCCGAAGCCGGGCGAAGGCGTGCAGCATCAGCTCCGGATCCGCGGCGGGGGCCAGTCGGCCCGCCCAGACCAGGGTCGGTCTCTCGGGCTCGGCGCCGGCGGCCGGGCGCGCGGCCTCCGGCACATCCCGGTGGACCACTCGGATCCGCGCCGGATCGGCACCGCAGCGCAGCTGCCACTCGCGGTCGTAGCCGCTGCCCGGGGTGAGCAGCGCGGCCTGCCGGTAGCTCTCGGCGGTGAGCTGCCGGAAGAAGCCGAGCAGCAGGGCCCGGACCGGCCAGCGGTAGGGCGCCTGCCGGTAACCCAGGTACTGCTCGCGCAGATGCAGGCCGTGCTCGGTCAGCACGAAGGGCACCCCGTAGAGCTCCTTGGCCACCAGCGCGGGCAGCACCGCCGGTCCGCCGCCGACCACATGGCACAGGTCGGCGGCACCCAGCCCGTCGGCGTCGTCGCCGTACCAGTCGGCGGCGAGCGGGCGCAGGCACTGCTCCAGCAAGTCGCCCGCGACCAGCACGTCATGGACCAGCGGCTGCCCGGCGGCGGTGTCGGCGCCGGGCGAGCGCCAGACCTGCTCCAGCAGCTGGTGGGCCCGCCCGGAGGCCAGGAAGGCGGGCAACGCGCCGTCCTGCCGGGCCAGTTCGGCGAGCCGGTGCAGCCCGGCGGCGAACCCCGCGCGCTCCCCGGGCAGCACCAGGGCCCGGATCAGCTGCTCATAGGCCGCGGCGTACTGCCGGCGGCGCACCGGCCCCGGCGCCCGCCCGGGCGGCCTGGGCCCGCGCAGCGCGAGCGCCCGCACCCCGGGGCCGGGCGGCGCGGCGGGCTCGGCGCCCGGCGGGCCGGCCACCAGGACGTACCGCTCGAACTCGTGCTCCGCGAGCCCGGCGACCAGTCGATCGCACCAGCCTCCCGCACGGTGGGGCACCGCACGGGCACGTTCGGTCAGCAGGGCAATGCGCACGACGACCTCCAGGACAGGAAGCATGACGGGAACAGAACGCCGAGCCGGCGCACCGGAACGGCACAGCGGGCACCACACGCACGGGAGGATTCACACCGACGACCCTGAACCGATCGCCCCACGGACTCGGCGGCGCCGGGGACTCGACAGCCCCGGTCGCCGTCACGGACCGCTCACACCCCACCGGGCGACCCACGCCGCAGTGGTTCGCCCCTCGCGCTCACACCCCTGTCGGGCGCCGCCGACGGCCACGCCCCCCACATCTGTTCGGTCCGACATCCACGACGGTAGAACGGATCAGGGCCGAACGGCCCAGGAGTAGCACGCTGCCACCTGAACGAGTGAACTCACGTAACGCCAGACGGCCCACGGCGTTGACGCGGAACTGACGCCCTGTCAGTTCCGGTCGGCGCGCCCCGCCACCTCGTCGAGGAACTCCCGCACCGCGCGCCCCACCTGCACCGGGTGCTCCATCATCGCCACGTGCCCGGAGGTCGGCAGCACCAGCAGCCGGGCATCCCGGAACACCGCGCAGGCCCGGGCCGCCGAACGGTACGAAACCAGCTTGTCGCGCAGCCCGTAGACCAGCAGCACCGGCACCGCGACCCGCTCGGCCTGCCGCCACAGCGCCTGCTCGCCGCGCTCGGTGTAGGCCGAGACGATGCCGCGCGCCGAGTCGACCAGCACCTGCATCGCGTAGGGCAGCCCGAGCCGGCGGCGGTACTCGGCCACCGCCGAGGCGCGCTTCTCCGGCGGGATCGCCCTGGCGTTGCCGTAGACCAGGTCGAGCAGCCCGTCGGTGGCCTGCTCCACGCCGCGGGTGTCACCCGGCAGCCGCCGCAGCAGCCGCAGCATCCCGGGCAGCGCGAGCATCCCCGTGGGCAGCGCGGTGCGCTGCGGCGGCAGCTCGGGCAGCGCCGGCGAGATCAGCACCAGGCTGCGCACCAGGTCGGGCCGCAGCGACGCGAGCCGGACCGCCACCGAGCCGCCCAGTGAGTTGCCGACCAGGTGGACCGGACCCCGCCCGGTCTCCTCCAGGTAGCCGATCACCGCCCGGACATGGCCGTTCACCGACAGGTTGCCGTCAGCCGGCGGGGCCGACCAGCCGAAGCCGGGCAGATCCAGAGCCTCGCCCCGGACCGTCCCGTCGAGCTCCGCCATCAGCTCGGTCCAGTTGTCCGCGGAGCCGCCCAGGCCGTGCACGTAGAGCACCTCCGGCAGGCCCGCCGAGGCCTCGGCGGTCGGTCCGATCACCGAGAGCGCCGCACCGGGCACCCGGACCATCCGGGTGCCCCAGAGCCCGGGCGGCCGGAGGCCGGCGCCCTGGTCAGGCGCGTCCTGGGCCCGATCCCGCGGCTCGGTGCTCATCGGAGAAGCTGCTGGGTGTTCATGGGAGAAGATGGTAGTGAGACTCTGGCGCCCCAGGGGGGCCCGCGCCGTATTGTGGGCACCCGACAACCTCAGAGCTGCGCTTTTCCAGGTTCGCCGAAGCGCGTGAGGGGTTACCGAAAAGTAGAATTCAGCCGCCCAGCAAACGAACGACCGTGAAGTGAGGAGCGCCGTGACGGCCATCCAGGAGGCTCAGGACCGCCCGCGCGGCGCCCGGCTGCCGCGTAGCGCCCGACGGGAGCAGTTGCTCGGAGCCGCGCAGGAGGTGTTCGTCGCCCAGGGCTACCACGCCGCGGCGATGGACGACATCGCCGAGCGCGCCGGCGTCAGCAAGCCGGTGCTGTACCAGCACTTCCCCGGCAAGTTGGAGCTCTACCTGGCGCTGCTGGACAAGCACTGCGACGCCCTGCTCGAGGCCACCCGGCAGGCGCTGGACGCCACCACGGACAACAAGCAGCGAGTGGCCGCGACCATGCAGGCCTACTTCGACTACGTGGCCGCCGAGTCCGGCTCGTTCCGGCTGGTCTTCGAGTCCGACCTGACCAATGAGCCCGCGGTCCGCGAGCGGGTGGAGCGGGTCGCCGACCTGAGCGCCACCCTGGTCAGCAAGGTGATCGCGGAGGACACCGACCTGCCCGAGGCGGAGGCCAAGCTGCTGGCGGCCGGGGTCTGCGGACTTGCCCAGATCACCGCGCGCTACTGGCTCTCCCAGGGCGCCGAGATCCCGCGCGAGGAGGCCGTTCGACTGGTCGCCTCGCTGGCCTGGCGCGGCCTCAAGGGCTTCCCGATGCACCCCGGCGAGCAGCAGCAGGCGGTCCCGGACCCGGAGTGATCCACCCCGTCGCCACCCGGTTGCTCTAAGGTGAAGCCGTACGGCACGGCCGACCGCCACCCCGATCGGGTGCGGACGGCCGCGCATGGTGGCTGTAACCCCGGAGGGACGAAAGCCGTGGAGGTCAAGATCGGCGTGCAGAACGCGCCCCGAGAGATCGTCATCGAGAGCACGCAGACCGCTGACGAGGTCGAGAACGCCGTGGCCAAGGCACTGGACGGCACCTCGAAGCTCTTCTCGCTGACCGACGAGCACGGCCGCCGCATTCTGGTTCCGGCCGACCGCCTGGCCTATGTCGAGATCGGCGAGCAGGCCATCCGCAAGGTCGGCTTCGGCACCATCTGAGACGCTCGCACAGTGCGGCCCGCCACCTCACCAGGTGGCGGGCCGCACTGTGTTCGGCAGGCGTAGAACCCGGGTGGGCCGGGTAGGGGTCGCGCACCGCGTCCCCCCGCCGCGGTCGACCCTCCCCCGGCCCCCGGCTGGGGGTACCCCAGCACCCGGGAGGCCGCCGTGCCGCTGCCGCTCGAAGCCGTACTGTTCGCCGTGATCGGCCTGCTGGCCGGGATCGCCGCGCTGCTGCTGCGGCCGGAGTACTTCCCCCGGACCCGCAGCCTGGTGCTCGTCACCGGACTGGTCTCGGCGCTGCTCAGCGGCCTGGTGATCCGCTACGCGCTGGCAGGCGGCAACCCGCCCGTGACGCTGCTGCTGACCGTCATCGCCACCGGGCTGCTCACCTCGGTGCCGGCCCGCCCCGACCTGGCCGCCCGGCGCGGCAGCCACCGCCACCACCGCCGGCGGCACGCGGCCTGACGGCGGCTCAGCCGGGACCGGTCAGGTCAGGAGGAGAGCCCCAGCGCGCTCATCCGCTTGGTGTGCGCCTCGGTGATGCGGTTGAACATCTTGCCGACCTCGACCAGGTCGAAGCCGCGCACCTCGGCACCGCCGACCAGCAGGTTGGAGAGCGCGTCCCGCTCCGCCACCACGTGCTGGGCCTGGCTGAGCGCCTCGCCCATCAGCCGCCGGCCCCAGAGCGCCAGCCGCCCACCGACCCGCGGGTCCTGCTCGATCGCCTGGCGCACCTTGTCGACGGCGAACTGGGCGTGCCCGGTGTCGTCCATCACCCGCAGCACCAGCTCCCGGGTGTCGTCGTCCAGCCGGACCGCCACCTCGCGGTAGAAGTCGGTCGCAATGGAGTCACCCACATAGGCCTTGACCAGGCCCTCCAGCCAGTCCGACGGGCGGGTCACCCGATGGAAGGACTCCAGCGGCTCGACGAACGGGGTCATCGCCTCGGTCGGGTCGGCGCCGATCTCGGCCAGCCGGTCGTGCAGCAGCTGGTAGTGCTGGAACTCGGCGGACGCCATCCGGGCCAGCGCCGCCTTGTCGGCCAGGCCCGGGGCCAGCTTGGCGTCGTCGGCCAGCCGCTCGAAGGCGCTCAGCTCGCCGTAGGCCAGCGCGCCCAGCAGGTCGAGCACCGCCGCCCGGTAGCCGGGGTCGGCCGCGCAGGTGGCCCAGTCTCCGATCGAGCCGTCCTGGCCGGCCCCGCCTTGAGTCTCCATGGACCGTCACTCTAGACCGCCCGGCACGGGGTTCCGGGCGTGCTCAGCAGGCATGTCAGGGACATCACGTGTTCGAGTCGGCCACGTTCGGTACAGTGGTACAGGGACTCGTATACCCGCACGGTCAAGGATCGCGCGGGTTCGCTGCATCCGGACCCCTTCCGGCGCGGCGCCCTGTCCCCACACGTACGCGGATGCCCGGTCGGAGACCCGATCGGCTCCGACCTTGGCTTGGACCTCAAGCCAGGCACCGCATCAGTGGCCGAGCGAGGGCCGCCGCGGATCGCGCTGCAGAGCGCCGGTCCCGCGCCGGATTCCTCAAGGGACATCTCCCCCATGCCACGGGACGCCGCGGCCCAGCCAGGGCCGGCGCCCGCGCGCAGCAGGGACCGGCGCGGTTGTGCACGATCTCGCGGCTTGCGAGCGGGGCCCTGACCGGGCCCTGACAGCAGCGGCGTGACTGCACCGCCCCCCACTCGCTCTCGGCCCGCCACACGGAAGAGGCAGCACCCTGTCCACCACGACTGAACCGACGAAGACCACTTTCCGCGACCTCGGCATCCTCCCGGAGACCGCCGAGGCCCTGGAAGCGGTCGGCATCATCCACCCGTTCCCGATCCAGGAGATGACCCTGCCGGTCGCACTGACCGGCCACGACGTCATCGGCCAGGCCAAGACCGGCACCGGCAAGACCCTCGGCTTCGGCCTGCCGCTGATCGAGCGGGTGGTGGTCCGCGCCGACGTGGACGCCGGCCGAGCCACCGAGGAGCAGCTCTCCGACAACCCGCAGGCCCTGATCGTGGTCCCCACCCGCGAGCTCTGCACCCAGGTCACCAACGACCTGCAGACCGCCGGCAAGGTCCGCAATGTGCGGGTCCTCGCGGTCTACGGCGGCCGGGCCTACGAGCCGCAGGTGGAGGCGCTGCAGAAGGGCGTCGACATCGTGGTCGGCACCCCGGGCCGCCTGCTCGACCTGGCCGGTCAGCGCAAGCTCAACCTCTCCCAGGTCCGCGCGCTGGTCCTGGACGAGGCCGACGAGATGCTCGACCTGGGCTTCCTGCCCGACGTCGAGAAGATCCTCACCATGCTGCCGGCGAAGCGGCAGACCCTGCTCTTCTCGGCGACCATGCCGGGACAGGTGATCAGCCTGGCCCGTCGCTACATGAGCCAGCCGACCCACATCCGGGCCGCCGCGCCCGACGACAGCGGCCACACCGTCGCCAACATCGACCAGCACATCTTCCGGGCGCACTCGCTGGACAAGGTCGAGATGGTGGCGCGGATCCTGCAGGCCGAAGGCCGCGGGCTGGCGATGATCTTCTGCCGCACCAAGCGGACCGCCGCCGACGTGGCCGACCAGCTGACCCAGCGCGGCTTCGCGGCCGGCGCGGTCCACGGCGACCTCGGCCAGGGCGCCCGCGAGCAGGCGCTGCGCGCGTTCCGCAACGGCAAGGTCGACGTGCTGGTCTGCACCGACGTCGCGGCCCGCGGCATCGACGTCGAGGGCGTCACCCACGTCATCAACTACCAGTGCACCGACGACGAGAAGACCTACCTGCACCGGATCGGCCGCACCGGCCGGGCCGGCGCCTCCGGCACCGCGGTCACGCTGGTCGACTGGGACGACATCCCGCGCTGGCAGCTGATCAACAAGGCGCTGGAGCTGCCGTTCAACGACCCGGAGGAGACCTACTCCACCTCCCCGCACCTGTACGAGCTGCTGAAGATCGCGCCGGGCACCAAGGGCGTGCTGCCGCGCTCCGAGCGCACCCGTGCCGGGCTGGCCGCCGAGGAGATCGAGGATCTCGGCGAGACCGGCGGCCGCGGCGGCCGCCCGGGTCGCGGCGAGCGCGGCGAGCGCGGCGAGCGCGGCGAGCGCGGCGAGCGCGGTCGCGGCCGTGGCGAGCGCGGCGACCGGCCGGCGCCCAGCACCGAGCAGGCCACCGAGGAGCGGGCGCCCCGCGCCTCGCGCAAGCGGCGGCGCACCCGTCGCGGTTCCGAGGTCGCTGAGGGCACGGTGGCGGCGACGCCGCAGGGCGACGCCCAGGCTCCGGCGGCCGCAGTGCCCGCGCCGGCGAACCGGGACGGCGAGGGCGGCGGTGCGTCGCGCCGCCGGCGTCGCCGCTCGCGCGGTGGCGCGGCGGCGGAGGCCACCGGTGCCGTGCGCAACGCGCAGGTGGCTGCGGCGGAGCCGGTGGCGGCTGCGGCCGAGCCGGTTGCCGCGAAGCCGGAGCCGGTGGCCGTGGTCGAGCCCGCGCCGGTGGTGACGCTGCCGGAGCAGGCGGGCGCGCCGGCTCAGGAGAGCACCGCGCCGAAGAGGGCCACCCGGACGCGCAAGGCCGCGGCGGTGGAGCCGGCCGCCGAGGAGGCGCCCGCCAAGAAGACCGCCGCCAAGCGGACCACGAAGAAGGCCGTCGCCACCGAGGCGCCGACCGTCGAGGAGGCGCCGGTCAAGAAGACCGCCGCCAAGCGAACCACCAAGAAGGCCGTCGCCACCGAAGCGCCGACCGTCGAGGAGGCCCCGGTCAAGAAGGCCGCCGCCAAGCGGACCACCAAGAAGGCCACCGCCGCCGAAGCACCGGCCGTCGAGGAGGCCCCGGTCAAGAAGACCGCCGCCAAGCGGACCACCAAGAAGGCCGTCGCCACCGAAGCGCCGGCCGCCGAGGAAGCCCCGGCCAAGAAGACGGCCACCCGGACGCGGAAGACCGCAGCGGTGGAGCCGGCCGCCGAGGAGGCGCCCGCCAAGAAGACCGCCGCCAAGCGCACGGTCAAGAAGGCCACCGCCGCCGAAGCGCCGGTCACCGAGGAAGCCCCGGCCAAGAAGACCGCCGCCAAGCGCACCACCAAGAAGGCCGTCGCCACCGAGGCGCCGGCCGCCGAGGAAGCCCCGGCCAAGAAGACCGCCGCCAAGCGCACGGTCAAGAAGGCCGCCACCGCCGAGGAGGCCCCCGCCAAGAAGGCGGCCGCCAAGCGCACCACCACGAAGGTTGCCGCCGAGGCGCCGGCCGCCGAGGAGACCCCGGTCAAGAAGACGGCCACCCGGACGCGCAAGACCGCAGCCAAGAAGGCGGCGGAGGCCGAGACGACCGCCTGACGCGGCGTCGGCTGAGTTGTTGCGGGGCGGGCGGACCAACCGGTCCACCCGCCCCGCGGCGTTGCCGCCCACCTGCCTGGCAGCCGTGGGACCGCACCACCTAGGCTCAGCAGCGAGCCGACCCGCGCACGTGAGTAGGAGCCGTACCGATGAGCACCCCGCCCTTCCTCACCCTGCCGGCCTGCGCGAGTGCCGGTCGGCTGGCGACGGCGCGCGGGGAGTTCGCGGTGCTGCGCGGTGAGCCGAGCGGGGCGGTGCGCGGCACGGCGCTGCTGGTGCCGGGGTTCACCGGGAGCAAGGAGGACTTCATCGCCCTCCTGGAGCCGCTGGCCGCCGCCGGGTTCCGCACCGTGGCGCTGGACCAGCGCGGGCAGTACGAGACCGGTGGCCCGGCTGATCGCGATGCCTACGCCCTACCGGAGCTGGGTCGCGACCTGACCGCCGTCACCGAGGCGCTGGCGCCCGCCGGGCCGTTGCACCTGCTGGCCCACTCGTTCGGCGGTTTCGTGGCCCGCGAGGCCATGCTGTCGGCCCCCGCCGGCCCGCTGCCCTGGGCCTCGCTCACCCTGCTCTCGACCGGCCCCGGCCCGATCGACCCGGCCGAGGCGGCCCGCACCAAGATGCTGCTGGACGCGCTGGACGGCCTGGACCTGGAGACCATCTGGCAGCTGATGCGGCAGCTGGACGGGCCGGCCGCACCGCAGCACGAGCCGGAGGTCGCCGAGTTCCTGCACCGCCGCTGGCTGGCCAATGTGCCGCAGGCGCTGCAGGCGATGGGCGAGCGGCTGCTCGGCGAGCCGGACCGGACGGCGGAGCTGGCCGCGACGGCGCTGCCCAAGCTGGCGATCTCCGGGGCCACCGACTACGCCTGGCCGGTAGCCGAGCAGGCCGCCACCGCCGAGCGGCTGGGCGCGGTGTACCGGATGGTCGAGGGCGCCGACCACTCCCCCAACGCCGAGCGGCCGACCGAGACAGCGGCGCTGCTGGCGGAGTTCTGGAGCTCGCTGGGCTGACGCGAGCCGGTTCGACCTGCCGCAAAGCCGACCTGACCTGCCGTCAGTCACGGCGCCACCTCATGAACACTGAGCAACAGTTGAGCCGCTTCCGAGGAAAAATTCATTAGTTCCGGTAATATTTGATTCAGACCGGGAATGAATGGCCGCACTGGCGCGGTTGAACCCACTGTCACCCACTGATGAACGAGGGAGCACCATCCCCAGCGCCTCGGGCTGCCCGAGGCCTAGAAGAGGAGAGGCCCATGCGTTTCGAGATCCTCCACCTGGACGACCAGCAGGGCTCGGCCATCGATCGGCAGATCGCCGACGCCGAGACCGTCCGCCGACTGGTGGAAGACGCTGCCCGGACCGGCGAGCGCCTCTACATCCGTCCGTGCCCGACCGTCTGACGCTACGTCCGGTCCGTTCAGGCATCGACGCCCACTGACGCCCCGTCAACCCCCTGTGGTCGGCGGGGCGTCGGCATCGGCCGCGCGCCCCCAGGACGCGCGGCCGACGTTTGCCGTCGAGTCGGGCGGGACATGCCCTAGCGGGGCCCGCCGTCTCACCCTCGTCCGGCTGCGGCCGGGAGGGACCCCCAAGCGCCGGACAGCCGGCGGCCCGGACAACGCACTCCGTACGGGTGATCGTCCTTGACGCGGCGGTCCGGAGGGAGGAGCGTTGGCAGTTATGAGGGGCGAGCCAAGTTGCCCGAGGTGCGCCGGTCGGGTGCGCGCGCCCGGTCTCTTCTCCGACACCTGGCAGTGCGAAACGCATGGCGCCGTCCACCCGATGCAGCCGGTACTGCCCCCGAGTGTGGAGGCCCTGGGGGTGGCGGTGGCCCGGTCCGAGGTCCCGGTCTGGCTGCCCTGGCCGCTCCCGGTGAGCTGGCTCTACACCGGCATCGCGCACGCTGGTGACGATCTCTCCGGCGCCCGGGCCACGGCGGTGGCCTGCTCGGGGCCGGCCCCGCTGGGCGGCTTCGGCGAACTGGTGCTGGTGGCCGAGGAGCTGGGCGTCGGCCTCGGCGCACGCTACGCGGGGCTCAAGGGCCCGGATCCGGGCGAGGCCATCGCACTGGACCGGCCGGCCGACACCAAGCTGCTGGCCGCCGGGCGCCCGACCCCGATGTGGCACGTGCAGGGCGCCCCGGACGACCGCGCGGTCTATGTCGGCGAGGCCCGCGGCCTCTGGATCTGGGCGATCGCCTGGCCCGAGCAGTCGGCGCTGCTGATGTACGACGAGCTGGTCCTCACCGATCTGCGGGACGCCGGAGCCGAGCTGGAGCTGCTGCCCTGCGGGGCGCTCTCCCCCCGCCTGCTCGGCTGACGCCCCTCCCCGGCCGCCGAGCCGGCGGCCGGCCTGCCGGTCGGGGCCCACCCGCCACTATCCTGGGCCGCTCCAGCCCAAGGCCTCGTCCGTCAGGAGCCAGCCCGTGCGCATCGACCTGCACGCCCACAGCAACGCCTCCGACGGAACGGACACCCCGGCCGAGCTGGTCGCCGCCGCGGTCGCGGCCGGCCTGGACGTGGTGGCGCTGACCGACCACGACACCGTGGCCGGGTACGAGGAGGCGGCCGCGGCGGTGCGGGCGCTGCCGGCCGGCACCCGGCTGACCCTGGTGCCGGGCGCGGAGCTGTCCTGCCGGGTCGAGGGGATCAGCATGCACCTGCTGGCCTACCTCTTCGACCCGACCGAGCGGGCCTTCGCCGCCGAGCGCGAACTGGTGCGCACCGACCGGTTCCGGCGCGGGCGCGCGGTGGTCGACAAGTGCCGGGCGCTCGGCGCGCCGATCACCTGGGAGCAGGTGCAGCGGATCGCCGGGGCGGGCTCGGTGGGCCGTCCGCACATCGCCAGCGCGCTGGTGGAGGCGGGCGTGGTGGCCACCGTCTCGGATGCCTTCACCGCCGAGTGGCTGGCCAACGGCGGCCGGGCCGACGTGCCCAAGCACGAGACCGACCCGTTTGAGGCGGTCCGGCTGGTCCGGGCCGCCGGCGGGGTGCCGGTCTTCGCCCACCCGGGCGCGGTCAAGCGCGGCCGGACCGTCTCCGAGCAGGTGATCGCCGAGCTCGCGGCCGCCGGGCTGGGCGGGCTCGAGGTGGACCACGTGGACCACGACGAGGCGACTCGCGCCCGGCTGCGCGAACTGGCCGCCGGCCTCGGGCTGTTCCGCACCGGCTCCAGCGACTACCACGGCTCCCGCAAGACGGTGGGCCTGGGCGCCTTCACCACCGAGCCGGAGGCCTTCCAGGCGCTGCTCGACCAGGCCACCGGCGCCAAGCCGATCACCGGCTGACGCTCACCCGGTCTTCGGCCCGGCTCAGTCCAGCGAGACCCCGCGGCGCTGCGGATCGCGCAGGTCCGTGCCGTGGGCCAGCCAGCGCTCCTGCAGCTCGGCGGCCCCGCGCACCCGCTTGTGCGCGGCCTCGTTGGGCGTCATCGGCAGCAGCGGCAGGAACCGCACCGCCTCGGCGGGCTCGGGCAGTTCCAGGTCCGCCACCAGGCCGCCGCCCTCGCCCGCCAGCACCGAGGTGAACGGCGCGCCCGGCCAGAGCGGCTCCCCCAGGTCCAGCGAACTGCCGGGCGCCACCACCAGGCCCTCCACCTGCGGGGTGGCCGCGAAGACCGCCAGCGCCCGGAGCACCTCGTCGCGCCCGTCGCGCAGGGTGAGCAGCAGCTCGACGCGGGGACCGCGCACCGGGTCGGCCAGCACCGCGGTCGGGTCGGCCATCGGCGCGGCGGCCATGCCGAGGGTCGCGTAGCGGACCAGGCCGTCGGCGTCCGGACCGAACCGCAGCACCTCGATCTTCTCGGCGCCCAGGAAGGTGATCGCGGCCCGACCGCTCGGTTCGCCGAAGGTGGTCAGCAGCCGGGCCTCGACGGCGGTCAGCACCCCGGCCCGGCTCGGTCCCGGTGGGGGCACCTCCCGGCCGAAGGCTGGGGGAGGGTCGTGCGGCGCCGAGGAAGGTTCGCCGAACAGCGGGAAGTCGGAGGCAGCCATACCCGCGAGCCTACCCGCCGGTAGCCGCTGGGCCCCGGAAACGGCCGGTCAGCGCCGCTCCCCGCGTATCACCAGTCCCAGCCCGGCCAGGATCAGCAGCAGCGCCGGCCAGGAGGCGGCCGGCGGCAGCTGGCGCAGCCAGAGCGCGGCGATCAGGGTCGCGCCCGGGGTCTCCAGCAGGATCGCGGTGGAGGTCACCGAGGCCCCCAGGGTGCGCACCACCCGGTTGCTCAGCGAGTGCCCGAGCAGTTGGGCGACCACCATGAGCAGGCCGATCTGCCACCAGGCGGTGGCCGACCAGCCGCTGAGCCGGGTGCCGGTGGCCAGGCAGAGCGCCAGCAGTACCAGGGCGGTGGTCGTGTAGCAGACCAGGGTGTAGGCGGTGGTGCTGACGGTCCGTCGGACTTCCGCGCCCAGCAGCATGTAGCCGGCCGCGGCCAGCCCGGCGGCCAGCGCCAGTCCGTCGCCGAGCAGCGCCCGGGTGGACAGGCCCAGGTCGACACCGGTGAGCACCAGCACCCCGGCGAAGGCGGTGGCCGTGCCCAGCCAGACCAGCCGTGGCGCCCGGTGCCCGGTGAGCCGCATGATCAGGATGGCCCAGAGCGGGGTGGTGGTGACCAGCGCGGTGGCCGAGGCCACCGAGGTCATCCGCAGGCTGGGCATCCAGAGCGCGAAGTGCGCCGCCAGCAGCACCCCGGCGGCCACCGCCAGCAGCAGCTCCCGCCGGCCGATGCCGCGCAGTTCGGAGCGGTGCCGCAGCAGCGCGTAGGGACCCAGCACGCCGACCGACATGACGTTGCGCCAGCAGGCGATGGCCAGGGCCGGTGCGGCGGTGGCGCTGATCAGCGGTGCGGAGAAGGAGATGCCGGCGATCGAAACGGCGAGCAGCAGCAGGTCGGCGGCGGGCAGGGCGGCGCCGGCCGGTGCGGCGGTCTCCCGGACGGCGGGCTCGCGCCGGGTGAGGGACGACGAACCGTCAGCCACGTCGGCGCCGTCGGCCCAGCACCAGCTTCGGCAGCCCGGCCGGGATCGGCCGCCGGGTGGTGGCCGGGCTGGGCATCGGCTCGGCGCTGTGCGAGCCGTCCGGCATCGCGCCGGGGCGTTCGCTGAGCCCGCCCACCGGCTCCAGCCGCAGCACCTGGCACTCGGCCGCCCAGCGGTCCGTGATGGTGTCGGTGTCCGGCGCGTTCAGCCGCTTGCCCTTGAGCTCCTCCACCGCGCCCTGCCAGGCCTCGCCGCGCGGCTCCAGCACGGTCACCCGGGCCTGGAACCCGACCAGCCGCCCCCACTTGTCCTTGCTGCGCACGGTGACCGCGGCACCGGCACCGCCCCGCAGCCCGTGCAGCGGCTGCTCGGCGCCTCCGCCGACCAGCACCACCGCGCCGTCGTACCAGGCGTGCCAGAGCGGACGGCTCTCGGTGACACCCTCCGGCCGCACCCAGAGCAGCCCCGACTTCTTCACCGCCTCCTCCAGCAGCGCCTGGTCGAGGAAGTGGTCAGCAGTCGCGGTGGTCCCGTCCATGCGGCACAGCGTACGGGGCGGTCGGAGGGCGGCGGCAAGCCCGGCCGTCATCCGTTCGATAGCCTGGCCCGGAATCACGAGCGGAAGGAAGTCCATGGCAGGTCCAGGCAGCCGGGTCTTCATCTCCCATCTGGCGGGGGTCTCCGTCTTCGACCCCAACGGCGACCAGGTCGGCCGGGTGCGCGATGTGGTGGTGGCGCTGCGGATCGGCGCCCGCCCGCCGCGGGTGCTCGGCCTGGTGGTCGAAGTGGTGGGCCGGCGGCGGATCTTCCTGCCGATGACCCGGGTCACCAGCCTGGAGTCCGGCCAGGTGCTGACCACCGGCGTGATCAACATGCGCCGCTTCGAGCAGCGGCCGACCGAGACCCTCGTGCTGGCCGAGCTGCTGGACCGCCGGGTCACCGAGACCGCCACCGGCGCCGAGGTCACCGTGCTGGACGTGGGCATGGTGTCGACCCGGCTGCGCGAGTGGGAGGTCAGCAAGGTCTTCGTGCAGCGCGGCAAGCCCGGCCGGCTGCGCAAGTCCCGCGGCGAGACCGTCACCCTGGACTGGTCCGCGGTCACCGGCTTCACGCTGGCCGAGGAGGGGCAGGGCGCGGCCAATCTGCTGGCCACCTTCGAGCAGCTGCGCCCGGCCGACCTGGCGAGCATGATGCACCACCTGTCGGCCAAGCGGCGGGCCGAGGTGGCGGCCGCGCTGGACGACGAGCGGCTGGCAGACGTGCTGGAGGAGCTGCCCGAGGACGACCAGGTGGAGATCCTCGGCAAGCTGCAGGACGAGCGGGCCGCCGACGTGCTGGAGGCGATGGACCCGGACGACGCCGCCGACCTGCTCTCCGAACTGCCCGGCGACGAGGCCGAGCGGCTGCTCCAGCTGATGGAGCCGGACGAGGCGGAGCCGGTGCGCCGGCTGCTCTCCTACGAGGAGAACACCGCCGGTGGTCTGATGACCACCGAGCCGATCATCCTGGAGCCGGACGCCACGGTCGCCGAGGCGCTGGCCCGGGTCCGGGTCCGCGACCACAAGCCGGCGCTGGCCGCCCAGGTCTACGTCTGCCGGCCGCCGAACGAGACGCCCACCGGCAAGTACCTGGGCACCGTGCACTTCCAGCGGCTGCTGCGCGAGCCGCCCTTCACGCTGCTCGGCTCGCTGCTGGACGACGACCTCGACCCGCTGCCGCCGGACACCCCGCTGCCGCTGATCACCAGTTATCTGGCGACCTACAACCTGGTCGCGGCACCGGTGGTCGACGAGGCCGACCACCTGCTGGGCGCGGTCACCGTGGACGACGTCCTGGACCACCTGCTGCCCGAGGACTGGCGCGAGGCCGCCCTGCACGGTGGCGAGAACGGCCCCACAGGGGACAGCACTGTCGAGCACGAGAGCGAGGCGCACCGTGGACGCTGACCGCGGCAAACGCGGCCGGAGCGGCCGGGACGGCAACGACGACGGGCTGCGCCAGCGCCTCCAGGGCGAGCTGCGGCAACTGCGCGAGCCGCGCGGCCGGGAGGGCGGCGGCAAGCAGCGCGCCGAGACCGCGCACGGCACCGCGGTGCGGGCCCGGCTGGACCAGCCGCGCACCGGCAAGGCCCCGCTGCTGGCACTGCCCAACTACGACCCGGAGGCCTTCGGCCGGCTCTCCGAACGGATCGCCCGCTTCCTCGGCACCGGGCGGTTCATCGTCTGGATGACGGTGGTGATCATCGTCTGGGTCATCTGGAACACGATGCTGCCGTCGAGCGTGCACTTCGACGACTATCCGTTCATCTTCCTCACCCTGGTGCTCTCGCTGCAGGCCTCCTACGCCGCCCCGCTGATCCTGCTGGCGCAGAACCGCCAGGACGACCGGGACCGGGTCAACATGGAGCAGGACCGGGCCCGCGCCGAGCGCAGCATCGCCGACACCGAGTACCTCACCCGGGAGGTGGCCGCGCTGCGCCAGGGCCTGGGCGAGGTGGCCACCCGGGACTTCGTCCGCTCGGAGCTGCAGGGCCTGCTCAAGGAGCTGGACGAGCGCCGGGAGGCGGCCGACCTGCTGTGATCCGCGGCACGCTACCGGCCAGTCGGTCGGCCCGGCGACGCGCCGTACCATCAAGGCATGGCCAATGAGACTGAGGTCGCGACCGGCGTGACGGAGGAGTCCGTCCGCAAGGCGCTGTCGACCGTGCAGGACCCGGAGATCAACCGCCCGATCACCGATCTCGGCATGGTGAAATCCGTGGAGCTCGGCGATCAGGGTGCGGTCAAGGTCGCCGTCTACCTGACCGTCTCCGGCTGCCCGATGCGCGAGACCATCGTCGACCGGGTGAAGACCGCGGTCGGCCGGATCCCGGGCGTGGCCACCGTCGAGGTCGAGCTCGACGTGATGAGCGAGCAGCAGCGCAAGGAGCTCTCCCAGCTGCTGCGCGGCGGTGCGCCCGAGCGGGAGATCCCGTTCGCCAAGCCGAACACGCTGACCCGGGTCTACGCGGTGGCGTCCGGCAAGGGCGGGGTGGGCAAGTCCTCGGTGACCGTCAACCTGGCCGCCGCGATGGCCGCCGACGGCCTGAAGGTCGCCGTGGTGGACGCCGACATCTACGGCCACAGCGTGCCGCGGATGCTGGGCGTCGAGGGCCGTCCGACCCAGGTCGAGGACATGATCATGCCGCCGTCGGCGAACGGCGTGAAGGTGATCTCGATCGGCATGTTCACCCCGGGCAACGCCCCGGTGGTGTGGCGCGGCCCGATGCTGCACCGCGCGCTGCAGCAGTTCCTGGCCGACGTCTACTGGGGCGACCTGGACGTGCTGCTGCTCGACCTGCCGCCCGGCACCGGCGACATCGCGATCTCGGTGGCCCAGCTGGTGCCGAACGCCGAGATCCTGATCGTCACCACCCCGCAGCAGGCCGCCGCCGAGGTGGCCGAGCGGGCCGGCACCATCGCGCTGCAGACCCACCAGAAGATCGTCGGCGTGATCGAGAACATGTCCGGCATGCCCTGCCCGCACTGCGACGAGATGGTGGACGTCTTCGGCACCGGCGGCGGTCAGACCGTGGCCGACGCGCTGACCCGGGCCACCGGCGCCACCGTCCCGGTGCTCGGCAACATCCCGATCGACGTCCGGCTGCGCGAGGGCGGCGACGACGGCAAGCCCGTCGTGCTGGCCGCCCCCGACTCCCCGGCCGGCGCCGCCCTGCGCACCGTGGCCGGCAAGCTGGGCGGCCGCCAGCGCGGCCTGGCCGGCCTGTCCCTCGGGCTGACGCCGAAGAACAAGTTCTGAACCTGACGCCCCCTCAGGACCTGGCGCCCCCTCAGCCCTTGAGGTAGGCCGCCAGGTCCTGAACCACGCTGAAGCCCATGCCGTAGGCGCTGACGCCGCGGCCGTAGGCGCCGAGCAGCACGCCGGGGGCCTCGCCGGCCAGCACCCAGCCGTACGCCGACTCGCGGTAGCGGAACGGCTGGGGCAGGCCGTTGACCGGCAGGGTCAGCGGGGACCAGCCGGCGCCGCCGAGGTCGTCGGCCAGGTCCCAGGCCAGGGCGGTCTGCTGGTCCAGCCACTCCTGGCGGCGGGCCCGGTCCAGCTGCCCGGGCCAGGTCGAGCCGAGCAGGCCGGAGCCGGCCAGCCAGGCGGCCGAGGAGGCGGAGGTCGCCTCCAGCAGCCCGGTGCCGTCCGCGCTGCGCCGGCCGGGGCGGTGGGCGACCGTCACCACCACCGCGAACCGGCGGTTGCCGTGCGTCTCCTGCTGGCGCGGCGGCTCCTCGCCGTGGCCCAGCGAGCCGTAGTCGATGGTGCGCGGCTGCCCGGGGCGGATGCCGCCGGCGCCCGCCTGGAGCAGCCAGCGGCGGCCGGTCCAGCCCTCGTCCAGGCCGTACCAGGGGAAGTCGGCGGCCTGGTACGGCGCCAGCGGGTCGGCGGGCTCGGCGGTGCGCCGACCGGGCACCTCGGCCGCCTGGGCGGTAGCCGTGGCGGCCGGACCGGCCGTCTGAGCACTGGACGTGTCCATCCGGGACCTCCTCAGCGAATTGTCGAACCATCAGCACAATAGCGGCGTGACACGGCGACACCCCGCCGGGCCGGTGGCCGGGCGGGGTGTCGTGGGTCCGAGCGGGTCAGGTGGCGTCGGGGTCGAACGGCGCGCGCTCGCCGGCGGCCAGCGGCGTCCCGGTGTCCGGAGCGGCCCGGTGGCCGCCCGCGGCGGCCAGCGGCTTGGTCCCGAGCGGGGTGGCCGGCTTGTCGTCGAGCACCGACCGCACGTCCAGCTCCTGGCGGAGGGTGTCGATCCCCAGGCTGTCGTTGATCTCCTTGAAGCCCAGCGGGTCGGCGCCGTCGCCGATCAGGTTCTTGCGCACGAAGGTCTTCGGGTTGAGGTCCTCGAACTCGAAGTCCTTGAACTCCGGGCCGAGCTCCTTGCGGATGTCCGCCTTGGCGCCGTCCGCGAACGAGCGGATCTTGCGGATGAACCCCACGCTGTCCTGGATCAGCTTGGGCAGCTTGTCCGGCCCGAAGATGATGACCGCCATCACGACCAGCGTGATCATCTCAAGTGGGCCTATGTCGAAGAACACGTGAGCTCCCAGGTGCCGGCAGTCTGACCCGGCTCGGCCCGCGACGCCGGTCTCTACAGGGTAATGGCCGCCGGCCGTTGTCAGGCCACGGGGCGATGAATCCTCGGGATGGCGATCGGGGTGCCCGGCGGGAACCGTCCGCCGGGCACCCCGAGATCCCGGGCCCCGCCGCCTACGGCAGCTGGTGGCCGTTCACCACCGGATTGGCCGCCCCGCCGGTGGGGATGGAGGTCACCAGGTCATACGGATGGCCGATGTGCGAGTGGGACGGGAAGTCGACCGACATCGGCTCGTTCACCGGCAGCACCGGAGTGTTGCCCCCCGGCACCTGCGGATTGACGGCCGTCCCGTGCTGGTCGTCCACCGGGCTGTCCCCCGCCACCGCGGCCAGGCCGAGGCTGCCGAAGCCGCCCAGGGTCACCGCCGCGACCGAGAAGGCGCCGGCGGCCGCGACCACCAGCCGCCGCCCGCGCGGCACCGCCGGGCGGGTGAACGGCAGCACCGCGGCCGGACGCCGGCGCTCGGCGACCGCCGGGCCCTCGCCGGTGCCGCGCCGCCCGCTCCACAGCCGCACGTCGCCGAACCTCCCGCCCTGGTGGGCCCGAGGGTCGGCCGGCGGCAGCGGCGCGCCGGCGCCGAGTGCGTTGCCGCCGAAGGAGGCACCGCGACCGAACGAGCCGCCGGTCAGCCGACTGCCGCCGAGCGTCGGCCCGCTCGGCTCGGTGAGGGGTTCCTCGGCGGCGGGCGCGCCGCCCCCGGGGCCCTGGGAGGCTGGGGGAACGTCGTCGTCCGGCAGGGCGGCGACCGCCAGCAGCCGGGCCATCAGCGCCCCGGACGGGCCGGGTGCCTCGGTGCGGGTGAGCAGCTGCTTGATCCCGCGCGCCGCGTCGGCCTCGGCCAGGCACTGCGGACAGGTGGCCAGGTGGGCCTGCACCCGCTCGCGGGCATCATGGCCCAGCTCACCGTCCAGATAGGCGGTGAGCCGATCGCCGAGATGGTGCTCCCCGGCCGACTCCGGCTGTCGGACCGCTATCGGACGGAGCCCCGGCAGCTGTGCGATCCCGTCGTCCGCCCGGCTGGACGCCGCACGCCTGGCCTCGGACCGGCCTGCCCCGCTCACGATCGCCTCCGTCCGCTCCCGCCCGGCAGTCCGGCGGCCGCTTCGGCGGCCACCGCCCCCACCGGCACCGGCTCCAGCTCCGCACTGGAGCCACCGCGCCGGATCCGGCCGGGCGCGGCGCCCGGGGCCCGGTGCTTGAGGGCGGCCCGCAGGTGCGAGCGGCCCCGGTGGATCCGGCTGCGCACGGTGCCGAGCTTGACGCCCAGGGTGGCGGCGATCTCCTCGTAGGACAGCCCCTCGATGTCGCACAGCACCACGGCGGCACGGAACTCGGGGGCCAGGGTGTCCAGCGCCTGCTGGATGTCGGCGTCGAAGTGGGTGTCACTGAACGCCTGGGCCGGGCTGGGCTCACGGCTGGCCAGCCGCTCGGCGGCGTCCTCGGCGAGCGCGTCGAACCGGATCCGCTGCCGGCGGCGGACCATGTCCAGGAAGAGGTTGGTGGTGATCCGGTGCAGCCAGCCCTCGAAGGTGCCGGGGGTGTAGGTGGAGAGCGACCGGAAGACCCGGACGAAGACCTCCTGGGTGAGGTCCTCGGCGTCGTGCTGATTGCCCGTCAACCGGTAGGCCAGGCGGTAGACCCGGGCGCTGTGCGCCTCGACGATCTCCTCCCAGCTGGGCGGCGTCCAGCCTTGCCCGCCCGGTCCCTCATTGAAGGTCGCGAGCGCGGCGGGGGCCGAGGTCTCGGCGGACTCGGCGGCGGCGTCGAACGAGGGGTCCAGGGGAGCGTGCGCAGACTGGTTCATCACGGGCTTCGGCGTACGGGCCGACGCGAAGGTGCGGTGTTGCCGCCGCACAGGGACGTCGCCCTCGGCCACACCTCCTCGGTTGGCTCTTCTGCCCAGCAAGGCCACCACCATATCCACCTCACCCGTCAGTTCCGGATAAAAGTGTGTTCTTCCACCGAGAACCGTTCACGCAGTCCAACGGCCCGCCGTCGGGCGCGGTTCCCACCCGGCCAGTAATCTGTGCCAGGAAATATCGACATCCGGTAGCGCCCCTACCCACCAGGACACAGATCATCGACTTCGGGCCCACGGCTGCGACCCTCGCCGACACCTACGTCGGCGAGGACGCCGTGCTGACCTACGCCCGGTCGCAGGCGGCTCGCACCGGCATCACCTCGGTCAGCCCCAGCGGCGGCGCCTGCCTGCGGCTGCTGGCCGCCACGCTGGGCGCCAAGGCGGTGGCCGAGATCGGCACCGGCACCGGGGTGTCCGGGCTGTACCTGCTGCGCGGCATGCGCGCGGACGGCATCCTGACCACCGTCGACCCGGAGCCGATCCGCCAGGATCTGGCCCGGGAGGCGTACCTGGCGGCGGGCTTCGCCGCCAACCGGGCGCGGTTCATACCCGGCCGGGCCCTGGAGGTGCTGCCGCGCCTCGCCGACGGCCAGTACGACCTGGTGTTCTGCGACGGGGACGCCGCGGAGTCGTACTCGTACCTCGCAGAATCGTTGCGGCTACTGCGTCCCGGTGGGGTGGTCTGCTTCGAGGGGGTGTTCCAGCAGGGCCGGCTGACCGATCCGGCGCTGGACGATCCGGAGACCGGCGCGATGCGCGAACTGGTGCAGGCGGTCCGGGAGAGCGACCTGCTGCTGCCCGCCCTGCTGCCGATCAGCGACGGCCTGCTCTGCGCGGTCAAGCGCTGAGCCGCACCGCGCGAGGTGGAACGCCCGAGGCCCGGACCGACCGCAGGGGTCGGTGCCGGGCCTCGGGGCAGATCGCGCCGGGAGTCAGCCGCAGGCCTGCTTCAGAGCTTCGCCAAGGGCGCTCGCCTCGTCCGGAGTGAGCTCCACCACCAGGCGACCGCCGCCTTCGAGCGGAACTCGCATGATGATGCCCCGCCCCTCCTTGGTGACCTCCAGCGGGCCGTCACCCGTCCGCGGCTTCATGGCCGCCATGCTCGTTCCCCTTCCTGCAGCCGCTCAGCTAGGTACCAGCGGTCCGTCCACCACTGGTATCGAACGCTTTGATCGGAAGCCATTATCCCGCATACGGCGCCCCGATGACCAACGTCACGCAATCCGCACCCGCCGCCGCACCGGCACGGGCCGTCCGAACCAGTCCCAGACGCCCCATCACCCGACCGGGCGAAGAGCCCTCAGTTGCCCTTCCCCGCCTACCCGAGCCCGCCCTCCCGAGGCCGGTGCGAAGGTGCCGGGCCCGGTCCGCGCAAGTCCCGGCAAAGGTGCGCTACCTCACACTCCCGCAGCTCGCCGCGCTCCGGCATGCTGACTCGGGTCCGTGGTGTACCGACCGATTGGGAGCTCTCACCCATGTCCGATTCCGTCCTCTACGAGCGCGACGGCGCGCTCGCCGTGATCACCATCAACCGGCCGGACGCGATGAACGCGCTCGACGTGCCGACCAAGGTGGCGCTGCGGGACATCGTGACCGAGGCCGCGACCGACCCCGAGGTCCGCGCGGTGCTGCTCGCCGGCGCGGGCGACAAGGCGTTCTGCGTCGGCCAGGACCTCAAGGAGCACCTGGGGCTGCTGAAGCGGGCCGAGGAGACCGGAGAGGCGCCGCTGAAGACGGTGGCCGAGCACTACAACCCGCTGGTGCGGGCGCTCGCCGGGATGCGCAAGCCCACGGTGGCCGCGGTCAACGCGGTGGCCGCCGGCGCCGGCGCCTCGCTCGCCTTCGCCTGCGACTTCCGGATCGTGGCCAACACCGCGGGCTTCAACACCTCGTTCGCCGGGGTCGCGCTGACCGCCGACTCGGGCGCCTCCTGGACCCTGCCGCGGCTGGTCGGGCACGCCCGGGCGACCGAGCTGCTGATGTTCCCGCGCACCGTCAAGGCGGCCGAAGCGCTCACCCTCGGACTCGCCACCCGGGTCGTGCCCACCGCCGAACTCGCGGCCATCGCACGGGAGTTCGCCCAGCAGCTGGCGAACGGCCCGACCGTCGCCTACGGCGCCATCAAGACCGCGCTGGACTTCGGCGCCAGCCACACGCTGAGCGAGACCCTGGACAAGGAGGACGAGCTGCAGACCCTGGCCGGGGCCAGCGAGGACCACCGGATCGCGGTGCGCGCCTTCATCGCCAAGGAGCGGCCGAAGTACGTCGGCCGCTGACGGTCCGTCAACCGATCATCTGGCGCACGTGGCAGCCCGCCAGATGGTCGTTGACCAGGCCGCAGGCCTGCATCAGCGCATAGGCGGTGGTCGGACCGACGAACCGGAAGCCGTTGCGCTTCAGCTCCTTGGCCAGCGCGGTGGACTCCGGCGTGACGGCCGGCACCTCGGCCGGGGTGCGCGGGGCGGGGCGGTCCGGGTCGCCGGCGAACCGCCAGACCAGCGCGTCCAGGCCGCCGGCCAGGGCTTCGGCGGCCCGGGCGTTGGCGATCGAGGCCTCGATCTTGGCCCGGTTGCGGATGATGCCCGGGTCGGCCAGCAGCCGGGCCGCGTCCTGCTCGGTGAACCGGGCCACCTCGGCGATCCGGAAGCCGGCGAAGGCGGCCCGGAACCCCTCGCGGCGGCGCAGGATAGTTATCCAGGAGAGCCCGGACTGGAAGGCCTCCAGGCAGATCCGCTCGAACAGCGGATCCTCGCCGTGCACCGGACGGCCCCACTCGGTGTCGTGGTACTCCCGGTAGTCGTCGGCCCCACCGCCCCACGGGCAGCGCAGCAGACCGTCGGGGCCGGTCACCAGGGCGCTCACTTCTGCTCCACGGGGCCGGGCGCGTCGTCGACCGCCCCGGCGCCCGGCGCGGCGGCCGCGACCGCCGCCTCCAGCTCGGCGATCCGGGTGTCCCGGTAGGCGAGTTCGGCGCCGAGGCGGTCCAGCACGTCGTCCACCTCGTCCATCCGGTAGCCGCGCACCGCCATCGGCAGCCGGATCTCGTCCACGTCGGTCCGGGTGAGCGGGCGCTCCTGCGGCAGCCGGGCCGCGATCCGGTCGTGCACGGCCTCCGGCAGCGAGCCCCCGCCGCCCAGCGCCACCAGCGCGGCGCCGCCGACCACCACGGTCATCGCCACCACGATCACCCAGAACACGAGCTGTCCTCCCGAGACGTGAGTATGCGGCCATGTGAGGGATCATGGATCCCGGGGACGGCCGGGGCCCCATCATCGCACCAGGGCACCCCCGGATCGATACCTGCGAGACCTGACTGAGACACCGGCTGCACCGGTCGGCGAGAGCGTGAGGAGCAAGGGGTGGCACTGCGCCTGGGACCGTGTGAGTTCGGTGCGGATGAACTGGTCGTCATGGCCATCGTCAACCGTACCCCGGACTCCTTCTTCGACCGCGGCGCGACGTTCGCCGACGAGGCCGCGTTCGCCGCCGCCGACCGGGCGGTGGCCGAGGGCGCCAGGATCCTGGACATCGGCGGGGTGAAGGCCGGGCCGGGCGAGGAGGTGACGGTCGAGGAGGAGCTGCGCCGCACCGTCCCGTTCGTCGCGGCGCTGCGCGAGCGCCACCCGGACGTGGTGATCAGCGTGGACACCTGGCGCCACGAGGTGGGCGACGCGGTCTGCGAGGTGGGCGCCGACCTGCTCAACGACGCGTGGGGCGGGGCCGATCCGCGCCTCGCCGAGGTCGCCGCCAAGCGCGGCGTGGGCCTGGTCTGCACGCACGCCGGCGGCGCCGAGCCGCGCACCCGGCCGCACCGGACCGGCTACGAGGACGTGATGGCGGACATCCTCGACGTCACGGTGGGGCTGGCCGAGCGGGCCGCCGCGCTCGGGGTGCGGCGGGACGCCCTGATCATCGACCCGGGGCACGACTTCGGCAAGAACACCCGGCACTCGCTGGAGGCCACCCGGCGGCTGCCGGAGATGACCGCCACCGGGTTCCCGGTGCTGGTCTCGCTCTCCAACAAGGACTTCGTCGGCGAGACCCTGGACAAGCCGGTGAACGAGCGGCTGCTCGGCACCCTGGCCACCACGGCGGTCTCGGCGTGGCTGGGCGCCCGGATCTACCGGGTGCACCAGGTCGCCGAGACCCGCCAGGTGCTGGACATGGTCGCCTCGATCCAGGGCACCCGGCAGCCCGCCGTCGCCCGCCGCGGACTGGCCTGACCGGCGCTCGGAGCCCCGGTCAGATCTCGGTGCCGTTGGGCCTGCGGCTGTCCGCCAGGATCCGCAGCACCTCGTCGACCTCGTCGGTCACCTGGAACAGCTCCAGGTCGGCCGGCGAGGCCTTGCCCTGGGCCACCAGGGTGTCGCGGAGCCAGTCCACCAGGCCGCTCCAGTAGGCGCTGCCGAAGAGGATCACCGGGAACCGGGTGACCTTCTTGGTCTGCACCAGGGTCAGCGCCTCGAACAGCTCGTCCAGCGTGCCGAGCCCGCCGGGCAGCACCACGAAGCCCTGCGCGTACTTGACGAACATGGTCTTGCGGACGAAGAAGTAACGGAAGTTCAGCCCGAGGTCGACGAACTCGTTGAGCCCCTGCTCGAACGGCAGCTCGATGCCCAGGCCGACGCTCAGCCCGCCAGCCTCCGAAGCGCCGCGGTTGGCCGCCTCCATCGCGCCGGGCCCACCACCGGTGATCACCGCGTAGCCGGCTTCGGCCAGGGCCCGGCCGATCGCCACCCCGGCCTTGTAGTCCGCGGAGTCGACCCCGGTCCGGGCCGAACCGAACACGCTGACCGCGGGTGGGAGTTCGGCGAGCGCGCCGAAACCCTCGACGAACTCCGAGGTGATCCGCCAGACCCGCCAGGGGTCGGTGTGCAGCCAGTCGGTGGGCCCGGTGGTGTCCAGCAGCCGCTGGTCGGTGGTGCTCGGCTCGACCTGGTCCCGGCGCAGCAGCACCGGGCCCTTCCGCTTCTCCGGCCAGGCCTTCTTCCCCGGCTCGGCCGCCGCCGCGGGCTCGTCCACCAGCTCCGGCCCGTGGCCGAAGCGCCGTCCGTCTGCGCCGTTCTGCGCTGATGTCCCTGTCATGACGAAACTGTACGCCCGCCACCCGTGGCGCACGGGGAACATTCGGATGACCGACCGGCGAAACGATCCTTACTCGTTGGACTCGACGGGGCCCGTCAACCAGTCCCGCAGCCGCTGCTCGCACTCGGCGATCGCGGTCAGCGAGCAGTGCTCGTCCCGCTTGTGCGCCAGGTTCGGATCGCCGGGGCCGTAGTTGACGGCGGGCACGCCCAGCGCGCTGAACCGGGCCACGTCGGTCCAGCCGAACTTGGCCCGCGCCTGGCCACCGGTGGCGGCCAGGAAGGCCCGGGCGGCCGGACGGTCCAGGCCGGGCAGCGCGCCCGGGGCGGAGTCGGTCACCTCGACCGGGAGGCCGGCGAACACCTCGCGCACATGGGCCTCGGCCTGCTCGGGGCTGCGGTCCGGCGCGTAGCGGAAGTTGACGGTCACCACGCACTCGTCGGGGATCACGTTGCCGGCCACCCCGCCGCGGATGTCCACCGCGTTGAGTCCCTCCCGGTACTCCAGCCCGTCGATCAGCACGGTGCGCGGCTGGTAGGCGGCGAGCCGGCCGAGCACCTCGGCGGCGTGGTGGATGGCGTTGTCGCCGAGCCAGCTGCGGGCCGCGTGGGCGCGGACCCCGGTCAGCCGGACCTTCACCCGCAGGGTGCCCTGGCAGCCGCCCTCCACCATCGCGCCGCTGGGCTCCATCAGCACCGCGAAGTCGGCCTTGAGCCACTCCGGGTGGGCGGCCGCCAGCCGGCCCAGGCCGTTGCGGGAGGCCTCGACCTCCTCGCAGTCGTAGAAGACGAAGGTCAGGTCGCGGTTGGGCGCCGGCAGCGTGGCGGCGAGGCGCAGCTGCACCGCCACCCCGGACTTCATGTCGCTGGTGCCGCAGCCCCACAGCAGATCGCCCTCGACCCGGGACGGCAGGTTGTCGGCGATCGGCACGGTGTCCAGGTGGCCGGCCAGCACCACCCGCTCGGCCCGGCCCAGCTCGGTGCGGGCCACCACGTTGTTGCCGAACCGCTCGACGGTCAGGTGCGGCAGCTCCCGCAGCGCCTGCTCCACCAGGTCGGTCAGCTCCCGCTCGTCGCCGCTGACCGAGGGCTGGTCGACCAGCCGGGCGGTCAGGGCCCCGCCGTCCAGGGTCAGATCGAGGCGGGCGGGGGCGCTGGTACCGGGCTGGCTCGTCATGGCCGCAAGCCTATGTGACCACCGGCTCAGGAGGCGGACGCAACCAGTGGGGACCGCACTGTCGTCCGACCAGGCATCGGATGGATACGGTGACCTTCAGACATCCCGAGGTGAGAGGGGCCGCAGTGGCCATGGAGGAGGAGGCGGCCGGTGGCCGCCGGCGACGGCCGCTGCGCTGGGTGCTGGTCTCGCTGCTGGTGATCGGAGCGGTGGTCGCGGGCCTGGTGCTGTGGAGCCGCAGCCACAACGCGGCCAGCGCCGAGGGCTGCGAGGTCACCCCGGCCGGCGGCAAGCCGATCACCATGGACCTCGACCAGGGGGAGAACGCGGCCACCATCGCGGCCGTCAGCATCTCCCGCGGCCTGCCGGAGCGCGCCCTGACCATCGCGCTGGCCACCGCGCTGCAGGAGTCCAAGCTGCGCAACCTGGACGGCGGCGACCGCGACTCGGTCGGCCTCTTCCAGCAGCGGCCCTCGCAGGGCTGGGGCACCGCCCAGCAGATCCAGGACCCGGTCTACGCGACCAACAAGTTCCTGGACGCCCTGGTCAAGGTGCAGGGCTACGCCCGGATGTCGCTCACCGACGCGGCCCAGGCGGTGCAGCACAGCGCCTACCCCGGTGCCTACGCGAAGCACGAGTCGCACGCCACCGCGCTGGCCGAGGCGCTGACCGGGCGCGCGCCGGGCGCGTTCAGCTGCACGGTGCACCAGTTCCTGCAGATCGACCCGGCCCTGCTGACCAGCCCGAGCAGCGCCGCCACCGACGCGGCGACCCCGGTCGCCCAGACCTCGCTGACCGGCCAGCAGCAGCTGACCGACCGGCTGCGGGCGGAGTTCGGACGCACCGTCACCCTCGGCCCGGCGCCGGCCGGCGCGGCCGACCCCAAGGTGGCCGGCACCGCGCTGGCGCTCACCCCGGACCCGGCGGCCAACACCGACACCGGCGCCGATGCCCAGCGGCAGAGCGGCTGGGCGGTGGCCCAGTGGGCGGTGGCGAACGCCGAGGAGGTGGGCATCGGCACGGTCCGCTACGACGGCAAGATCTGGCGGGTGGACTCCTCGGCCTCCGGCTGGCAGAGCCAGGCGAACGGGGCCGGCACCGACAAGGTACTGATCACCATGGGCATGCCCAACGCCAAGAAGTGACCCGCCGACGGCCCGTCCGTTGACGGGCCGTCAACCGGAAACGACAAGGGTTCACCCGGATGCCCCTCCGGCGGGTGAACCCTGGCACGCCCCGCGAAACCTTCTCGCTCCTGACGCGGTATCCACGGCGTCCGCCCCGGCGGACTGTCGTCCCGTCACTCGTTTAGGAGCACCATGTCCCTCCCCCTCTCCCGCCGGATCGCGCGGGCCGCGCTGCTGGTCGCCGCCGGGGCGACCCCGCTGGCCGCCGCCGGGGCGGCGTCCGCAGCCGACCTGATGCCCAAGGGCACCGACCTCGGCGCCGGCATCAGCAAGCTGGACGGCATCACCTCGTCCTCGACCGTCAAGGGGGAAGCCCACCAGGTCGGCCAGGCGCTCGGCAAGACCGGCTCGGTGCTGGCCGCCACCGCCCTCCCGGCGACGGCCGACCTCGCCGGCATGGCGGCCGCCCAGACCCTGCCCAGCACCGAGGACGCCGCCCGGACCGTGGCCGACCCCGGCACGGCCCTCACCAACGCCACCACCAACGGCAGCGGCCCGCTGGCCGACACCCTGGGCAAGGTGTCCCGGCTGACCCCGCTGGGCCACCTGCTGCCCGGCGCCGCGCCGCGCTCGATGCCGCTCGGCGTCGGCCAGCCGGTGACACCGCACGCCCCCGCGATGCCCAGCGTCACGGGCGTCGACAAGCTGGTGAGCGGCGACGCCCTGAGCAACCCGCTCGGCGCCGCCCACCACCTGACCCAGCAGGTCCCGGCCGCCAGCGGCCTGACCACCCAGCTGCCCACCCAGGACCGCCTGGTCAGCGCGCTGCCGAACCCCGACCACCTGACCGGCGCGCTGCCCGCCGGTGACCTGTCCTCGACGCCCAGCACCCAGCAGCTCACCCAGGCGGTGCCCAGCACCGCCACGCTGGCCGACGTGGCGCCCGCCACCCACGGGCTGGCCGGTCACCTGACCGCCGCCGACCAACTGACCCACGCGGTGCCCGCCGCCGACCTGACGCACCCCGCCGAGGCCGTGGACGCCGCCCATCTGACCGCCCTGGCGGGCCAGGCCACCAGCGCCACCCACCGGCTGAGCAGCCTGCCCGACCTGAGCGGCGTGAACGCCCTGGCCACCTCGCTGGGCGGCGGGGTGACCAACGCCCTGCACCACCTGCCGTCGGTGGGCTGAGCCCACGCGGCCATGACAGCGGCCCCGGGCCGGAGGGAGCTCCCTCCGGCCCGGGGCCGTCTGCTTGACGGGACGCCTCGGCGGGACGTCAGCCCTTGAGCCGGGCCACCGCCGCCACCACCCGCTCGTCGGTCGCGGTGAACGCCACCCGGACGAACCTGTCGCCCGCCGGGCCGTAGAAGTCCCCGGGCGCCACCAGGATGCCGCGCTCCGCCAGGTACGCCACGGTGTCCCAGCAGGGCTCGTCCCGAGTCGCCCAGAGGTAGAGGCTGGCCTCGGAGTGCTCGATCCGGAAGCCGGCCGCCAGCAGCGCCTCGCGCAGCGCCGCCCGCCGGGCCGCGTACCGGGCGCGCTGCTCGGCGACGTGGCTGTCGTCGCCGAGCGCCGCGATGGTCGCGGCCTGCACCGGGGCCGGCACGATCATGCCGCCGTGCTTGCGGATCTCCAGCAGCTCGCGCACCACGACCGGGTCGCCCGCCACGAAGGAGGCCCGGTAGCCGGCCAGGTTGGACCGCTTGGAGAGCGAGTGCACCGCCAGCAGGCCCTCGTGCGAGCCGCCGCAGACGTCGGCGCGCAGCACCGAGACCGGCTCGGCCTCCCAGCCCAGCTCCAGGTAGCACTCGTCGCTGACCAGCAGCGCGCCGTGGCGGCGCGCCCAGGCGACCGCCTCGCGCAGCTGGTCGGCCGTCAGCACCCGGCCGGTCGGGTTGCCGGGCGAGTTGAGCCAGAGCAGCCGGACCCGGGCCGGGTCCAGCTCGTCCAGGTTCTCGTACGCCACCGGCTCGGCGCCGCAGAGCCGGGCGCCCACCTCGTAGGTGGGATAGGCCAGCCGCGGGTAGGCGACCTGGTCGCCGGGGCCGAGGCCGAGCTGGCCGGGCAGCCAGGCCACCAGTTCCTTGGAGCCGATGGTCGGCAGCACCGCGGCCGGGCCGATCTCGGCACCGCAGCGCCGGTTCAGCCACCCGGCGATCGCCTCGCGCAGCTCCAGCGGACCCCAGACGGTGGGGTAGCCGGGCGCGTCGCTGGCGCCGGCCAGGGCCTTCTGGATCAGCTCCGGCACCGGGTCGACCGGGGTGCCGACGGAGAAGTCGCAGAGTCCGTCCGGGTGGGCCAGCGCGGTGGCCTTGTACGGCTCCAGCTTGTCCCAGGGGAAGGCCGGGAGCCGGTCGGATACGCGGCGCGCCGCCCCCGGGTGGCCCGGGAACGGCGCGCGCGGTGCGTCAGTGGTGCTCACTGGTCAGCTGCCACCGATCGTCAGTGCTCGGCGTTCTGCGGCGGCAGGGCCGCGATGAACGGGTGGTCCCGCTCGATCAGGCCCAGCTTCGAGGCGCCACCGGGCGAACCGAGCTCGTCGAAGAACTCGACGTTCGCCTTGTAGTAGTCCTTCCACTCCTCCGGAGTGTCGTCCTCGTAGAAGATCGCCTCGACCGGGCAGACCGGCTCACAGGCGCCGCAGTCGACGCACTCATCCGGGTGGATGTACAGAGAGCGGCTGCCCTCGTAGATGCAGTCAACCGGGCACTCTTCGATGCACGCCTTGTCCTTGACGTCGACACAAGGCTGCGCGATGACGTAGGTCACGCTGTCGTTCCTCCTCGGATGGGCCGGTGCCCAAACTATCTGCTTGCGTGCGCGGGTACGCGCGGCGTCGTCGATGCCCGCCCCTAGTATCGCGGGTCAGAGCCTACAAATGCACCGGAGGTCCCTTTGAGCACCAGCCAGTTTCCGGACGGCGGACTGGCCGAGATCCGCATAGACCGCTCTGACGTGGGACGACGGGTCTCGGTGCGGCGGCTGGAGACCCCGGCGGACCCCGTCACCGGGCGCCCGGTGTTCCGCGATGTGATCGGCGTGCTCACATCATGGAACGATCATGAGCTGACGGTCATCGGCCGGGACTGCTCCGAGACCCGGATCCCGCTGGACCGGCTGGTGGCCGGCAAGGTGGTGCCGCCACGCTTTGACATGCCGGCGTCGGCCCGGCGCGGCGAGCAGCCGCAGGCCGGGCCGGTCGAGCTGCAGCGGCTGGCCGCCGACAGCTGGCCGGCCACCGAGCGGGAACGGCTGGGCGACTGGACGCTGCGCGCCGCCGGGGGCTTCACCAAGCGGGCCAACTCGGCCCAGCTGCTGGGCGATCCGGGCTTGCCGCGGCCGGCCGCGCTGGACCGGGTGCGCGCCTGGTACGCGGCCCGCGCGCTGCCCGCCTGGGTCGAGGTCACGGTGCCCGGCACCGACCCGGCGCTGATCGCGGCACTGGACGAGCTGGGTGAGCGCGTCACCCCCACGCTGGTGCGGACCGCGCCGCTGGCCCCGCTGGCCCGCCCGGTGCCGGGGCAGGAGCTGGTGCGGCTGTCCCGCACCGCGGACGCCGACTGGCTGGCGGTCTACCACCGGTTCGAGGACGGCGAGACGACCGCGGACTCCGCCCAGCGGGTGCTGCACGGCGGCCCCTCGGTCTGGTTCGCCACCGTGCCCGACCCGGACGGCGCGCAGCCGCTGGCCATCGGACGGTGCGTCATCGACGGTGCGTGGGCGCACTTCGGGGCGGTCGAGGTGCAGCCGCGGGCCCGCCGCCGGGGGCTGGCCCGCGCAGTCATGGCGGTGCTCGCCGCGCGGGCCGCCGAAGAGCGGGCCCGGGGCGCCCACCTGCAGGTGGAGGCCGACAACGACGCCGCGAACGCGCTCTACGACGGCCTGGGCTTCAGCACCAGTCACACTTACCACTACCTGCGTCTTCCCCAGGCGTAGCAGTCGTCGTAGGTTCCCGCCGTAGCATCACCGAAGCAGCACCGCCTGACGCACCCCGTGCCGCACACGAAAGCCAGCGCAGCCACCGTGACCGAGCAGAGCAGAGCCCGCTTCCGCACCGAGGCCAGGTCCGAGCAGCCCGACCCGGTGCTGCTCTGCGTGCTGGCCGCCGCCGAGGACACCCTGGCCGGCCCCGGCCGGCCGGAGGACGAACCGGCGCCGACCCTGGCGGAACTGGAGGCCGCCTGCCGGGCGGCCCTGGACCGGCACGCGGCCGCGGTGCGGCGTGCCGTGGCCGAGCGCCGGCCGACCTCCCCGGAGGAGACTGCGGCGCTGCTGGCCGCGGTGCTGGGCGGGCGCGAGCGGTTCCACGGCCGGCAGTCCGACTACAAGCGGCTGGAGTCCTCGCTGCTGCCCGAGGTGCTGCGGCGCCGCCGCGGGCTGCCGATCATGCTCTCGCTGGTCTGGTCGGCGGTGGCGGCCCGGGCCGGGCTGACCGTGCACGGGATCGCGCTGCCGGGGCACTTCATCGTCGCGGTCGGGGCGCCCGAACCCGGCGACGAGTACGTGCTGGCCGACCCGTACCACGGCGGTCGGCTGCTCTCCTCGCAGGACGCGGCGGCGATCGTGGTGGCGGCCGGGCACAAGTTCACGCCGGAACTGCTCACCCCGGCCCTGCCGCTGGACATCACGCTGCGGGTGCTCGGCAACATCCGCGCCTGGGCCGCCGAGCGCCCGGAGCACGCCAGGACCCAGCTGTGGGCCACCGAGCTCTCCCTGCTGCTCCCCCGCCATCCGGCCCAACTGCGCCTGGAACGAGCCGAGTTGCTGGTGCGCACCGGCGACTTCCTGGGCGGGGCGGCCGAGATGGACGCCTACGCCCAGATCCTGGACGCCTTCGACCCGGACTCGGCCGCCCGGGTCCGGCAGGACGCCCGGGCCGCCCGGCACCGCCTCAACTGACAATCGGGGAAGTGGAGTTCAGAGCCAGCCCTTGTCCTTGGCGACGCGCACCGCCTCGGCCCGGTTGCGGGCCCCGGTCTTCTGGATCGCCATCGAGAGGTAGTTGCGCACCGTGCCCTCGGACAGGTGCAGCCGGCGGGCGATCTCGGCGTTCACCGCGCCGTCGGAGGCCGCCGCCAGCACGTCCTGCTCGCGCCCGGTCAGCGGGTTGGCGCCCTCGGCCAGCGCGGCAGCGGCCAGCGTCGGGTCGATCACCCGTTCGCCACGCAGCACCCGGCGCACCGCCTCCGCCAGCTGGGCCGCCGGCGCGTCCTTGACCAGGAAGGCGTCGGCCCCGGACTCCATCGCGCGGCGCAGATAGCCCGGCCGGCCGAAGGTGGTGGCGATCACCACCTTGGTCGCCGGGCTCTGCCGCTTCACCAGGGCGGCCGCCTCGATCCCGGTCATCCCGGGCATCTCGATGTCCAGCACCGCAACCTGCACCCGGTGCTCCAGCACCGCCGACAGCACCTCGTCGCCCCGGGAGACCTGCGCGACCACCTCGATGTCGCCCTCCAGCGAGAGCAGCGCGGCCAGTGCCTCACGCACCATCGACTGGTCCTCGGCGAGCAGCACCCGCACCTGATCATCACTCATGTCGCCGCAGCTTAGGGCCTGCGCGCGGCCGCCAACCCCAGCGGGACCATGGCCCGGACCGCGAAGCCCTTGCCGTGCCGGCCCGGCGCCGTCTCCAGCCGGCCGCCGACCAGTGCCAGGCGCTCGTCCAAGCCGGTCAGCCCGTTGCCCGGGGCGGACTTGCCGGGACCGCGCCCGTTGTCGGCGACCTCCAGCACGGCGAACCGGGCGCCGTCGCCGTCCCAGGTCTCGTCCAGCGCCACGGTGCACAGGGTGGCGCCCTCGGCGTGCCGGACCACGTTGGTGACCGCCTCGCGCAGCGCCCAGGCGAGGGTCTCGGCCTCCGCACCGCCCAGCCCCGGATGCTCCTCGGTGAGTGTGGAGGGGGCCTCCAGGGTGACGCCGGTGGTGGCCAGCGCGGTGCGGGCGGCGGCCAGCTCCACCGAGAGGCTGGGCTTGCGGTAGCCGGTGATCGCGGAGCGCACGTCGGTCAGCGACTGGCGGGCCACCTGCTCGATGTCGGCCACCTGGGACCGGGCCTGCTCGTCCTTGCCGGCGTCCATGAACCGGCCGGCCAGCTCGCTCTTCAGGGTGATCAGCGACAGCGAGTGGCCGAGCAGGTCGTGCATGTCCCGGGCCAGCCGCAGGCGCTCCTCGGCCGCCGCCAGGTGGGCCGCCACCTCGCGGGCCTCGCGCAGCTCCCGCATGGTGTGGACCAGCCGCTGCAGGCCGGTCATCGCGGCGCCACTGAGGAAGGTCGGCAGCACCAGCGCGCCGAGCTCGTCGGACTTGGTGTGCAGGAGCAGCGCGACCACCAGCAGCAGACCGGTGGCCGTGAGCACTCCGGCCATCGCGAACCGCGGCGGCAGCACCGCGCCGACCGCCACCGACAGGTAGGTGAACAGCCCCAGCCACTCGCCGCCCAGACCGAACGAGGTGGCCAGGGCCAGCCCCAGCATCACGGCCACCATCGGATAGGTGCCGCGCCACCAGTCCCCGCCCATCGAACGGAAGATCACCAGGCTGAGGTAGCCGCCGAGGAACCCCGCCAGCGCCAGCGCGCCGAGCACCGTGCCGACCGTGCCGTGCCTGCCACTGGCCAGATCCTCGATCGGATAGACCAGGTAGAACATCCACAGCAGCATCCAGCAGACCTTCACCAGCAGCTGCCGGCGGGTCTCCGCCGGGGCGCCGGGCACGTGCTGCCGATCGCTGACGGCCGGCCGCGCGAGCAGCGCGGTCGGCCGGCCGGTCGGACGGCTCTCCCAGGCCGGTGCCGACTGGTCCAGGCCGGGGTCCGGGGAGGTGCGCGTCATGGTGCTCATCATGCCTGCCGGGTGTCCCGGCGGTACAGGTAGGAGGCGGCGACCACGAAGACCACCAGGAAGCCGGCCAGGCCCAGCGCGGAGCCGGTGTCGAAGCCGTTGCCCGGCCGGATGAAGGCGGCGAGCTGGTTGTACAGGTAGACCGGGTCGAACTTGGCGACGTTCTTCAGGCTGCCGCTGATCGGGTACCAGGTACCGCCGAGCACCGACAGCACCATGTAGGTGATCATCACGATCGGCTGCACCGCGTTGGGCTCGGCCACGTAGCCGAGCGCCACCCCGAGCGCGGCGAACACGAAGCTGCCGGCCCAGAGCACCCCGACCAGGCCCAGCCACTGGCCGGCGTCGAGCTTGACGCCCTCGGCCGCGCCGAGCGCGAACAGCACCAGGATGGACGGCAGCGTGGTGACCGCGCTGGCGCAGATCTTGGCGGTGGCATAGGCCCGCCCGGGCAGCGCGGTCAGCCGCAGCTGCCGGGTCCAGCCCGACTTCCGCTCCAGCGAGATCCGCTGCGCGCTGCCGGTGAGCACCGCGCCGACCGCACCGAAGGTGGCCATCGAGACCATGAAGTAGCTCTTGGCGCTGACCCCGCCCGGCATCGAGTGGTTGGCGTTGATGAAGAAGAAGTACATCAGCGACGGGTAGAGCACGGTGAAGAACACATAGCGCTTGTTGCGCAGGGTGCGCAGGATCTCCAGCTTGATCAGGGTCTTCATCGCACGTTCTCCAGCGCGGACTCGGTCGCCTCGGCGGCCTCGGTGATGGTCAGGAAGGCCTGCTCCAGGCCCAGGCTGGTGACCTCGATGCCGCGCGGGTAGCAGCCCGAGCGGTAGAGGCCGGCGACCAGCGCGTCCGCGTCCATGGCACGGATCCGCACGGTGCGCACCCCGTCCGCCGAGCCGCTGACGTCGAGTGAGGTGAGGCCCGGCAGGGCGCGCAGCTCGGTCTCGTCCACGAAGCCGTCCGCGGCGTGCAGTTCGAAGCTGACCCGGCGGGCGCCGGCCCGGGCCTTGATGTCGGCCGAGGAACCGTCGGCGAGCAGCCGGCCGCGGTGCAGCACCAGCACCCGGTCGGCGATCGAGTCGGCCTCCTCCAGGTAGTGGGTGGCGAACAGCACGGTGCGGCCCTGGTCTGCCTGGGCGCGCATGGCGGCCCAGAACTGCTGGCGGACCGAGACGTCCATGCCGGTGGTCGGCTCGTCCAGCACGATCAGGTCGTTGGCCCCGGCGATCGCCAGCGCGAAGCGGACCCGCTGCTCCTGGCCGCCGGAGAGCTTGTCCACCCGGCGGTCGGCGATCTCCTCGATGCCGGCCTCGCGCAGCACCTCGGCCGGCTTGTGGCCGCGCGGGTGCACGTCGCAGGCGAGCTGGACCAGCTCGCGGACCTTGACGTCGGACATCAGGCCGCCGCTCTGCAGCATCGCGCCGACCCGGCCGGCCTCGATCGCGGCCCGCGGGCTGCCGCCGAACAGGGTCACGGTGCCCTGGTCGGGCTCGCGCAGTCCGAGCAGCAGGTCAAGGCTGCTGGACTTGCCGGCGCCGTTCGGGCCGAGCAGGGCCACCGTCTGGCCCGGATACAGCGTCAGATCCAGGCCGTTCACCGCCTTGACCTTGCCGTAGCTCTTGCTGACCTGCCGGAAGGCGGCTACTTCCCCGCTCATCTCGTCCCCGTCCTCTCGCTCGTCCCTGGCGACGAGAACAAGAGTCCCGCACGGGCGGGGGTGCCCGGCAGTGCGGCCGGTCGTGTCCTCGGCATGACGGATGTCATGCCGAGGACGTGATGATCACGCAGGTCAGGGGCTACGCCGGGATGCCGAGGGCGTCCTTGAGGAAGGCCACCTGGAGCAGCAGGAGGTTCTCCGCGACCTGCTCCTGCGGTGTCATGTGGGTGACCCCCGAGAGCGGCAGCACGGTGTGCGGCCGACCGGCGGCCAGCAGCGCCGAGGAGAGCCGCAGGGTGTGCGCGACCACCACGTTGTCGTCGGCCAGGCCGTGCACGAGCATCAGCGGGCGCTCCAGCTTGGGCGCGTCGTCGATCAGTGACTGCTCGCGGTACCGCTGCGGGTGCTCCTGCGGCAGGCCCAGGTAGCGCTCCTGGTAGTGGGTGTCGTACAGCGTCACGTCGGTCACCGGGGCGCCGGCGACGGCGGCGTGGAACACGTCGGGGCGGCGCAGCACCGCGAGGCCGGCCAGGTAGCCGCCGAACGACCAGCCGCGGATCGCCACCCGGTCGAGGTCCAGCGGGAACTCCTCGGCGAGCGCGTGCAGCGCCGCCACCTGGTCCTCGACGGTCGGTCCGGCCAGGTCGCCGGCGACCGACTTCTCCCAGGCCGGGCTGCGGCCCGGGGTGCCGCGCCCGTCCGCCACCACCACCGCGAAGCCCTGGTCGGCGAACCACTGCGAGCTGAGGAAGCGCTCGTGCGACTGCACCACCATCTGGCCGTGCGGCCCGCCGTACGGGTCCATCAGCACCGGCAGCAGGCCGTCCCGCTCGCGGTCGTAGCCGGTGGGCAGCAGCACCGCCGCCGGGATCCGCCGCTCGCCGGCCCAGCGCAGCTCCGGACGGGCCGTCAGCACCGGCCGCTCGGCATATGAGGTGACGATGTGACCGGCCGGGGCGCCGTCGACCAGAACCTCGGTGCGGCGGCCGGCCCGCTCCAGCGAGGACCAGGAGAGCACCGTCACGGCGCCGCCGCGCACCGCATCCACCGCGCCGCCCTCGCGCAGCAGCCGCGGCTTGCCCTCGCCGAGCGGCACCGCGTAGACGCCGGTCAGGCCGGGGACCGTCTCGGCGCTCTCGCCCTCACTCGCCTGGACCAGCACCTCGGTGGCGCCGACCGCGAGCACCGTGCGCAGGTGCAGGGTGTCGTCGGTGAGCACGGTGTCGCCGGCCAGCAGCGCCCGGTGGCCCGGGGCGTCGCTGATCCGCAGCAGCCGGCCGTCAGCCGTCCAGGCCGGCACGCCGTGGAAGAGCTCCAGCCAGGCCTCGTCCCGCTCGACGACCAGGGTCTCGGTGGCGCCGGTGGCCGGGTCGACCGTGAGCACCAGCTGCTCGCGCTGGCTGCGGGCCTGCACCAGGAGCAGCGGCGGGCCGCCGGCCGACCAGTGCACCCGGGCGAGGTAGGGGTAGGCGGTCCGGTCCCAGACCACCTCGGTGCGGGTGCCGTCCAGGTCGACCAGCCAGAGGGTGACGTCCGCGTTGGGGGTGCCGGCGGCCGGGTAGGCGACCTCGGTGGGAACGCTGGCCGGGTTGGCCGGGTCGGCGATCCACCAGCGCCGCACCGGCGCCTCGTCCACCCGGGTGACCAGCAGCCGGTCGCCGGCCGGGGACCACCAGTACCCGCGGTCCCGGTGCATCTCCTCCTGGGCGATGAACTCGGCCTGGCCCCAGGTGATCCCGGGCTGCTCGGGCTCGACCAGCGAGCGGTCGCCGCTGCCGTCGGCGGCGGTCAGCCGCAGCGCGCCGGCGGTGGTCGGGTAGGCCACCCAGCGGCCGTCCGGCGAGGGGCGCGGGTCGAGCACCGGACCGGCGGCCGGCAGCTCGCGCACCCCGCCGGCGACCAGGTCGGCCGCGAAGAGCCGGCCGGAGAGCGGGAAGGCGGCCAGCTCTCCGGCCTGGTCCAGCGCATAGCCGACGATGCCGGCCGCGCCCTCCCGGCTGCGCTCGCGGCGGGCCCGCTCGGCCGGCGAGAGGTCCTCCTCGCCGCCGCCCAGCAGGGCCACCGGGTCGGCGGCGACCTTCTCGGAGCCGTCGGCCGGGTCGAGGGTCCAGAGCAGGTTGGCCCGGTCGCCGCCGCCCCGCGAGCGCAGGAAGACGACCCGGGAGCCGTCCGGCGCCACGGCGAAGGAGCGGGGCATCCCCACGGTGTAGCGCAGGGTCCGCGCGTACTGCCGGGGGAAGGTGTCGGCTGCGGTCTCATTGGTGGTCATGGACCGCACCCTATGGGGTCCGAGTGTCGCTGATCACTCGTTCGGCGCAGCGCGCGCAACTGTTTCGCGCGGGCCCCGACACCCCGTCCCACCGGCCCAGGTACGGCCTCCAGCACCCTGTGACACGAACCGTCAGGCCTCACGGAAAGTAACGCGCACCTCACTCATCGGGTATTCCTGGGTGCAGCGACCGTTTCGCCGTCCTACGGGCGGCGGCACCCGGAAAGGGGTGTGAGCCGCCATGGCTCTGAACATCTCCGCAGCCGTGCTGATGCTGGTCATCGTCGTAGTGATGATCCGCCGCTCCGGCCTCAAGATGTCCCACGCGATCATCTGCTCGCTGCTCGGCTTCTACCTGGCCTCCAGCTCGATCGCCCCGTCGATCCAGCAGGTCACCAGCAACCTCGCGGGCATGCTCAATGGCCTGAAGCTCTAGCGTCCGCGGTCGCGGTCTAGGCTCTCCTCCATGACCGCTGCCGACCGCCGCCTGCTGCTGGTGCACGCCCACCCCGACGACGAGTCGATCGGCAACGGCGCCACCATGGCCCGCTATGCCGCCGAGGGCGCCCAGGTCACCCTGGTGACCTGCACCCTCGGCGAGGGCGGCGAGGTGATCCCGCCCGAGCTGGCCGAGCTGGCGGCGGACCGGACCGACACCCTGGGCGAGCACCGGATCGGCGAGCTGACCTCGGCGATGCGCGAGCTCGGGGTGGCCGACCTCCGGTTCCTGGGCGGACCCGGGCGGTACCGGGACTCCGGGATGATGGGCGTGCCCGACAACGACCGCCCGGACTGCTTCTGGCAGGCCGACGTGGCGGAGGCGGCCGGGCACCTGGTCGAGGTGATCCGCGAGGTCCGCCCGCAGGTGCTGGTCACCTATGACGAGCACGGCGGCTACGGCCACCCCGACCACATCCAGGCGCACCGGGTGGCGATGCTCGCGCACCAGCTGGCCGCCGACCCCGACTGGCGCCCGGAGCTGGGCCCGGCCTGGCGGATCACCAAGGTGTACTGGACCAGGGTGCCGCGCTCGGTGCTGCTGGCCGGCCTGGAGCAGGCTGCCGCCCGGTTCCCGCTGGTCGCCGCCGAGCAGGACGTGCCGGGCGTGGTGCCCGACGAGCTGGTGGACGCCGCACTGGACGGCGCGCGGTACGCCGGGCACAAGGCCGCCGCGATGCGCGCGCACGCCACCCAGATCACCGTGGACGGCGCCTTCTTCGCGCTGAGCAACGACCGCTGGCAGCCGCTGCTGGCCGACGAGTACTACCAACTGGTGCACGGCCCGGCCGGGTCGGCGCGCCCCGAGCGCGACCTGTTCGCGGGAGTCGAGGTCCGGTGAACCCGCTGCACACCCTGCTCGGCACCCAGGCCCAGCGGCTGGCCGAGCCGCTGCCGCCGCGCCGGCTGCGCATCACCTGGTACGTACTGGTCTTCGTGCTGGGCGCGTTGGACGCGCTCTGCGGTTGTTTCGTGCAGGCTCTGTGGAGTCCATGGGGCCTGCTGCTGGCGCTGGCGGGCAACGTGGCCGTCTTCTACGGGGGCATGCGGCTGACCGGCACCAAGCTCGGCCTGGCACTCGGTCTGGTCGGCTGGCTGCTGGTGATGTTCGTGCTGCTGGCACCGCGTCCGGAGGGCGACTTCGTGCTGTCCGCCGCGGTCACCTCGTACGCCTATCTGCTGGGCGGACTGGCCATCGGACTCGGCGTCGGACTGCTGCCCACCCGGGCGCCGTACGCCTTCGGCATCCCGCGCCAACGAGACTGACTACCCGTAGGCTCGGGGTACGGAACCGGACGTATCGGGTTCTAAGGGAAGCAGTTCGCCACTCTGGCGTTCCCAGTATGGTGGTGCCGCAGCATCGTCGGACGAGCCGTCCGGCCGCGAACCCGGAGCAGAGCAGCATTGAGCAGCCGCGAATCTGACAGCGCCCACCCGTCGTCCCGTCGCGGGGCGGGCGGAGGCGACGCCTATCCGTCGGGCACACCGCCTTATGGCATCCCGGGGTTGGGCGGCGGCTTCGACCCGTTCGGCCGGAACCCGGGCTTCGACGTCCCCCCGGGCGGCCCGCAGGAGCCGGAGCCGGAGACCCCGAAGACCGAAACCACGCTGACCACCAAGATCTCCATCAACATCCCCGGCTCCCGGCCGATCCCGCCGGTGGTGGTGCGCAGCGCCGTCAAGCCGGAGGACGGCGGCGCGGGCGAGCCGCCGGCCGCCGAGCCGCCGGCCGCGCCCAGCGGCCCCCGGCACCGCTCGGCGCCGCCGGCCGCGCCGGTGCTCGGGGTGATGGACTCCAGTGGCCGCACCAGCACGCCGCCGGACCTGCCGCCGCAGTGGCGCACCCCGCAGGGCAAGAAGTCCGAGGCCTCGGAGTCGGAGTCGACCGGCGAGTGGTTCCGGCCGCGGCAGAAGTCGCGCCCGGAGCCGGTGGCGGCGCCGACCACGGCCACGCCGGCCGCCGGCACCCCGCGGTTCGCCGCGCAGCCCCCGGCGGCGCCGAACCAGCAGCAGCACCCGGCGGGTGACCCGTTCGGCGCCGCGCAGGGCGGCGGTTACCCGGCCGACCCTCCCCTAGCCTTCGGCCGGGAGGTGCCCCCATCGGCCGGCGCCCGCGACCCGTTCGACACCGGTGCCCCTGACCCCTTCGGCACCAGCCCGCGCGACCCCTTCGACACCGGTGCCCGCGACCCGTTCGCCACCGGCCCCCGCAACCCGTTCGGCACCGGCCCGGCGGGCCCGGCGCAAGGGGCGCCCGCACCGGGCGCACCGGCCCAGGGCACGCCGCCGTTCGGTGCCGGCGCGCCGGGCAGCGCGGGCGGCTTCCCCGGCCCGGCCCAGGGCAACGCCGCACCGTTCTCCGGCGAGCCGGCCCCGCAGGGCGGTCCGCTGGGTGACGGCGGCCCCGCCCATCCCGCCGCTGACGCTCCCCCAGCCTCCGGCCGGGAGGTGCCCCCGTACACCACGACGGCATCCGCCGCGGCGCCCACCGCGACGCCGCGTCCCACCGGCACCCCGGGCGCCCCCGGCCGGTTCGCCCGGCCGCAGCAGCCACTCACCCCGTTCCCGGGCGAGCCGGGCCGACCGTCCGACGAGCCGGAGGACACCCAGATCGGCGGCTTCGACCCGATCACGGGCGAGGACCGGCCGACCCCCGGGCGGATACCCGGCGGGCCGCCGCCGACCGGCCTGTACGGTGGGCAGCCGACCGCCCCCGGTCGCCCCGGCCCCGCCCCGAGCCCCCACGGCACTGCCGCCGGGTTCCCCAACTCCCCCGTCCCGCAGGGAAGTTCGCTGCCGGGCGAGCCGGGCGGCCGGACCGCCCCCGGCGCCGACGCCGAGCCGCCGGCCGTACCCAAGCCGGCTGCCCCGAAGCCGGCCGCGGCCAAGCCCAAGGGCCGCTCCAAGGTCCAGAAGCTACTGGTCACCGGCGCCGGCGGAGTGCTGTTCCTGGGCGCGGCCGCCTACGGCACCGGCCTGATGCTCAACCAGACCGACGTGCCGCGCGGCACCAAGGTGCTCGGCACCGACATCGGCGGCAACAGCCGCGACCAGGCGATCCACACCCTGAACGCCACCGTCGGCAAGATCGGGCAACAGCCGATCCAACTGAAGTTGGGCAACCAGGCGCTCACCCTGGACCCGACCGCCGCCGGCCTCAGCTTCGACACCACCGCCACCGTGGACGGCCTGACCAAGCACAGCTACAACCCGTCGGACGTGCTGCAGTCGCTGACCGGCGGCAGCAAGAACGTGCCGCCGGTGGTCCACATCGACCAGGCCAAGCTGAAGGCGGCACTGGACGGCCTGTCGGCCGGTTCGGCGCAGGGCCTGAAGGAGGGCTACATCCAGTTCTCCGACACCGGCGACCCGGTGGTGGTGCCCGGCCAGCCCGGGCAGGCGGTGGACGACAGCACCGCCGTCGCCCAGGTGGCGCAGAGCTACCAGGACCGGGCCGACGGGAAGACCGACGCCCCGGTGAACCTGCCGGTGACGGCGGCTCAGCCCAAGGTCGCCACCCAGACGCTGCAGCAGACCGCGGACGGCCTGGGCAAGACGATCACCAGCAGCAACGTGCTGGTGTGGGCCGGCACCAAGCAGTTCCGGTTCGGCAGCAAGGTGGCGGCCAAGGCCCTCACCCTGGTCCCGGACGCCTCGGGCAACATCGTGCCGAGGTGGGATCTCGACCAGCTGGGCGCCCTGATCGGCAACACCTTCGACAAGACGCAGTACCGCAAGAGCGACGGCACCCTGGCGCCGATCACCACCCAGGACGTGGCTGACGCGATCGTCTCGGTCTATGACAAGAACACTGCGGCAGAGCGCACTTATCGCTTCCATATGTGAACATGTCAAAATTCCGCAGTGGGACCTCGGAACGCACTCCGTTCCGAGGTCCCACTGTTTTCTCGGCGACATCCCGCCAGTGGCGTGTAACTGTCACCGGCGTTGGGCAGCAACTCTCCCGACGGATTACCGAGCACCTGCTTAAAGGCTGACGAAAAGTCGCCAGCGGCGGCATCCCGCCATATCCGTCCGGTATGCGGACGCTATTAACCGCCGGGCAGATCCCCCACAACCCACCAAATCGGACACTTGTATCTATGCGCGTCGACTCCCCACGGAGCGGATGGAGACGTTCAGATACCGGTGTTACTAAGCCCTCGTTACGAACTCATGAACGCGCTATATGGCTTTATGTCCGTTTTATCCCGTCTCGCTGAGAGGGTGTCAAGTGGTTGAAAGCTACAACCTGATGGACATTCCAGAACGAAGCCAAAACTGGCAGTCCAGCCACAGAGAAACTCTTGACGTTCGATAAACGAGTTGCGAGAGTCCGTTCGACCAACTTCTTCCTCGTTGCTGCTGCACAGACCACCGGCGGGAGCTTTCGCACCATGACGACGCCAACTGAGGACACGACTGAGACCGAACCGGTCCTCGTCGTGTCCGCGACAGGAGACGCCGGCAACAAGCCGAACGCACTCCAAGGGCGCACCCCGGGCCAGATTGCCTGGAGCCGCTTCAAGCGCAACCGCATCGGTGTGATCTGCGCCGGCATCGTGATCCTGTACATCCTGGTCGCGATCCTCGCGCCGGTGATCACCGGGCTCTACGGACAGTCGCCGTACATCCCCTACGGCACGCGTGACATGTCACTGCTCGACGACAGCGGACTGCCGATCGGCGCCAACGGCGGCATGAGCGGCGCCCACTGGCTGGGCATCACCCCGGACGCCGGCTACGACATCTTCGCCAAGCTCGTCTACGGGATCCGCACCTCGCTCGGCATCGGCCTGCTGATCACGATCGCCTCGGCCGTCGTGGGCATCGTGGTCGGTGTCGCGCAGGGTTACATGGGCGGGCGGTTCGACTACTTCGTCGGGCGCTTCACCGACCTGCTGCTGGGCCTGCCGACCCAGCTCTTCTTCATCGCCTTCACCCCGATCGTGGAGAACTGGTTCGTGCCCACGGACCGCGCGATGCCGGTCTACATGCGCGTCCTCTCGGTCGTGCTGGTCCAGTCGTTCCTCGGCTGGATGGCCACCGCCCGTCTGCTCCGCGGCATGTCGCTGAGCCTGCGGGAGCGTGAGTACGTCGAGGCGGCCAAGATCTCCGGGGCCTCCTCCTGGCGCATCATCTTCAAGGAGCTGATGCCCAACCTGGCCACCACCATCCTGGTCCAGGTGACCCTGCTGCTCCCGACCATGGTGACCGCCGAGGCCGGTCTCTCCTTCCTCGGTGTCGGCATGGTCGACCCGACGCCGGACTGGGGCCTGATGTTCCAGGACGCGACCCGGCACTACCAGGACGACCTGACGTACCTGATGGTCCCCGGTATCTCGCTGATGATCTTCGCCGTGGCGTTCAACCTCTTCGGTGACTCCGTCCGCGACGCGCTCGACCCGAAGACCATCCGCTAGCCGCTCCACCCCGCTCCACCCGCTGTACCCCCGCTCCCCCAGCACCGGCCACCCCGGGGCAGCCGCCCCGCCGGTCCGCGCTGGCCAGACAACACATGACCAGTGACAGGTAGGAACCAATGAGACTTCGCAAGGCAGCACTTGTGCCGGCGCTCGTGGCGGTCAGCGCCCTCACGCTGACGGCTTGTGGTGGGGGCGGGGGCAAGGCCTCCTCGGACTCCAACAAGGGCGCGTCCGCGGGTGGCGCGCAGACCTTCTCGATCGGCACCAAGGCCGACTCGACCGGTCCGGCCAAGGACGTCCCGGGCGCCAAGAAGGGTGGCACCGCCACCGACATCGAGCCGGCCGGCTTCGACTACCTGGACCCGAGCCAGCAGTACGTCAACGTCCTGCAGGCCATCGGCATGCTGTACAGCCGTCAGCTGACCAACTACAAGACCGACCCGACCACCGGCAAGGTCACCCTGGTCGGCGACCTGGCCACCGACACCGGCACCCTTGCCGACGGCGGCAAGACCTGGACCTGGACCCTCAAGGACGGCCTGAAGTTCGAGGACGGCACGCCGATCACCTCGAAGGACGTCAAGTACGCGGTCGAGCGCCTGTACCAGGACTACCAGACCAACGGTGCGACCTACTTCCCGCTGTGGCTGTCCGGTGCCAACTACCGCGACGTCTACAAGGGCCCGCAGACCGGCCAGGAGCTGCCGGACAGCGTGATCGGCACGCCGGACGCGAAGACCATCGTCTTCCACTTCCAGCAGGCCCACACCGACGCCAACTTCGCCGCCGCCGAGCCCGACATCACGGCGATCGAGCGCTCGAAGGACACCGGCGCGCAGTACAACACCCACCCGGTCTCGATCGGCCCCTACAAGGTCGCCGACTACCAGCCGGACAAGTCGCTGACCCTGGTCAAGAACGACCAGTGGGACCCGAACACCGACCCGCTCCGCCACCAGTACGTGGACAAGTGGCAGTTCCAGCTGAACGTCTCGCAGCAGCAGCTGACCCAGCGCCTGATGACCGGCAACGGCGACGACAAGAACGCGCTGACCCTGGCGGAGAACGCTGACACCAGCCTGATCAGCCAGATCCAGAACGACTCGTCCATGGCCTCGCGGACGATCAGCCAGTACACCCCGTTCGTCGACACCTTCGACATCAACGACACCCGGATCACCGACGTCAACGTCCGCAAGGCGCTGGTCGCCGCGTTCCCGGCGGCCCAGCTCCAGCGTCAGACCGGTGGCACGGCCACCGGTGACATCGCCGGCAACCTGATCAGCCCGACCATCGCCGGTTGGAACAACAGCGACCCGCTGGGCATCAAGGCCAACAAGCAGGGCGACCCGGCCAAGGCCAAGAAGATCCTGACGGACGCCAACAAGCTCAACACCCACATCGAGATCGGCTACGCCAACACCCCGAAGTGGGCACAGGTCGCCAGCACCCTCGTCGACGCCCTGAACCAGGCCGGCTTCCAGGCCGAGAAGAAGGAAATCGACGCCACCAGCTACTACTCGGTGATCGGCAAGAAGGACAACCAGTTCGACATGTACCGCACCGGCTGGGGCGCGGACTGGCCGCAGGGTGACACCGTCATCCCGCCGACCCTGGACGGTCGTACGATCGCCGACGGTGCGACCAACTACTCGCACTACAACAACCCGGCGATGAACTCCCAGATGGACGACATCGCCAAGAACACCAACGTCACCGAGGCCGCGGGCCAGTGGATGAGCCTCGCTGACAAGATCCTCACCACCGACGTGCCGAAGATCCCGTTCGAGTACGACAAGTTCTTCCAGGTCTACGGCGCCGGCCTGGGCGGCGTGGCCTACAACCCCGTTCTGGGCTGCATCGACCCCTCCAGCGTCTACCTGAAGGGCTGACGAACTCCGGAGTCGGCCTCCGGGCCGACTCCCCCCGGGCGGGGCCACCCCATCAGGTGGCCCTGCCCGGGCCGCGTGTCGACTCCACGTGACCCGGGAGTCGCACACTCCACGACGTGGCCGCCGCAGGCGCCCTCACTTCGGAAGAGCTACATTCCATGCTCCGATTTCTCATCCGCCGGGCGCTCGGCGCGATCGTCATCATTCTGCTGCTGATCTGCCTGACGTACTTCGCGTTCTTCTCCCTCGCAGTGGACCCGGCTCAGCTGGCCTGCCCGCCGAAGTCCTGCACTCCTGAGCTGCTGGCGCAGATCCGCTCCAACATGCATCTCAACCTGCCGGTCTACCACCAGTTCTGGAACTACCTGAGCGGGCTGTTCGTCGGCCAGAACCTCGGGACGGTCGGCCACTGCGCCGCCCCGTGCTTCGGTTACTCCTACAACTCTCAGCGGTTCGTCTGGGACGAGATCTCCGCCAACTACCCGGCCACCTTCGTGCTGGCCATCGGCGGTGCGATCGTCTTCCTGGCCATCGGTGTCGGCCTGGGCATGCTCTCCGCCTGGAAGCAGGGCTCCATCCTGGACCGGGTGGCCAGCTCCGTCTCGCTGATCGGCCAGTCCACCCAGATCTACTTCGTCGGCCCGCTGGCCATGGCGCTCTTCGTCTACAACCTGCAGTGGCTGGACGTCCCGAAGTACGTGCCGTTCACCCAGGACCCGGTCGGCTGCTTCATGGGCATGCTGCTGCCGTGGCTGGTCATGTCGATCATCTTCTGGGCCAACTACACCCGCCAGGTCCGCTCGCTGATGCTCGAGCAGCTCTCCGAGGACCACATCCGGGCCGCCCGCGCCAAGGGCATGTCCAGCCGCTACGTCTGGTTCCGGTACGCGCTGCGCGGTGCGATGGCCCCGATCATCACCATCTTCGGTATCGACCTCGGCGCGGTCTTCTCCGGCGCGATCATCACCGAGTACACCTTCAGCATCCAGGGCCTGGGCTTCCTCGCCGTCAAGTCGGTCAACAACGCCGACCTGTACCTGGAGCTGGGCGTGCTGATCTTCAGCTCGGTCGCCATCCTGCTCTTCAACATCATCGTCGACGCTGCTTACGCTCTCCTCGACCCCCGGGTGCGGCTGGCATGACCCCGTCCGTATCCACGCCCGCCCCGCACCACCCCGCCCCCGAGGAGATCCGACCGTGAGCACCCTCACCAAGTCCGAGTCCGGCACCGCACCCCAGGCCGGCTCCGCCTACCTCTCGGTGCGTGACCTGCAGGTTCGCTTCCGTACCGAAGACGGCATCGTCAAGGCCGTCAACAACCTCACCTTCGACCTGGAGAAGGGCAAGACCCTCGGGATCGTCGGTGAGTCGGGCTCCGGCAAGTCGGTGTCCAACCTCGCCGTGATGGGCCTGCACAACCCGCGCAACACCACCATCGAGGGCTCGATCACCCTCGACGGCCAGGACCTGCTCAAGGCCTCCCAGAAGGACCTCGAGAAGCTCCGCGGCGACAAGATGGCGATGATCTTCCAGGACGCGCTCGCCGCGCTGTCGCCGTACTACACGATCGGCCGGCAGATCGCCGAACCGTTCATGAAGCACACCGGCGCCAGCAAGAAGGAGGGCCGGGACCGCGCCATCGAGATGCTCCGCCGCGTGGGCATCCCGCAGCCGCAGACCCGGGTCGACGACTTCCCGCACCAGTTCTCCGGCGGTATGCGCCAGCGCGCGATGATCGCCATGGCGCTGGTCTGCGACCCCGAGCTGCTGATCGCCGACGAGCCCACCACCGCGCTGGACGTGACCGTCCAGGCCCAGATCGTCGACCTGCTGAAGGACCTCCAGCAGGAGAGCGGCACCTCGATCATCTTCATCACCCACGACCTCGGCGTGATCCGCGAGATCGCCGACGACGTGCTGGTGATGTACGCCGGTCGGGCCGTCGAGCGCGGCACCATGCGCGAGGTCCTGAAGACCTCCCAGCACCCGTACGGCTGGGGCCTGCTCAGCTCCATCCCGCGGATCAACGCCTCCGTCGACGTCCCGCTGATGCCGATCCCGGGCACCCCGCCGTCCCTGCTGAACCCGCCCTCCGGCTGCGCCTTCAACCCGCGCTGCGCGTACCGTGAGCTGGTGCCGGGCGACAAGTGCGAGACCGAGCGCCCGCCGCTCGCACTGGCCAACGGCCACCTGTCGGCCTGCCACCTCACGGATGAGCAGAAGCAGTCCATCCTCACCGAGCAGATCCTGCCCCGGCTGAGCAGCTGATCCTCGGTAACGGAGTCAAGGAAATCCCATGAGCGCAGAGCAGACCTCGCTGACCAAGGCCAAGGAGACGCCGGCAGCCTCCGGCTCTCCCCTGCTGGAGGTCACCGGCCTCACCAAGCACTTCCCCGTGATGGGCGGCTTCCCGTTCAAGCGCCAGGTCGGCGCGGTGCAGGCGGTCGACAACGTGAGCTTCACCGTGGGCGAGGGCGAGAGCCTGGGCCTGGTCGGTGAGTCCGGCTGTGGCAAGTCGACCACCGGTCGCCTGGTCACCCGGCTCTACGAGCCCACCGCCGGAAGCATCAAGTACCTCGGCCAGGACATCACGCACGCCAGCCGCAAGGAGCTGGCGCCGATCCGGTCCGAGATCCAGATGATCTTCCAGGACCCGTACTCCTCGCTGAACCCGCGGCACACCGTCGGCACCATCATCACCAACCCGATGGAGATCAACGGGATCAACCCGCCCGGCGGCCGGGACGCCCGGGCCAAGGAGCTCCTGGAGATCGTCGGTCTCAACCCGGAGCACTTCAACCGGTTCCCGCACGAGTTCTCCGGCGGTCAGCGCCAGCGCATCGGTGTCGCCCGGGCGCTCGCGCTCAACCCGAAGCTGATCGTCGCCGACGAGCCGGTCTCCGCGCTTGACGTGTCGATCCAGGCGCAGGTCGTCAACCTGCTCCAGAAGCTGCAGCGCGAGCTGGGCATCGCGTTCGTCTTCATCGCCCACGACCTGTCGATCGTGCGGCACTTCTCGCAGCGCGTCGCGGTGATGTACCTGGGCAAGGTGGTCGAGATCGCCGACCGCGACTCGCTCTACACCAGCCCCCGCCACCCGTACACCGTCGCGCTGCTCTCGGCGGCCCCCGACGCCGACCCGGACAGCGCCGCCTCCGAGCGGATCCGGCTCACCGGTGACGTCCCGTCGCCGCTCAACCCGCCGTCCGGCTGCCGGTTCCGCACCCGCTGCTGGAAGGCGCAGGAGAAGTGCGCCACGGAGGAGCCGCCGCTGGTCCAGCTGGCCGGCAACGCCGACGGCCACCTGACGGCCTGCCACTTCCCGGAGGACGGCACCAGCGCGCCGACCGGCACCACCACGGTGCCCAAGGCCCGCGACGCGGCCGAGCTCAAGCCGAAGGCCGCGAAGACCGAGGTCAAGCCGAAGGCCGACGTCAAGGTCGAGAAGGCCGCCAAGGCCGAGGACAAGACCGAGGCGAAGACCGAGAAGGCCGAGGCGAAGACCGAGAAGGCCGAGGCGAAGACCGAGGACAAGGCCAAGGACGCGAAGTCCGAGGACTGATCAGGTCAGCAGAACGCCGGGGCCCCTTCCGCTTGGGAGGGGCCCCGGCGTTTTCTCAGCTCTGCCCGTTCTCCTGCTCGTCCGCGGGAGGAGCCCCGTTCTCGCGCTCCGCCGCACTCTGCTCAACGTCGCGCTCCGCCGCGCTCTGCTCGATCTCGCGCTCCGCGGCGCTCTGCTCAATCTCGCGCTCCGCGGCGAAGTGACACGCCGAGTCGTGCGCGGCCAGCCCGGTCAGCCAGGGCGGGCGGGCCAGCAGCGGCTCCTCGATGGCGCACTTCTCCTGGGCCTTCCAGCAGCGGGTGCGGAACCGGCAGCCGGACGGCGGATTGGCGGGTGACGGGACGTCACCGCTGAGCACGATCCGGTCCCGGGACTCGCGCGCGCTCGGGTCGGGGACCGGGACGGCGGAGAGCAGCGCCTGGGTGTACGGGTGGGTGGCGTGGTCGTAGATCTCCAGGTCGGAGCCGATCTCCACCAGCTTGCCCAGGTACATCACGCCGACCCGGTCGGAGATGTGCCGCACGATGGACAGGTCGTGGGCGATGAACATGTACGAGAGGTTGAACTCGCCCTGCAGCTGCTCCAGCAGGTTGATCACCTGGGCCTGCACCGAGACGTCCAGCGCGGAGACCGGCTCGTCGCAGATGATCACCTCGGGCTTGAGCGCCAGGCCGCGGGCGATGCCGATCCGCTGGCGCTGGCCGCCGGAGAACTGGTGTGGATACCGGTTGATGTACTCCGGGTTGAGGCCGACCACGTCCAGCAGGTCCTGCACGGCCTTGCGGCGGTCGCCCTTGGGGGCCACCTCGGCATGGATCTCGAACGGCTCGCCGATGATGTCGCCGACCGTCATCCGCGGATTGAGCGAGGTGTACGGGTCCTGGAAGACCATCTGGATGTTGCGCCGGACCGCCTTCAGCGCCGCGCCGGTCAGCCGGGAGATCTCCTCGCCCTTGTAGCGGACCGATCCGCTGGTGGCCGGCTCCAGGTTCATCAGCACCTTGGCCAGCGTCGACTTGCCGCAGCCGGACTCGCCGACGATGCCCAGCGTCTCGCCCTTGATCAGGTCGAAGGAGACGCCGTCCACCGCCTTCACCGCGCCTACCTGCTTCTTGAAGATCACGCCCTGGGTCAGCGGGAAGTGTTTGACCAGGTTGCGGACCTCCAGGATCGGCTCGCCCTCGGTGACCGGCTGGGCGAACACCACCTCCTCCGGTTGGGCCGCGCCGAGCGCGGTGGCCCCGTCATTCACCATGGAGCGTCTCCTTCCAGAAGTGGCAGGCGCTGGCCCGGCCGGGCACGGGGGTGTCCGCCTCGTCCGTCACCTCGAAGAGCGGCGGATGCACCTCCCGGCAGATGGCCTGGGCCCGGGGGCAGCGCGGGTTGAACGGGCAGCCCGGCGGGATCCGCAGCAGGTTGGGCGGCAGGCCCTTGATCGCGTAGAGCTCCTGGCCCTTCTGGTCCAGCCGCGGGATCGATTCCAGCAGACCCTGGGTGTACGGGTGTGCGGGGCTGGCGTACAGCTCGCGGACCGGGGAGGTCTCCACGATCCGTCCGGCGTACATCACCGCGATCTTGTCCGCCACGTCGGCGACCACCCCGAGGTCGTGGGTGATCAGGATCAGGCCCATGTGGTACTCGTCCTGGAGATCCGCCAGCAGGTCCATCACCTGGGCCTGGACCGTGACGTCCAGTGCGGTGGTCGGCTCGTCGGCGATGATCAGGTCCGGCTCCAGGGCCAGCGCCATGGCGATCATGATGCGCTGGCGCATGCCGCCGGAGAACTGGTGCGGATAGTCGCCGACCCGCTCCTTGGCGGCCGGGATGCGCACCCGCTCCATCAGCTCGATCGCCTTCTCCTTGGCCTCCTTGCGGGAGGCCCTGCGGTGCACCCGGAACAGCTCGCCCAGCTGGGCGCCGACGGTGTGCACCGGGTTGAGCGCGGAGAGCGCGTCCTGGAAGATCATCGCGATCTGGGAGCCGCGGATCTTGCGCCGCTCCTCCTTGCCCATGGTCAGCAGGTCGCGCCCCTTGAAGAGGAGCTGACCGCCCGTCACGAAACCCGGCGGGCTGTCCAGGATGCCCATCACGGCCTGAGCGGAGACCGACTTGCCGGAGCCCGACTCACCCAGTACGGCCAGCGTCTCACCGGCCCGGACCGAGTAGTTCACCCCGTTGACCGCCTTGGCCACCCCGTCCCTGGTGCGGAACTCCACCTTCAGGTCGCGGACTTCGAGCAGCGGACCGGCTTCGGTGTCCGTCGTGGCCGACCGTGGCTGCGCACTGGTGATGCTGCTACTCATCGCTGGTGGCCTCTCTCAGCGCAGCTTGGGGTCGAGGGCGTCGCGCACCGCGTCGCCGAGCATGATGAAGGCGAGCACCGTGAGGCAGAGCGCGCCGGCCGGGAAGAGCAGCATGTGCGGTGCCACGCTGAAGGTGTCCGAGGCCGCCGAGATGTCGATGCCCCAGGAGACGGTCGGCGGTTTGAGGCCGACGCCGAGGTAGCTCAGGGTGGCTTCCAGGGCGATGTAGGTGCCGAGCGCGATGGTGGCGACCACGATGATCGGCGCGACCGCGTTGGGCAGGATGTGGCGGAGCATCAGCCGGCTGTTGCTCGCGCCGAGGGCCCTGGCCGCCGTCACATAGTCCTGCTCCTTGGCCGTGATCACCGCGCCGCGCCCGATGCGGGCGAGCTGCGGCCAGCCCAGGACCACGATGAAGGCCACCACGATCCAGATCGACTTGACCTTGATCACGGAGAGGAAGACCAGGCCGCCGAGCAGGATCGGGATGCCGAAGAAGATGTCGGCGACCCGGGAGATCAGCGAGTCGGTCCAGCGGCCGAAGAAGCCGGCCAGGCCACCCAGCACGGTGCCGACGAGCGCCGCGCCGACGGTGGCGCAGACGCCGACCGTGATCGAGGCCCGAGCGCCGTAGACGGTGCGGGCGTAGACGTCGCAGCCCTGGGTGTCGTACCCGAACGGGTGCCCGCCGGTGGGCCCCTGCTGGGACTTGGCCAGGTCGCAGCTGAGCGGGCTGGTCGAGGTCATCATGCCCGGGAAGATCGCCACCAGCACCAGGAAGATGATCAGCAGACCGGAGATGATGAAGATCGGGTTGGTCCGCAGATCCCGCCAGGCGTCCTGCCAGAGGCTGCGCGGCGCCACCCGGTCGTCGTCGGCGGCGGCGACCTCCGGCTCGTCCAGCAGCCGCTCGTTCTTGATTAAAGTCTCCGCCTCCATGGTGCCGAGGTCGAACTGGCGGCTCTCGACCGCGCTCTGCATGTCCTCCTCTTCGGCGCCGGCACCGGCCAGCGGATCCGCTTCGTTGTACTTCTCCTGATCAGGCATACCGGATCCTCGGGTCCAGGACCGCGTAGAGCAGGTCGACGAGCAGGTTGGCCGCCAGGAAGATGATCACCAGGACGGTCACGAAGCCGACCACGGTGTTGGTGCTCTGCCGCACGATCCCCTGGTAGAGGGTGTATCCGACACCGTGGATGTTGAAGATCCGCTCGGTGACCAGTGCGCCGCCCATCAGGGCGCCCAGGTCGGTGCCGAGGAAGGTGACCACGGGGATCAGCGAGTTGCGCAGCAGGTGGTTGACCACCACCCGGCGCCTCGGCAGGCCCTTGGCCACCGCGGTGCGCACGAAGTCGGCCCGGGAGTTCTCGGCGACCGTGGTCCGGGTCAGCCGGGCGACATAGGCCAGCGAGACCGAGGCCAGCACGATGCCGGGCAGGATCAGCGACTTGAAGGTGACGTCGAAGCCGACCGTGGCCGGCAGGATCCCCCACTTCACCCCGACCAGGTACTGCAGCACATAACCGGTGACGAAGGTCGGGATGGAGATCACCACCAGGGTGAGGATCAGCACCGAGCTGTCCGCGACGTGCCCCCGGCGCAGGCCGCTGAGCAGCCCTAGGCCGATGCCGAAGACCACCTCGATGGTGAAGGCGACGGCCGTGAGCTTGAGCGTGGTCGGATAGGCGGCAGCCAGCTGCGAGGTGACCGTCTGGCCGGTGAAGGTGGTGCCGAAGTCCCATCGGAAGAGCCGGCCCATATACAGCAGGTACTGCTGCCAGAGCGGGTCGTTCAGGTTGTACTGGGCCCGGATCTGGGCGGCGACCGCCGGGTCCGGCGCCCGGTCCCCGAAGAGCGCGTTCACCGGGTCGCCGAGCGCGTGCACCATGACGAAGATCAGGAAGGTGGACCCGATGAACACCGGGATCATCTGGAGCAGGCGCCTGAGGACGTAGCGTCCCATGCGTACCTCCCACTGAGTTGGCGAAGGCGGCGGTCGGCTCCGCTCGGGAGCCGACCGCCGCTACCCGACTAACCGACGGTGATCTGCCAGTAGACCGGGACGCTGAACGGGTCGAGCGTCACGTTGTTCACGTGGTTGGACCAGGCGACCGTGCCGTTCTGGTACCAGAGCGGGATTGCCGGCACGTCGGTGACCAGCATCTTCTCGGCGGTTTGGAAGTCGGAGACCGCGGTGGCCGGGTTGGGCTCGGCGTTGGCCGTGTTCACCTGGCTGTCGAAGGCCGGGTTGTTGTAGTGCGAGTCGTTGGAGGACCCGGTGGTGGTGTAGACCGGCTGCAGGAAGTCCTGGATCAGCGGGTAGTCCATCTGCCAGCCGGTCCGGAACGGGCCGGTCATCTTCTTGCTGGTGATCTGGTTGCGGAAGTCCGCGAAGGTGCCGATCGGGTTGCCGACGCAGGCGGTGTTGTTGCCCAGCGCCTGGTTGATGCTGTTGCAGGTGGCGTCGACCCAGTCCTTGTGCCCGCCGTCGGCGTTGTAGCTGATGGTCAGCTGGCCGCCGGGGATGCCGCCGCCCTGCTGGATCAGCTGCTTGGCCATGGTCGGGTTGTAGGTGCACAGCTGGCCGCAGAGGCCGTCCTGGAAACCGCCGGCCGTGCCCAGCACCGGGGAGGTCCAGTCGGTGGCCGGGGTCCGGGTGTTGGTGAAGATGTTCTTCACGATGGTGGGCCGGTCGATCGCCATCGAGATGCCCTGGCGGACCAGCTTGGCGCCCGCGGTGCTCCACTGGGGCTGGTAGAGCGGGAACGAGATGGTCTGGATGATGCCGGCCGGGGTGTTCAGGAACCGGCCGCCGCTGGGCCCGCTCGCCAGGGTTTTGAGCGCCGTGGTGGAGAGCGTGTTGTCCACGTCCAGCGCGCCGGACTGCAGGTCCGAGTAGGCCGCGTTGGGGTCGGTGTAGACGGTCAGCGTGATGCCGCCGTTCTTCGGCTTGTTGGTGCCGCTGTAGTCCGGGTTCGGCACCAGCTGCATCTGCTGGCTGCGGGTGTACGACTGGATCATGTACGACCCGTTGCCGATCGGCTTGTTCAGATAGGCGGCGTGGTTGCTGAAGAAGGTCGCGGGCAGCGGGTAGTAGGCGCTGTAGCCGAGGGTCTGCGGCCAGGTGGAGAACTTCTGGGTGAGCGCCACCGTGAAGGTGTTGTCGTTGACCACCTTCAGGCCGGACATGGTCTGCGCGGTCGGCGCGCCGCTGGCCGGCGACACCTGGTCGTAGCCCTGGATGTAGGAGAAGAAGCTGCTGTTGATCTGCTTGTTGGTGGAGAGCGCCCCGTAGTTCCAGGCGTCCACGTAGGACTTGGCGGTGACCGTGGTGCCGTCGCTGAACTTCCATCCCGGCTTCAGCGTCACCGTCCAGTTCTGCTGGTCGGACGAGGTGATCGAGTCGGCGTTGGCGTTGCTGGGGGCGCTGGTCTTCGGGTCGTACTGGATCAGGCCGGCGAAGATCATGTTCATCACCGCGCCGCCGTTCACCTCGTTGGTGTTGGCCGGCTCCAACGGGTTCTGCGGGTCGCCCCACCAGGCTCGGACGATGCCTCCGGACGACGAGCCGCCGCTGCTCTTGCTGCTGCTGCAGCCGGCGGCCGCCAGGGCCACCGAGGTAACAGCGATCACCGCCCAGCGGATCCGCTTGGCTGCGCGCATGGATGTCCCTCCTACCGGGGTGTGTGGTGCATCACACCCCATTCGAAGGTCGCCGCTGCGGCGGCGCACCCGCAGCAGGGCCTAAAGAGCGTGCGGTACCGCCGAACGGGTGCTGAAAAGCCGTCAGCCGGCTCCCCGACGGGGAACCGGCTGACGGTCGATCAGCTGCTGTGCGTCAGCCCTTCTTGGCCCGGGAGGCGGTCCGGCCGCGGTCCTTCTGGTCCAGCACCACCTTGCGGATGCGCACCGTCTCCGGGGTCACCTCGATGCACTCGTCCTCGCGGCAGAACTCCAGCGACTGCTCCAGCGAGAGCTTGCGCGGCGGCACGATCGACTCGGCCACGTCGGCGTTCGAGGAACGCATGTTGGTGAGCTTCTTCTCCTTGGTGATGTTGACGTCCATGTCGTCGGCGCGGGAGTTCTCGCCGACGATCATGCCCTCGTACACCTCGGTGCCCGGGTCGCAGAAGAGCACACCGCGCTCCTGCAGGTTGGTCATCGCGAAGGCGGTGACCACACCGGCCCGGTCGGCGACCAGCGAGCCGTTGTTGCGGGTGGTCAGGGTGCCGAACCAAGGCTCGTGGCCCTCGTGGATCGAGTGCGCGATGCCGGTGCCGCGGGTGCTGGTCAGGAACTCGGTCCGGAAGCCGATCAGACCGCGGGACGGGACGACGAACTCCATCCGGACCCAGCCCGAGCCGTGGTTGGACATGTTGTCCATCCGGCCCTTGCGGACGCCCATCAGCTGGGTGACGGCGCCCATGTGCTCCTCGGGCACGTCCACGGTGAGGCGCTCGACCGGCTCGTGGGTCTTGCCGTTGACCTCCTTGGTGACCACCTGCGGCTTGCCGACGGTCAGCTCGAAGCCCTCGCGGCGCATGGTCTCGATCAGGATGGCCAGCGCCAGCTCACCGCGGCCCTGCACCTCCCAGGCGTCCGGGCGCTCGGTGTCCAGCACCCGCAGCGAGACGTTACCGATCAGCTCGCGGTCCAGGCGGTCCTTCACCTGGCGGGCGGTGACCTTGCGGTCCTTGACCGCGGACTTGGCGTCCGCGCCCTTGCCGCTGCCGCCGCGGCCGACCAGCGGCGAGGTGTTGGTGCCGATGGTCATCGAGATCGCGGGCTCGTCCACCGTGATCAGCGGGAGCGCGATCGGGTTCTCGGGGTCGGCCAGGGTCTCACCGATCATGATCTCCGAGATACCGGCGACGGCACAGATGTCGCCCGGGCCGGCCTGCTCGGCGGGCTTGCGGGTGAGCGCCTCGGTCATCAGCAGCTCGGAGATGCGCACGTTCTGGATCGAGCCGTCGCGCTTGATCCAGGCGACGGTCTGGCCCTTCTTGAGGTAGCCCTGCTCGACCCGGAGCAGCGCGATCCGGCCGAGGAAGTTGTCCGCGTCCAGGTTGGTGACGTGCGCCTGCAGCGGGGCGTCCTCGTCGTAGACCGGGGCCGGGACGGCGTCCAGGATGGTGGAGAAGAACGGCTCCAGGCTGTCGCTGTCGGCCGGCACGGTGCCGTTCTCCGGCTTGGTCAGCGAGGCGATGCCGTCGCGGGCGCAGGCGTAGACGATCGGGAACTCGATCTGGTCCTCGTCCGCGTCCAGGTCCAGGAACAGGTCGTAGGTCTCGTTGACGACCTCGTCGATCCGGGAGTCCGGACGGTCGGTCTTGTTGATGCAGAGGATGACCGGCAGCTTGGCCTGCAGGGCCTTGCGCAGCACGAAGCGGGTCTGCGGCAGCGGGCCCTCGGAGGCGTCCACCAGCAGCACCACCGCGTCCACCATGGACAGGCCGCGCTCGACCTCACCGCCGAAGTCGGCGTGGCCGGGGGTGTCGATGATGTTGATCGTGATCGGCTCGCCACCACCCTTGGGGTGGTACTTGACCGCGGTGTTCTTGGCGAGAATGGTGATGCCCTTCTCGCGCTCGAGGTCGTTGGAGTCCATCATGCGGTCGTCGAGGTGCTGGTGAGCCGCGAAGGCGCCGGCCTGCTTGAGCATCGCGTCGACCAGGGTCGTCTTCCCGTGGTCGACGTGGGCGACGATGGCGACGTTGCGGATGTCATTGCGCGTGGGCATGCGGAGCGAACTCTCCCGGAGTCGTGGGTTGTGGCGCCCCGGTGCATTCCCTGACCGGTCCACCTGCCGGGCGGCACATGCCACGGCTTGTCCTATGGTACGTGGCCGGGGTGCGTAACCGCTCAGCAGGCGATGATCATCACTCAGCGCAGGAACCCGAGATCCTGGTAGCGGGGCCAGCCGAAGCCGTAGGCGCCGGCGCCGGCCACCCCGGTGCGGACGGCGACCAGCTCGGGGCGCTGGTAGAGCGGGACCGAGTGGCCGATCTCCCAGATCCGCTGGTCAGCCCGCTGGAGCAGGGCGATCTGCCGGGCCTGGTCGGGCTCGGCGGCGGCCTGGTCGAAGAGCCCGTCGATCTCGTCGGTCCCGATGCCCGCGTAGTTGAGGCCGGCCACCGGACGACCGTCCGGGCCCGGGCGCGGCTTGGCGTAGAGCGGGCGCTCGTCCACGGCCGGGAAGGCGGTGGCCGGCCAGGAGAACAGCGCCAGGTCCCAGTCGCCGGCCGCCAGGTGGTCGTGGACGAACCCGGCCACCGGCAGCGCCCTGGCGTGCAGCGTGACGCCGTGCGGGGCGAGCTGGGCGGTCAGCGCGTCGGCGGTGCGGCGGGCGGTGGCCGAGTCGTCCGGGTAGATCAGGTCCAGGGTCAGGTGCAGCGGCTTGGCGCTGCTGCCGAGCACCGTGCCGTCGTCGTGGTAGCCGGCCTGGTCGGTCATCAGCAGGTGGTTGCCGAGCGGCGCCGCGGCCACCCCGAGCGGGCCCAGCGCCGCCTGGGCCAGCTTGCCGCGGTCCACCAGGGCGGCCAGCGCGCGGCGCGCCGCGGTGTCGGCCAGCGGGCCGCGGGCGCCGTTCAGGGTGAGCTGGGTGAAGGAGGGGGCGGCCGCCCGGTGCAGGGTGATGCCGGGCAGCGCCTCGGCCCGGCGCAGGGTCTGCGTCGCCGAGTCGAGGGCGTCGGCGGACTTGGCGGTCGGCGGGTGGTCGACGGTGCCCTCCAGGGCGGCCACGTCGACCTGCTGGGTCTGCAGGGCGGCCAGCCGATCGGAGGTGGCCAGGAAGTCGATCTCGTCGACCTTGGGCGGATCGCCCCACCAGCGCGGATTGCGCACCAGGGTCGCCCTGCCGTTCTTGGCGTCCAGGGTGCCGACGGCGAACGGGCCGGCGGTCAGCCGGCCGGCCGCCGGGTCGAGCGGGCTGAACAGCGCCTGCCACTGGGCGTACGGCTGCCGGAAGACCACCCTGACCTGGTGCGGGTCGGCACCCGCCGCGACCGACTCGATGGCGCCGTAGCCGGGGTGGCTATCGCGCAGTGCGGTCCACTGGGCGTTGAAGTCCGCCGCGCTCAGCGGGGTGCCGTCGCTCCACATCGCCTTGGGGTTGAGCCGGTAGGTGACGGTGCGGCCGGCCACCTGGGCGCCGGCCAGGTAGTCCGGGTCGGGCACCGGGCGGGCGTGCTCGTCCAGCCGGTAGAGGCTCGGCAGCACCGCGTGGGCGATCAGCGCGGTGTCCGGCGGGGCGTCGGCGGTGTAGACGTCCAGGTCGGCGGGCACCTGGTCGACCGCCCAGCGCAGCGTGCCGCCCTGGCGGACGGCGCCGCGGTCGGCCCGGGTCAGGTCGGCGGCCGGCGCCGACGCGGCGGGGGCCGGCGATCCGGAGCAGCCCGTCAGGGCACCGAGCGCCAGCAGGGCGGCGAGCAGACGTCTCATGCGGCCACTCAACTCCAGCGGCCTGCCGAAAAGCTGACGGCACGACAAGCTGACACCCCTTCGGCGCAATGAACTCCGGTCAGAACCCTTCCGAGACATTGTGATCAAGGTCACACTTCCAGAATGGCCACAATGACCAAACGTGCGGTCATCGCGGACCGCACCCTGCGCACCGATGCCTGGTGGCTGCCCCAGCTGGCCACCGCGCTGGGGCTACTGCTCTTCGTCGGCTACTCGACCTGGCGGGCGTTCGCCGGGGCCGACTACTACGCGCCGCCGTACGTCTCGCCGTTCTACTCCCCGTGCCTGGCGGCGCACTGCGTGCCGATGCGCGGCGGGGCCGACTGGGCGCTGTTCGGCGACTGGTGGCGGCTCTCCCCCGCGCTGCTGGTGCTGATCTTCCCGCTCGGCTTCCGGCTGACCTGCTACTACTACCGCAGGGCCTACTACCGGGCGTTCTGGTCCTCGCCGCCGGCCTGCGCGGTGGCCGAGCCGCACGCCCGCTACACCGGCGAGTCCCGGTTCCCGCTGGTGCTGCAGAACCTGCACCGCTACTTCTTCTACCTGGCCGTGCCGGTCGCCGGGATCCTCAGCTACGACGCGGTGCTGGGGTTCCGGGACGGCACCGGGCGCTGGGGCCACGCCGGCCTCGGCACCCTGGTGCTGCTGGTGAACGTGCTGCTGATCTGGGCCTACACCCTCTCCTGCCACTCCTGCCGGCACATCGTGGGCGGGCGGCTCAAGCACTTCTCCCGGCACCCGGTGCGCCACCGGGCCTGGCAGCTGGTCGGCCGGCTGAACGCCCGCCACATGCAGCTCGCCTGGTGCTCGTTGTTCTCGGTCGGGCTCGCCGACCTCTACGTCTACCTGGTCGCGTCGGGAGCCTTCGCCGACCCGCGGTTCTTCTGAGGGAGCGTTGGATGGAGCAGTACGACGTCGTGGTGGTCGGCGCCGGCGGGGCCGGGCTGCGGGCCGCGATCGAGGCCCGGGAGCAGGGCGCCCGGGTCGCGGTGATCTGCAAGTCGCTGTTCGGCAAGGCGCACACCGTGATGGCCGAGGGCGGCATCGCCGCCTCGATGGGCAACGTCAACAGCGGTGACAGCTGGCAGGTGCACTTCCGCGACACCATGCGCGGCGGCAAGTTCCTCAACCACCCGCGGATGGCCGAGCTGCACGCCAAGGAGGCACCAGAGCGGGTCTGGGAACTGGAGACCTGGGGCGCGCTCTTCGACCGCACCGCCGACGGCCGGATCTCGCAGCGCAACTTCGGCGGGCACGAGTACCCGCGGCTCGCCCATGTCGGCGACCGCACCGGCCTGGAGCTGATCCGCACCCTGCAGCAGAAGGTGGTGGCCCTGCAGCAGGCCGACCACCGGGAGACCGGCGACTACGAGTCCGGCCTGAAGATCTTTCAGGAGTACACGGTCACCCGCATCTTGAAAGAGCACAGCGTGAAGAACGGCGAGCAGGTCGCCGGGGTGTTCGGCTACGCCCGGGAGAGCGGGGAGTTCTTCGCGCTCGCCGCGCCCGCCGTGGTGCTGGCCACCGGCGGCATCGGCAAGTCGTTCAAGGTGACCTCCAACTCCTGGGAGTACACCGGGGACGGGCACGCGCTGGCGCTGCTGGCCGGCGCCCGGCTGCTCAACATGGAGTTCATCCAGTTCCACCCGACCGGCATGGTCTGGCCACCCTCGGTGAAGGGGATCCTGGTCACCGAGTCGGTCCGGGGCGACGGCGGGGTGCTGCGCAACAGCGAGGGCCGGCGGTTCATGTTCGACCATGTGCCGGACGTCTTCCGGGCGCAGTACGCCGAGAGCGAGGCGGAGGCCGACCGCTGGTACGCCGACCCCGACCACAACCGCCGCCCGCCCGAGCTGCTCCCCCGCGACGAGGTGGCCCGGGCCATCAACGCCGAGGTCAAAGCCGGCCGGGGCACCGAGCACGGCGGCGTCCACCTGGACGTCTCGTCCCGGCTGCCGGCCGAGGAGATCATCCGCCGGCTGCCCTCGATGCACCATCAGTTCCGCGAGCTGGCCGATGTGGACATCACCCGGGAGCCGATGGAGGTCGGGCCCACCTGCCACTACGTGATGGGCGGCGTCGAGGTGGATCCGGACACCGCCGCCAGCCCGGCCGTGCCCGGGCTCTACGCGGCCGGCGAGGTGGCCGGCGGGATGCACGGCGCCAACCGGCTGGGTGGCAACTCGCTCTCCGACCTGCTGGTCTTCGGCCGCCGGGCCGGGCTGCACGCGGCCCGCTACGCCGCCGCGCGGACCGAGCGCCCGCAGCCCGCCGCCGAGCAGCTGGACGCGGCCCGCACCGAGGCGGTGACCCCGTTCGGCGGCGGCACCGAGCACCCCTACGCACTCCACCAGGAGCTGCAGCAGACCATGAACGACCTGGTGGGGATCATCCGCCGGGCCGGCGAGATGAAGCAGGCGCAGGACCGGCTGGCGGTGCTGCGGCGGCGGGCCGAGCAGGTGGGCATCGAGGGCCACCGGCAGTTCAACCCCGGCTGGCACCTGGCCCTGGACCTGCGCAACATGCTGCTGGTCTCGGAGTGCGTGGCGAAGGCGGCGCTGCTGCGCCGGGAGAGCCGCGGCGGGCACACCCGGGAGGACTGGCCGGCCATGGACCGCGACTGGCGGCGCAGCAACCTGGTCTGCGCCCTGGTGGACGGGAGCATCGAGGTGGTGCGGCAGCCGCTGCCGCGCCTGCGGGCCGACCTGCTGGCCCTGTTCGACCGCACGGAGCTGGCGAAGTACTTCACCCCGGAGGAGCTGGCCGATGAGCAGTCTTGAGTTCCGGATCTGGCGCGGCGAGGCGGGCGAGGGCGACTTCGTCTCCTACCGGGTGGAGGTCAACGAGGGCGAGGTGGTGCTGGACCTGGTGCACCGGCTGCAGGCCACCCAGGCACCGGACCTGGCGGTGCGGTGGAACTGCAAGGCGGGCAAGTGCGGTTCGTGCAGCGCCGAGGTGAACGGGCGGCCGCGGCTGCTCTGCATGACCCGGATGTCCGCGCTGCCGGCCGACCAGCCGGTGGTGCTGACCCCGCTGCGGGCCTTCCCGTCGATCCGCGACCTGGTGACCGACGTCGGCTTCAACTACGCCAAGGCGCGCGAGGTGCCGTCCTTCGTGCCGCCGCCGGGGCTGGCGCCCGGCGAGTACCGGATGGCGCAGCAGGACGTGGCGCGCTCGCAGGAGTTCCGCAAGTGCATCGAGTGCTTCCTCTGCCAGGACACCTGCCACGCGGTGCGCGACCACGAGGAGAACAAGGGCGCGTTCGCCGGGCCGCGGTTCCTGATGCGGGTGGCGGAGCTGGACATGCACCCGCTGGACGCCGCGCCGGACCGCAAGCGGGCCGCGCAGGAGGTGCACGGCCTGGGCTACTGCAACATCACCAAGTGCTGCACCGAGGTCTGTCCGGAGCACATCCGGATCACCGACAACGCGCTGATCCCGCTCAAGGAGCGGGTGGCCGACCGCAAGTACGACCCGCTGGTCTGGCTCGGGTCGAAGATCGGCCGGCGACCGAGGGACTGACGGACGGTCAGAGCGAGAGCTCGAACCAGACGATCTTCCCGTGCGGGGTGCGGCGGCTGCCCCAGCGCTCGGCCAGCAGGCTGACCAGCTGGAGGCCGCGGCCGCCCTCGTCGGTCTCCTGGGCGCGGCGCTGCCGGGGCTGGGCGTAGCCGTCGTCCCAGACCTCGCAGACTACCGAGGTGTCCTTGAGCAGCCGCAGCCGGATCTCGCCCCGGCCGTGCCGCAGCGCGTTGGTGACCAGCTCGCTGACCAGCAGCTCGGTGGTGTCCACCAGCTCGTCCAGGCCGCGCACCCGCAGCCAGCCGCAGGCCAGTTCGCGGGCCTTGGCCACCGAGGTGGGCTCCGGCGGCAGCCGCCAGTCGCCGACCGCGTCCTCGTCGAAGGCCCGGACCCGGGCCATCAGCAGCGCGATGTCGTCCTCGCCGTGGTGCGGGTCGAGCTCGCTGAGCACCTGGTCGCAGAGGGTCTCCAGGACCGGGCCGCCGTTCTGCAGGGCGGTCCGGAAGGCCAGCAGGCCCTCGTCCAGCTGGTGCTTGCGGGACTCCACCAGGCCGTCGGTGTAGAGGCCGAGCAGCGCGCCGTCCGGCAGCACCAGGGTGACCTCCTCGAACGGCTCGCCGCCCACGCCGAGCGGCAGGCCGGGTGGCACGTCCAGCATCCGGGCCGGCTCGCCGGGGCTGAGCAGCACCGGCGGCAGGTGCCCGGCGTTGGCGAAGGTGCAGCGCCGGGTGACGGCGTCGTAGACCGCGTAGACGCAGGTCGCCAGGTAGACCTCGGCTGCCTCGTCGTCCACCGGCCGGGCCGTCGCGCCGTAGCCGGGCAGCGGACCGGGTCCGGGGTCGCCGAGTCCTCTGGCGATGTCGTCCAGGGCCCCGAGCACCTCGGCCGGCTCCAGGTCGAGCATCGCCAAGGTCCTTACGGCAGTGCGGAGTTGACCCATCGCCACGGCGGCCCGCAGGCCGCGGCCCATGACGTCGCCGATCACCAGCGCCGTCCGGTTGCCGGGCAGCGGGATGACGTCGAACCAGTCGCCGCCGACCTCGGTGTTGTTGCTGCTGGGCCGGTAGCGGCAGGCGATCTCCAGCCCGCTGGCCTCCGGGTTGCCGGGGGGCAGCAGGCTGCGCTGCAGGATCAGGGCGCGCTCGTGCTCGCGCCGGTAGAGCCGGGCGTTGTCCACGCAGACCGCCGCCCGGGCCGCGATCTCCTCGGCGATCGCCACGTCGCGGGCGTCGAACGGCTCGCTGCCGATCGCCCGGGAGAGCTGCACCAGGCCGAGCACCACGTTCCGGGCCACCAGCGGCACCACCAGGGTGGAGCGCAGCAGCGGGTTCGGGCCGGGGTCGGGGATCGCGCTGCGGCCGGTCCGCAGCGCTCGGGCGTGCGGGGAGCGCGGCGGGTAGCAGAGGGTGCCGCCGGCCTCGGCGGCGGCCAGCTGGGAGCTGAAGCCGAGGTCGTCGTAGACCGTGGGGTCGCCGCCGAGCACCGCGGCCGCGTCGCCCACCACGCTGGAGACCGCGACCCGGCGCAGCTCGCCGCTGCCGTCGTAGCCGCCGCCGCTGCGGGCCAGCGCCGGACCGCTTTCGCCGGAGAGCAGCGCCGAGTAGAGGTCGACGGTGGCCATGTCGCAGAACTGCGGCACCACCACGTCGAGCAGTTCCTTGGCGGTGGTCTCCAGGTCGAGGGTGGAGCCGATGTGCGCGCTGGCCTCGTTGACCAGGGCCAGGTTGCGCCGCACCCCGGCGGCCTCGCGCTCGGCCACCATCCGGCTGGTGACGTCGTTGACCTGCCCGGCGACACCGATCGTCCGGTCTCCCGGCCCGGTCAGCCGGTACAGCGAGATCGCCCAGCGGCGCTCGCCGCCGTGCGGCAGCACGCCGCTGAACCGCAGGTCGACCATCGGCTCGCCGGTCTCCAGCACCTTGCGCAGCGCCGCCTGCATCCGGTCGGCCTCGCCCGGCGCGAACAGTTCGTGCGCGGTGCGGCCGGCCAGCAGTTCGGCGTCGCGGCCGACGGCGTCGGCGAACGCCGGGTTGACCCGCTGCAGCCGCAGCTCGGGGTCGAACAGGAAGAAACCGCTCGGAGTTTGGCCGAAAACAGCCGCAGATGCGGCCAGGTCGGTCTCGATCCGGCGCAGCTTGCCGAGATCGACGGCGAGGCAGAGGGCACCGGCGGGGCCGGCCGTCTGCTCCGAGCCGGCGGCGGGCATCAGATAGATCTCGGCCAGGCTCTCGCCGCCGTCGCGATCACGGTAGGGGGCGGTGCCGATCCACTCCTCGCCCGCCAGGGTGCGCTCCAGCCGCTCCCGGCCGCGCCGCCAGTACTCGCGCGGCACCAGGGTGGTGACCGGGTCGGCACCGAGCGCCTCGACGGCAGGCAGCGCGAAGAAGTCGGCGGCCCGGTCGCTCCACTGGCCGATCCGCCCGTCGGCGCCGATCGCGAAGGTCGCGACCCGGATGTACTCGTAGATCGATCCCGGGTCCAGGTCGCCCCAACGGGCTTGCGGCACCGGGCCTGGAGCAGGCGGCACCACCGGGTTGCCCGGCTGTCCGGGCACCGCGGCATGGCCGCTGCTGCCAGTCAGCGCTTCCCGCGCCGGCATGCTGTTCAAGGACCGACCCCTCCAACCCGCGACCATCCGGATGTCGAGAAGACCGAGTATTCATCATCCAGGGGCGGGCGCACACGCCTCTGAGATCACAACATCAAATCGAGCGAGGGTTTTTGTCACCCGCCCCGCGCGACCTCCGCGCACCCCTCGCGCCCCCGGCCCACTCCCATGCGCCCAGCAGGGGATTGTCATGGACAAGTAGAGAATATTCGAATATCTGATCGATGAATCCGCTCGGTTCATTCCCGGTCCGCTTCCTTCCCCGGCAATTCCTGCTCGAACCAGACCACCTTGCCCATTCCCTCGGCCCTGCTGCCCCAGCGCAGCGCCAGCCGGTGCACCAGCTCCAGGCCCCGGCCGCCCTCGTCGCCGTCGGCCGCGTGCCGCTCCCGGGGCGGATCCGGCAGCGGATCGGAGACCTCCACCAGCAGCACCCCGCCCAACGTCAGCCGCACCCCGATCGGGGCACTGGCATAGCGCACCGCATTGGTCACCAACTCGCTCACCAGCAACTCGGCGGTGTCGCCCAGCTCCGCCACCCCCCACTCCCGCAGCGCCCCGCGGACCAGCCGGCGGGCCCGGGAGACCGCGGTGGGCTCGGCCGGCAGCGTCCAGCCGAGCACCTGGGCACCCTCCGCGCCGTGACCCAGCCGGGCCAGCAGCAGCGCCACGTCGTCCGGCTCGCGCCCTTGCTCCATGGTGTCGAGCACCGCCTCGCAGGCGTGCTGCAGCGACGGGTGCGGCTTCTCCAGCACCGCCTGCAGCCGCCCGAGGCCGACGTCCAGGTCCTTGTCGCGGGACTCCACCAGGCCGTCCGTGCACAGCGCCAGCACGCTGCCCTCCGGCACCTGGAGCTCCACCGCCTCGAACGGCACCCCGCCGACGCCGAGCGGCGCCCCGGACGGCAGCTCCAGCACCTGCCCCCGGCCGCCCGGCAGCGGACCGCCGGTGCGCGCCGGGCCGGGGCGCGACGGGCTCACCAGCACCGGCGGGATGTGCCCCGCCTTGGCCACCGTCAGCCGCCCGGCGGCCGGGTCGTAGACGGCGTAGACGCAGGTCGCCAGCAGTGCCTCGTCCGGCCCCTGGGCCAGATCGTCGGCCAGCTCGTGGACGTGCCGCAGCAGCACGGCCGGCGGCAGGTCCAGGCCGGCCAGCACCCGCACCGCGGTGCGCAGCCGGCCCATGGTGGCCGCCGCCCGCAGGCCGTGGCCCATCACGTCGCCGACCACCAGGGCGGTGCGGTCGCCGGGCAGCGGGATCACGTCGAACCAGTCGCCGCCCACCTCGGTTCCGCTGCTGCCCGGCACGTAGCGGTAGGCCACCTCCACTCCGGTGGGCTGCGGCACCTGCTGCGGCAGCAGGGTGCGCTGCAGGGTGAGCGCGGCGGTGCGCTCGCGCACGTAGAGCCGGGCGTTGTCCAGCGAGCTGCCGGCCCGGTCCGCGAGCTCCACCGAGAACGCCAGGTCGTCCCGGTCGAACGCCTCGCGGCGCCCGGCCCGACTGAGCACCAGCAGCCCGATCACGATCCCCCGGGCCCGCAGCGGCACCACCAGCACCGAATGCACGCCGAGCGCCAGCGCGGCCCTGGTGCGCGGGTCGCCCGGGTCCGCCGCCTGGGCCAACTCCTCGGCACCGGACAGCAGTTCGGGCACACCGGTGCGCAGCACCCGGCCGTAGCAGGACTCCTCGGCGAAGCTCACCCGAGCGCCCCGGCGGAGCATCACCTCGACGTCCGCGCCGTCCCGGGCGGCCGCCACGCCGAGTTGCAGCAGTGCGGTGTGCCGGTCGTGGCCGTGCCCCAGCAGGTCGTCGCCGTGCGCCACCGCCTGCAGCAGGATCACGGCGGCGAAGTCGGCCAGCCGCGGCACCGCGGCACCGGCCAGCTCCTGGGCGATCCGGCCGGCGTCCAGCAGGTCGCCGATCCGGGAGCCGAACTCGTTCAGCAGCGCCAGCCGGCGCCGGGCGTGCTCGACCTTGGCCACCGCCCGGTACCGCTCCGTCACGTCCATCACGGTGCCGGAGATGCCGAGCACCCGGCCGGCCCGGTCGGTCAGCCGGCCGTAGGAGATCGAGCGGTAGCCGCCGGGGCGCGCGGTCACCGGCGCGGTCAGCGTCACGTCGATCACCGGCTCGCCGGTGGCCAGCACCTGACGCTGGATCACGGAGATCTCGTCGGCGGCCCGGTCCGGCAGGGTCTCGCCGGTGGTGCGGCCGACGTGGGCCGAGGCCGACACGCCGTTCATCTCCGCCAGGGTCTGGTTGACGGCGGTGTAGCGCAGCTCGGTGTCCAGCACCGCGATGCCGAGCGCGGACTGCTCGAAGAGCGCGTCGCGCACCGCCAGGTCACGCTCCACCGCGCGCACCGTGCCCGCCTCGGCGAGCGCCACCAGCAGGAACGGGGTGCCGTGGCCGTCCACCAGCACCGAGATCCGGGCCTCCACCCGCACCCGCGGGCCGCGGCGGTGCCGCAGGCCGGTCAGGCCCAGCCAGCTGCCGGTGCGCAGCGCGGCCGCGATCGCCTCCCGGGCGCGGGCGACCAGCCGCTGGTCGTCCGCCAGCAGTTCGTCGATCCCGCGGCCGACCAGCAGCTCGCTGGGCCAGCCGAGCAGTTCCTCGGCCGCCGGGCTCCACAGCACCACTCGACCGGCCGCGTCCAGCATCGCGATGGCCACCTTGACCATGTCGAACAGGCTGCCCTGGGTGTGCTCGCCGACCGACTCCGCCTCGACCGCCGCACCGCGCGGGAACGGCGCCGCGGGCCCGCCGCGCATCGAGACGGGGGCGGACGGCCCGGCCGGGGGGCGGGCCGGTGGCGCCGGACGCTCGGCCGCCGGTCCCGGGCCGCGCATCCGCAGCCGCGCCCGGGCGGCGGCGGCACCCGCGCGGGTGCGCCCGGTCCGCGCCCGGCCCCCGCTCCCCGTACTGGTCACCGACCGGGCCTCCAAGCTGTGCTGCCTCGCCTCACCGTACGTCAAGGTTCATATCGAACTGTGACATACCCAGACGAAAACCGTACAACCTGGGTGGCCGGGCGATGCATCAGCAGGCCGCGGTGAGCAGGCGCGCCACCTCGGGCAGCACCTCCCGATCGTGCTCCAACCAGTCCACCGCCGACAGTTCGTCAGGGCCCAGCCAGCGCAGCTCCGAGTGGTCCTCCAGCGGCTGCGGCTCGCCCTCCAGCAGCTCGGCCGCCCAGATCCGCAGCACCAGCCCGGCCCGGATCGGCCACTCCCCCGGCAGCCGGTTCAGCGCCCGGGCCCGCACCCCCAGCTCCTCGAAGAGCTCGCGCTCCAGCGCCTGCTGCTGCGTCTCCCCGGGCTCGGCCTTGCCGCCCGGGAACTCCCAGCGCCCCGCCACCTCGGCGGGGGCGCTGCGCCTGGCGGCCAGCACCCGCCCCTGGTGGATGAGGGCGCCACCGACCACGATCCGATTCTCCATGCCACGGCAGCCTAGGGCCCCGGACGGGGTCGGCGGCCGATCCACGCGCGGCGGCGGGAGCCCTCCCATGACTGCGCCGTGCGGGCCCGGCTCGGTGGGGGTCGAGTCGGGCCCGCACGGTGCCGGCCGTCCTCCCAGCGTAGGGACGGCCCGCTAACGGGACGTTGGAACGAGGTTTCGGCGATGTCACAGGTCTTCGACCGACCCGCCCGACGCCGCGTCAGGGGAGTCGGCGGTCCGTGCCGCCGACCCGGTTGATGGTCCGTCCGGCGGGCCGTGCCGACACGTGTCCCGTGCCGGGCACTGTCCGCCGCTTCGCGCCCGTGCCCCCGTCCCCCGTTCCGTCGTGCGTGGGGGGCCGCCGGGCTGGGCGGGTCCGGTGGGACCAGGGCACCCCGGCTCGCCCGGTGTGACCGGGGCGAGAGCCTCACGTACGACTACCGCCAGGGTGACCCCATGGCCGCCGCCGCGCAAGGTCCCGGCCGGGCCGACTGCGAACGGGGGGCGGCGGCGGCACCCCGTGGGCACTACTGTGCGAAGTTTCGATTCGAAGACTGACGGTTCGTCAACTACTCGTGACGCTACGGTTATCCGCGAGCCAGCAGTTCGCCGTGCAGGACCGCGAACCAGCCGTCCGGCTCCACCGTCCAGCGCCGCCAGGCGTCCGCGATGGCGGCCAACTCGGCCCGATCGGCGAAGCCTTGGGCCAGCGCGGTGGCGGCCAGACCGGAGCCGGTGGTGCGGTCGGCCCAGGACTCGCCCCACCAGAGCCGCTCGCCGGGCGACGCATAGGTCCAGGTGGCGCTGCTCGCGGTCAGCTCGGTGAAGCCGGCCTCCCGGGCCCAGGCGAGCAGCCGGCGGCCCGCGTCCGGCTCGCCGCCGTTGGCCCGGGCACACCGCCGGTAGAGCGCCAACCAGGCGTCCAGCTCGGGGACTTCGGGATACCAGGTCATCGCCTCGTAGTCCGCGTCCCGGACCGCCAGCACCCCACCCGGGGCCAGCACCCGGCGCATCTGGCGCAGCGCATCCACCGGGTCGACCAGGTGCTGGAGCACCTGGTGGGCATGGACCACGTCGAACTCCGCTGCCGGGTACGGCAGATCGTGCACATCGGCGACCGCGAACCCGACGTTGGCCAGCCCCCGGCCCGCGACGTACTCGGCGGCCTGCGCCAGCACCTCGGCGGACGTGTCGATCGCCACCACCCGCCCCTCTGGGCCGACCAGTTCGGCGAGGTCGGCAGTGATGGTGCCGGGCCCGCAGCCGACGTCCAGCACCCGCTGCCCGGCCGCCAGCTCGGGCAGCAGGTAGCCGGCCGAGTTGGCGGCGGTGCGGCTGCGGTGCGAGCGCAGCACCGCCGCACTGTGGCCGTGGGTGTAGACGACGGCAGGGTTCTGATGGTCGGTCATGTCGCGAACCTAGCAGTCAGTCTCATAGTGCAAGAAGGTGTGTCTTGTGGATTGAGACGGGATTACGATGGCGGCCATGGGGAAGACCTATGAGCGAATCGACGGCCGGCTGCGCTCGTTCATCGAGGCCCAGCCGGTCTTCTTCACCGCCACCGCACCGCTGGCCGCCGACGGCCACGTCAACCTGTCGCCCAAAGGGCGCGCCGGAACCCTCGCCGTGCTGGACGAACTCACCCTGGCCTACCTGGACTTCGGCGGCAGCCACGCGGAGACCATCGCCCACCTGCGGGAGAACGGGCGGATCACGCTGATGTGGTGCGCCTTCACCGGCCCGCCCACCGTGGTGCGGGTGCACGGGCGCGGCGAACCGGTCTTCCGCGACGATCCGCGGTTCGCCGAGCTGGTCGACCGCTTCCCAGCGGACGCGGACGGCAGCGGCCTGCGGGCCGTGGTGCTGGTCCACGCCGAAAGAGTCAGCGACTCCTGCGGGTTCGCCGTGCCGTTCATGGACTACCGCGAGGACCGGGCACTGCACGCCGACTACTTCGGCCGCAAGAGCGAGCCGGAGTTCGCCGACTACTGCGCCGGCAAGGAGTACGTCGGGGTCAGCGTCGACGGCCTGCCCGGGCTGCCGCTGCCGCTCCCGCCGCGGCCGTAGCCTTTGCGCTGTGACCCAGCGCCCGTATGTGACCCTCAGCGCCGCGATGTCGCTCGACGGCTTCCTGGACGACGCCGCGCCCGAGCGCCTGCTGCTCTCCAACCCGGCCGACTTCGACCGGGTGGACCAGCTGCGCGCGGAGTCCGACGCGATCCTGGTCGGCTCCACCACACTGCGCCGCGACAACCCCCGGCTGCTGGTCAACGAGCCGGACCGGCGGGCCGCCCGGGAAGCCGCCGGCCGGCCCACCCACCCCCTGAAGGTCACCCTGAGCGCGCACGGCGACCTCGCCCCCGAGCTGCGGTTCTGGCACACCGGCGGGGCCAAGCTGGTCTACAGCACCGACCGGGGGGCCGCCCGGCTGCGCGCGGCGCTGGACGGACTGGCCGAGGTGGTCGCACTGGGCCGCCGGGTGCACCTGGGCGCCGTGCTGGACGACCTCGGGCGGCGCGGGGTGCGGCGGCTGATGGTGGAGGGCGGCGGCTCGGTGCACACCCAGTTCCTCAGCGAGGGGCTGGCCGACGAACTGCAGCTGGCGGTAGCCCCGCTGCTGGTCGGGCACGCCGCGGCGCCGCGGTTCGTCAACCCGGCCGACTTCCCCGGCGGCAGCACCCGGCGGCTGCGGCTGCTGGAGGCCCGTACCGTCGGGGATGTCGTCCTGCTCCGGTACGCCCCCAAGGAGTCCGCGTGACCGCCACCGACCGTCCGTCCACCGACCACTCGTCCGCCGACCGCTTGTTCCTGCTGCGCGCCATCGAGCTCTCCCGGCGCTGCCCGCCCGCCGAACACGCCTTCTCGGTCGGCGCGGTGGTGGTCGGCGCGGACGGCACGGTGCTGAGCGAGGGGTACAGCCGGGAGGGCGATCCACTGGTGCACGCCGAGGAGGCCGCGCTGGCCAAGCTGCCGGCCGGCGACCCGCGGCTGCGCGGCGCCACCGTCTACAGCTCGCTGGAACCGTGCAGCCGCCGGGCCTCCCGGCCGCACCCGTGCGCCGAGCTGATCCTGGCGGCCGGCGTCCCCCGGGTGGTGATCGCCTGGCGCGAGCCCGACCTGTTCGTCACCGGCTGCGAGGGCGTCGACCGGCTGCGGGCCGCCGGGGTCGAGGTGGTCGAACTGCCGGAGCTGGCCGAGCACGCGCGGGCAGTGAACCGACACCTGCTGGACTGAGGACGTTCATCCGCCTTTTGTATCCTTGGGGAACATTATCCCGAAGGAGTCGCCGCATGACCGCCACCGAGCTCACCGCCCGCGCCCTGCTGCTGGACATGGACGGCACCCTGGTCAACTCCGACGCGGTGGTGGAGCGCTGCTGGCGCCGCTGGGCAGCGGCTCAAGGACTCGACGGCGACCGGGTGATGAGCGTGGTGCACGGGCGCCAGGGCCACCTGTCGATGGCGATCCTGCTGCCCGACCGCCCGATGGAGCAGAACCTCGCGGAGAACCGGGAGATGCTCGCCGTGGAGACCGCCGACACCGAGGGCATCGTGCCGGTGCCCGGCGCCCCGGCCTTCCTGGCCTCACTGGCCGGCCTGCCGCACGCCCTGGTCACCTCGGCCGACAGCCGGCTGTCCCAGGTCCGGATGGCCGCCGCCGGCCTGCCCTACCCCGAGCCGGCCATAACCGCCGAGCAGGTCGGCGCCAGCAAGCCCGACCCCGAGGGCTTCCTGAAGGCCGCCGCCGAACTGGGCGTCGACCCCGCCGACTGCCTGGTCTTCGAGGACTCCGGGGCCGGCATCGCGGCCGGCCTGGCCGCCGGGATGCGGGTGGTCGGCGTCGGCCCGCGCGCCGCCGCCCACCACCCCACCGTCCAGGTGCCCGACCTGACCGCCGTCCGGGTCACCGCGCGCCCCGACGGTGCGCTGCTGATCACCACCTGAGCCGCCGTCAGGCCAGACTGGGTCCATGGCCCGCTCCGAGATCCGCGCCCGCCGCATCTACGACCCGCCCGCGCCCGACGACGGCTACCGGGTCCTGGTCGACCGCCTCTGGCCGCGCGGCATGGCCAAGGAGCGGGCCGCACTCGACGAGTGGGCCAAGGACCTCGCCCCCTCCAACGAGCTGCGCCACTGGCTGCACGAGGCCCCCGAGGCCCGCGAGACCGAGTTCGCCGACCGCTACCGCAGCGAGCTCGACACCCCCGAGGCCCGCACCCACCTCGCCGCCCTCCGCGACCACCCCACCCTCACCCTGCTGACCGCCAACAAGGACCCGCAGGCCCACCACACGGCGGTGCTGGCGGAGCTGCTGGAGGAGGGGTGACACCGCTTGTGCACACCGACCCACGGTGACTGGGCGGCACGGCCGGGCCCCGATCGCCGGGTCGGCCGCGCCGCCTGATGTTTCGTCAGCTCATCCCCGGTCGACGAAGAAGCTGTCGTGCCGCACCAGGAACTCCTGGAACTCCGGGCCGCCGCGCTGGGCCATTTCGACGACCCGCTCGAAGTACTCCTCGCGGGGCGCGCCGGGGGTGAACAGCAGCAGCATGGTGGCCGGGTCGTCCGACTCGTTGCGGAACGCGTGCAGACCGCCGACCGGGACGTGCAGGAAGTCGCCGGAGCGCCCGGTGGTCCACTGGTCGCCGTCGAACAGGCGGACCTGGCCGGAGAGGATGAAGAAGGACTCGGAGATCGCCCGGTGGAAATGGGTGGCCGCACCCCTGGAATGAGCTGCGAGATCCACCTGGTAGAGGCCGAACTCCCCACCGGTGGTGGCCTGGGTGGCCAGGTAGTGCGTCCGGTCGCCGGTCGGGGAGACCACGTCGGGGCCCCGGTCGGCGGGCCGGAACACCGCGTTGATCTCACCGTTCTCGCCGAGGTACCTGGGGTCGGGGTAGGACATCTGGCACTCCGTCTCTGCTCGGGACAGCTGTCACTCACCCTGACACGCGACGGCCGCCCGCTGTGACATGCCCGAGCTGTCCGGCCGCGCCGGCGTCCGCCAGCCTGGCTTCCGACGGGCCGTCATCATCCGCTGCCGGAGCCGATGCCGGGATCAGCCGCGGCCGGTGGTGCTCCTCGGTCAGGTCGTGCAGCCGGGCGTGCAGCAGGTCGCTCACCGTGATGACGCCGACCAACCGTCCGGTGCCGCCCCCGGTCGGCTCCACCACGGGCGCCCTGGTGATGCCGTGCTCGGCGAACCAGTAGGCGACGTCGCGCAGGGTGTCGCCAGGGTGGACGCTCACCATGGCGTCCTGGACGGCGTCCGCGACGGTGGCCGGGCCGGGCGGACGGCGGCCGAGCGCCAGCAGGTCGCGCCTGGTGGCGGTGCCGAGCAGGGTGCCGTCGGCGCCGGCGACCGGGATCAGCTGGTCGCCGCGGCCGGTCACCGCCTCGTCCAGCAGGGTGTCCAGCAGGTCCGCGTCCAGCGGCTGGTCGGCGGCCAGGGTGCGGGGAGTGCGCCGCATGACCTCGGAGACGAAGAAGGTCTCCTTGGAGGACTACCAGTCCCTCAAGGAAACCGCCTACCTCCTGCGCAGCCCCGCAAACGCTCGCCGCCTCCTGCCTCCATCGAGGAGCTGGAGAACGGCGGAGGGACCGTACGGGAGCCGGCGGACCGGGAGTGAAGACCACCTTCGCCTCCCGGGCCTGGGAGGACTACCTGTGGCGGCAAGTCCAGGACCGAAAGAACCACTCAAGCACGGGTTCCAGGGCTACTGGTCACGTCGGATCAATGACGAGCACCGCTTGATCCACAAGGTCACCGACGACTCGATCCTGATCGCCCAGTGCCGCTACCACTACGAGAATTGAGCCGGCGACACAGTTCGTCGACCGAGACGCTGCAGCCGGCTCCCCGGGCCGGTTCCCGGGAGGCCGCCTGCTTGCCGCTCCAGGACGGTGCGCAACTCCAGAGCACCGTCGGCAAGTGCCCCGCCGTGATCCGACCACGAGGACCCCACGCGGACCGGAGGTGTGGGGGGGGGGGGGGGGGGGCGCCGGCCCCGGCCCCACCCCCGGGGGGTGGTGGTGTTTTTGTTTGGTAGGCAAAACACAACCGCGGCCGGGCGAGGTGAGATTGGGAAC
>NZ_JARZAH010000012.1:0-176916 GCF_029892145.1 Kitasatospora sp. GP30
GGGGGCCCCCCCCGCCCGGCGGCGCCGGGGGGGGGGGGGGCGCCCCCGGGGGGCGGGGGGGGCCGGGGGGGGGCCCCCGGGGCCCCGCCCGGCGGTCCGGACCGCCGGGCGGGGCCCCGCAGCCGGAGTGAGCAGCGCCGTTCCGGTTCGCCGACCTGCCAGAGAGCGGTGATTCCTCAGAGAATCATTAAAAACCGGGCCGCAACACACCGTTCGACGGCGGATGATGGAGAGATGATCTCGATCCTGTTCGCCGTGCTGACCGCCGTGAGCAACGGCACCGCCTCGGTGCTGCAGCGCCGAGCCGCCGCCACCGCGCCGGAGGAAGACGCCCTGCGCTTCCAGCTGCTGCGCGATCTGCTGCGCCGACCGGTCTGGTTGGGCGGGATCGCGATGAGCATAGTGGCGGCCGTCTGCCAGGCGGTGGCGCTCGCCACCGGCCCGATCGCGATCGTCCAGCCGATCTTCGTGATCGAGTTGCCGTTCACCCTGGTGCTCGGTGGTCTGCTGTTCCACGGCTCGCGGTTCTCGCGGCACGTCTGGCTGGCGATAGCCGCGGTGGCCGTCGGGCTGGCGCTCTTCCTGATGGCGGCCGCACCCAGCGGCGGCAACGCCTCGGTCTCGCCCGGCTCCTGGCCCGTGGCGCTGCTGGCCACCGGGCTGTTCCTGGTCGTCACGCTCGGCATCGGGCTCAAAGTGCACGGCAACGCCCGGGCAGCCGCCCTCGGCCTGGCGGCGGCCTGCGGATATGCGTTGACCGCGGCGCTGATGAAGGACGCGATGGCCCGCCTGGACCATGGCGCCGGCGCGCTGTTCACCGGGTGGCAGATCTATGCGACGGCGGCGATGGGCGTGGGCTCGCTCTTCGTGCTGCAGAACGCGCTGCAGGCCGGGTCGTTGGCCGCCTCGCAGCCGATGCTCAGCATCGGTGACGCGCTGATCAGTACCAGCTACGGTGTGACGCTCTTCGCTGAGACGCTGCGCACCGGCTGGTGGCTGGTCCCGCAGGTGCTCGCGATGGGCGTGGTGCTGGCCGGCTGCATCGGCCTGTCCCGCTCCCCGCTGGCCGACGGGATGGCCGAAAACCCTAGCGAGCGGGGGGTGCCGGCGGCCGTCTGAGACGCGAGCGGGGTGCCGGCCGCCGTCTGAGCCTGACGGCCTGAAGGACCCGGCGGTTCCGTCAGGCGAGCCGGAACTCCGCGGTGTCGCCGACCGCCGTGTGCAGCCGCACCCGGGTGCCGACCGGAATCACCTCGTAGCGGCTCGCGGTCACCACGGCGGTGATGGTCAGCCCCTCGTCCAGGGTGATCGCGCAGTTCTGCCGGATCCGGTGCTCCAGCACCTGGGAGCGGGCCACCGCGCCGATCCGGCGCACCACGCCCTCGCCAGTGCTGCACAGCTCCGCCATGTCGGTGGATCCGCACACCGGGCAGAGCAGCCGGTAGTGCTCGGTGGGCGAGCTGCACCAGCGGCACTGGCGGTAGTGGAGCACGGTCTCGTCGTCGACGGGGGCTTCGGGGGTGAGCGTCTGCTGCACGGGTCGTTCCCTCCAATTCAGCCAGTGTGCGGAGACCTTATGGCACTGAGTGCCAGTGCGCAAGGCACTGAGTGCCCCTCCCGCCCCGTCGAAAGGGAGGCTGTCACCGGAGACGCCCGATCGCGTACAGTCCGTGAGGTCGACGGTCCGTCAGAACCCGCCCGCAGCGGCCGAACAGGAGCACCCCGTGGCCACCGAAACCGGCGCCCCGCCGAACACCCCTGTGCCCGAGCTGGATCCCGCCGAGATCGCCCGCTGGCAGACCGGCGGCGGGGAGTTGGTGGAGCTGCTGACGCTGGCCCGGGAGCAGGTCGGCGGCCTGGCCGCGGTCCGGCTCGGCGGCGCCAGGCCCACCGTGCTGGTCACCGAACCGCGCGCCGTCCAGCATGTGCTGGCCCAGCACCCGGACCGCTACGTCAAGCGCTCGCACCGCGCCCGACTGCTGATCGGTGACGGCGTGCTGTCCGCGACCGGTGACGCCTGGAAGAGCCAACGACGGCTGCTGCAGTCGCAGTTCACCGGCCAGGGGATGCGCCGCTACGAGCAGCGGATCGCCGAGGCGGCCCGGGTGACCGCCGCCCGCTGGGCCGGCTACGCCCGTACCGGCCAGGAGTTGGACCTCGCCACCGAGATGCGCCACTTCGCCCTGGACACCATCTGGCGCTCACTCACCGGGTTCGAGCTGGACGCCACCACCGAGGCCGAGTTGGAGCTGGTGGGGACCGTGGTGGCGGCGCTGCCGCAACTGCCCGACGACTCCGTCAAGGCCCACGAGGCGGTGGCCGCCTTCCTGGAGCGGATCGACGCGATCGCCCACCGCGCCATCGACACCGCCCGCACCCAGCCGCCCGGCCCCGACGGCCCCGGCCTGCTCCAGGTGCTGCTGGAGGCCTCGGCGGAACGGCCGGAGTACACCGACCAGCTGATCCGGGACGAGCTGGTCACCCTGCTGCTGGCCGGGCATGAGACCACCGCCACCACACTGACCTGGCTCTACCTGCTGCTCGACCGCCATCCCGAGGCCCGCGAGCAGGCGCTGTCGGCCGGTCCCGCCGGCTCGCCGGAACGCCGGGAGGCCATCCAGGCCCTGGTCCACGAGACGCTGCGGCTCTACCCGTCCGCGTGGATCCTGCCGCGCTGGACCGCCGCGGCCGACACCGTGGCGGGCTTCGCCGTCGAGGCCGACACCGATCTGCTGGTCTGCCCGTACCTCACCCACCGCGACCCGGTCCGCTGGCCGGAGCCCGAGCGGTTCGACCCCACCCGGTTCACCCGCCCCGGCGGCCGCCCGACCGAGCACGGCGCCTATCTGCCGTTCGGCCTCGGCCCGCGCGCCTGCCTCGGCATGCAGTTCGCGCTGCGCGAGTCGGTGGCGCTACTCGAAGAGCTGCTCCCCGCCTACACCGTGGCGTTCCGCAGCACGCCGCCCCGCGCCGCCTACAGCATCACCGTCCGCCCCGACGGCCCGACCCCGGCGGTCGTCACGGCCGCCGCCGACTTCGGAGGATGACGATCCGCCATGGCACAGCAGTTCGGCACCTACCAGGACGAGATCTACCTCGCGGCGCTCGGCGGGGTGCTGCCCAGCCTGCCGATGACGTTCGCCGAGTGGGAGGACCGGGCCCAGGGCACGCTGTCCGCCTCGCTGTTCTCCTATGTGGCCGGCGGGGCCGGTGACGAGTCCACCCAGCGGGCCAACACCGCCGCCTTCCAGCGCTGGGGTCTGATACCCCGCATGCTGGTCGGCGCGACCCAGCGGCAGCTGTCCGTCGAACTGTTCGGGCACACCCTGCCGTCGCCGCTCTTCATGGCCCCGGTCGGGGTGGTCGGACTGTGCGCCCAGGACGGGCACGGCGACCTGGCCACCGCGCGGGCCGCCGCCCGCACCGGGGTGCCGATGGTCGCCTCCACGCTGACCGTCGATCCCCTGGAGCAGGTGGCCGCCGAGTTCGGCGACACCCCGGGGTTCTTCCAGCTCTACACGCCCACCGACCGGGAGTTGGCGGCCAGCCTGGTGCACCGGGCCGAAGCGGCCGGCTTCCGGGGCATCGTGGTCACCCTGGACACCTGGGTCACCGGGTGGCGGCCGCGCGACCTGTCGACCGGCAACTTCCCGCAGCTGCGCGGCCACTGCCTGGCCAACTACTTCTCCGACCCGGTGTTCCGCTCCCGGCTCGCCAAGGCTCCCCAGGAGGATCCGGGCGCTGCGATCCTCACCTGGGCCCAGCTCTTCCGCAACGCCCTGACCTGGGACGACCTGCCCTGGCTGCGCTCACTCACCGACCTGCCGCTGATCCTCAAGGGCCTGTGCCATCCCGGGGACGTGCGCCGGGCCAGGGACGCCGGGGTGGACGGCATCTACTGCTCCAACCACGGCGGTCGCCAAGCCAACGGCGGCCTGGCCGCGCTCGACCTGCTGCCGGCCGTGGTCGAGGCGGCGGACGGCCTGCCGGTGCTCTTCGATTCGGGCGTGCGCAGCGGCACGGACGCGGTCAAGGCACTGGCCCTGGGCGCCACCGCGGTGGGTGTCGGCCGCCCGTACGTCTACGGGCTGGCTCTGGCGGGCACCGACGGCGTCGTGCACGTGCTGCGCTCGCTGCTCGCCGAGGCCGACCTGCTGATGGCGGTGGACGGCTACCCGACGCTGGACTCGCTGCGCGCCGAGGGTGCACTGCGGCGGATCTGACGATCCATCAGAGTTCCACCAGCAGGGCCGGGTTGACCCGCCCCACGATCACCGCCACGTCCACGCTCCCGGCGGCCGGCCAGAGCACCCGGCGGGCCGCCCGGTACTTGGCGGCGAGCCGTTCGCGATCGGGAGCGGACAGGTCGGCGGCGCGCTCGGGCAGTGAGTTGTGGGCGTTGTCGGCGATCTTGACCAGGGTGGCCCGCGGCTTGCCGGCGATCGACCGGATCATCTCCTCGTAGGAGACCCCCGGCTGTTTGGTCACGGCCACCACGGTGTCCACCACCACTGTCGGTACCCCGGCCGCCCGCAGGCCCTCGGCGGTCCAGTCGGTGTCCTCCAGCACATCGTGCAGCAGCCCGGCCATCTGCGCGTGCGGCCCGAACGAGGCCAGCGCGTCCCCGACGGCGCGGACGTGCTTGATGTAGGGGACGCCGATCTTGTCCAGCTGACCGGCATGCGCCCGCTCGGCGAGCGCGTCGACGTCGGCAACCGTGAGTGTCATGGGGGCTCTCCCGGGTCGGCCCAGTCGGCAGTCAAGCGGCCCGGTCGCTCGGTCGAACTCCCGGTACCTCGACTGTAGGTGGGGCCCCAGACGAGGGACAGCAGTCTATCGGCCTCGCACGGACAGCAGTTCGGCGGCCGTCGCCAGCTTGACCCGGGGCCGGCCGCCGGCCGCACCGCGCTCGCGCTCCAGCCGGTCGATCGCCCGCAGCTCGCGCAGACCGGTGGCCTCGGGGCAGCGGCGGCGGACCAGGCGGTCGAAGTCGGCCGCGCTGCCGGGTGGCGGCGGGAGCAGCCCGGCGGCCGCGTCGTCGAGCAGCGCGTCCACCGTCTCCTGGGCGCATGCGCGGTTGGCACCGATCCCGCCGGTCGGGCCGCGCTTGACCCAGCCCGCGACATAACTCCCGGGCGCCACCCGCCCGTTGCGGTTGGGCACCGTCCCGGTGGCCTCGTCGAAGGGCAGTTCGGGCAGCGGCGCGCCGCGGAAGCCGATCGCCCGCACCACCAGCCCGGCGGGGACCAGCCCGCCGGACGCCAACCGCACCCCCTCGACGCGGTCCCGACCGAAGAACTCGGCGGGCCGCTCCAGGAACCGCAGCACGATCCGGCGGCCGGCCGGCGGGGGCCGAGTCCAGTCCACCGCCTCGACCGGCAGCCCGTCCAGCAGCGCCGACTTGCCCTCAGCCACCTCGGGAAGCGCTTCATCCGAGGCCACCACCACGGCGATGCCCGGGAGTTGACGCAGCGCGAGGAACTCCGGTGCGGTGTAGGCGGCGTCGGCCGGGCCGCGCCGGGCCAGCAGCACCACCTCGCGCACCGAGCTGCCGCGCAGGGCGGCCAGGGCGTGGTCGGCGATGTCGGTGCCGGCCAGCCGCTCCGGGTCCGAGAGCAGCACCCGGGCGATGTCCAGTGCGACATTGCCGTTGCCGACCACCACCGCGCGCTCGGCGCTGAGGTCGACGGCGACGGCCGGCACGTCCGGGTCGGCGTTGTACCAGCCGACCACCGTGCCGGCGCCCAGCACCCCGGGCAACTCCTCGCCGGGGACGTCGAGTCGGCGGTCCGCGGTGGCTCCCACCGCGTAGACCACGGCGTGGTGGTGGGCGGCCAGGTCCGCAGCGGAGAGGTCGCGCCCGATCTCGACGTTGAGGTGCAGGCGCAGCCGCGGGTTCCGGTAGAGCTGGGCGAAGCTGTCGCCGATCCGCTTGGTGGCCTGGTGGTCGGGGGCCACGCCGTGCCGGAGCAGCCCGCCGGCCATCGGCTGCCGGTCGATCATGGTGACCTCGGCGCCGGCGGTGCGCAGCAACTCCTGTGCGGTGTAGGCGGCGGCGGGACCGGTGCCGACCACGGCCACCCGCAGGGTGCCGAGGTCGGCCGGGACGCTGCGCGGGAACTCCGGCTTGCCCCAAGCGTGGGTGTTCGGATTGTCCTGGTAGTACTGGCGGTTGACCTCGCCGTAGCGGGCCAGCGAGCCGGCCAGCCGATCCACCGGGAAGATCGCGTCCACCGGGCAGGCGTCGGCGCAGGCGCCGCAGTCGATGCAGGCGGCCGGGTCGATGTAGAGCAGGTCGGTGTGCCCGAAGTCCGGCTCCTCGGGGGTGGGGTGGATGCAGTTGACCGGGCAGACCGAGATGCAGGTCGCGTCGGTGCAGCAGTTCTGGGTGATCGCGTAGGCCATGGGGGCGGTGGTCCTCGGGTCCGTCCGGCAGCAGTGGCGTTTCGAAGTGACGAACCGTCAGATCATGTGCAGCTTCTGGTAGATCCGCACCGCCGGGCGGGTCAGCAGGCCCGCCTCGCCGAGGAAGTGGATCAGGTGGGCGGAGCTGGTGCGCATCATCGCCTTGCGGTGCGGATTGGCCCTGACCTCGGCGACCGCCCGCTCGACGTTGAGCCCCGCGGCCGCGTAGACCTGCTTGTTGACCATGCTGGAGAGGATCACGGCGGCGGCGATCGCGGTGCCCAGCGCGCAGTTGTGGCGGCGCACCGGTCCGGCGCCGCGCAGCCGTTCGCGGATCTCCTGGCGGGCGAACTTCATGTGCCGGGACTCCTCGACCACATGGATCCGCGAGGCGCCCCGGACGATCGGCAGCACGTCCTCGCCGCGCATCCAGTCGCGTTGCATCACGTCGAGCACTTCTTCGGCCACCAGGATGCCGCCGTAGGCGAGTTCACCGGCGGCCAGGGTCTTGAAGGCGCGCGCGGCCTCGGCGACCGGCCGGTTCGGTATGTAGGCCGGCGCGCCCATCTTCTCGCAGGCGCGGGCGAACATGATGGAGTGGCGGCACTCGTCGGCGATCTCGGTGAGGGCGAACCGGAACTCGGCGGTGGCGTGGTTCTTGAGGTACTGGTCGCGCAGCACCATCTGCTGGAGGATCATCTCGAACCAGATGCCGGTGCTCATGATCGAGCAGACCTCGTGCCTGGTCAGGGTGATCCGCTGCTCATGAGTCATCTCCCGCCACAGCCGGGTGCCGTAGAGGGTGCTCCACTCGGGATTGAGTCCGTAGTGGTCGGGCGAGAGCGGGGCGTCCCAGTCGATCTCCACGGCCGGGTCGTAGGAGAGTTGCGCGGCCGAGTCCAGCAGCCGCTGCGAGACGTCCTCGTCGGCAGTTGTGTGGCCGAGTCTGCCTGTCGCCGTTCCGGTCGTCGCCATGACCGCCCTCCGCATGCCTTCACCGTGCGAACACCTTCACCATTCCTTATTAGACGCAAGGTACAATAAGAACCCGGTCCCGGCCAGACCCCCGCATGACACAAAAACGCATGACACAAAAGCGACAGCGGGGCCGCGCCTCCAGCGCCGCGCCCGCTCCCCCGGCTAGCGTGAGGGCCACCGCCGCCGAGGACGAAGGCAGATGTCCGCGCTCACCCTGCTCCCCGACCAGCTGCGCGAACTGCTGCGCCCGCTTCCGCCCGACCAGGCCCGGCAGTTGATCGACCAGCCGCCGATGCTGGCCGAACTGACGAAGCGTCAGTCATTCGACGAAGGCTGGGTGTTCGAGCGCAAGCTGGACGGCATCCGGGCACTGGCCCTGCGCCTCGACGACCGGGTGTGGCTGCGCTCCCGGACCGGCAAGCCGCTGAACGACTCCTACCCCGAAATCGTCGCCGCCCTGCTGGCCCAGCCGTGCCGGGCCTTCGTGGTGGACGGCGAGATCACCGCGATGCGCGGCGACCGCACCGACTTCGCCCTGCTGCAGCAGCGGATGGGCCTCACCGAGGTGCGCGCCATCGCCCGCACCGGGGTGGCCGTGGTGCTCCACCTCTTCGACCTGCTCTGGCTGGACGGCACCGACACCACCCGGCTGCCGCTGCGCTGCCGCAAGACCCTGCTGCGCCAGGCCGTCGAGTTCACCGAACCGCTCCGCTACACCCCGCACCAGGCCGGCGACGCCGCCACGCTGCTCGCCGAGGCCTGCGCGCAGCACTGGGAGGGGCTGATCGCCAAACGCGCCGAGGGCCGGTACCGGTCAGGGCGCGGCGACGGCTGGCTGAAACTCAAGTGCCTGCGGGCCCAGGAGTTCGTGGTCGGCGCCTTCACCGAACCGGCCGGCGGCGGCCGCTCCGGCTTCGGCGCCCTGCTGCTCGGCTACCAGCAGGGCGGCGCACTGCGCTACGCGGGCAAGGTCGGCACCGGCTTCAACCGCCGCACCCTGGAGGCGCTGCGGACCTACTTCGACGCCACCACCCGGCCCGAGTCGCCGTTCCAGCCGGCGCCGCGCGAACCGCGGGTGCACTGGGTCGAACCGCTGCTGGTGGTGCAGGTCGCCTTCACCGAGTGGACCAAGGCCGGCCTGCTGCGCCAGCCGCGCTACCTGGGCGTGCGGGACGACAAGAAGCCCACCGAGGTGATCCGCGAGGAGCCGGCCGAGTGACAGGGGCGTGACCGCCACCGGGCACGGACGTTGCACCAGGCGGTACTTCCCACGAACCCCGGAGGCCCCGATGCGCACCGCCGCCCGCCCGACCACCGCCGCCAGCCTGCTGGCCACCGCCCTGCTGGCGGCGATCGGCCCGGCCGCCGCCGCAACCGCCGACCCGATGCCGTCCAAGCAGGGCCACCCCTACAGCATCCCGGTGGGCGGCATCACCGACCTCGGCGACCTGACCAAGCTGGCCGACCTGGGCACCGACCTCACCGGGCCGCTAGGTCACTGACGTACCGTCAGCTACCGCTGCTCGCACCGCTGTCCTCGTGGTGGTGGATGTGCAGCTCCCCGTGCTGCCCGCTGTAGAGCGTGCCGTGGTCGCGGGCGATGTTGTGCTGGCCGGGATCGGCGGCCGGGGTTGACGCGCCGTCGGTCTTCGGCGGCGCCGGGTTGGTCACCTCGACCTGGTTGTCCCCGCCCACCACCACCGGGCCGGTGGCATCACCGCCGATCCGGACGTTGTACTGGTCACCGGAACGGGCGGGAGGCCGGCAGATCGCCGTCGCGGCACGGCTTGAGCACAACGCCCAACTGGTGCGGGACGCACCCGACCCCGAGGAGGTCCGGGAGGCCCTGTTCGCCTGCTGGTCGGGGGAGTTGGCGGCCGTCCTGGGTCAGGATCCGACCGCCCGGGGTGAACTCGCCCGGCTGGTGACCGGTTTCGGAGGCGAGCGGCGGGCAGTCGCCTCCGAACAGACCAACACGGCGCATGGTTCCGGCACCGTGTTCGCCGTCCAGCACGGCAACCAGCAGGTGTATCCGCCGCCGGACGCCCGATCCTGAGACGGCGGCCGGGGCGATCCTGCGCAGCTCCGCCATTCGGGCGCATGATCCGCCCGGCCCCGGCGATCTGCGGGCCCGGGCGGGCGGGTGCGGCCATGCTGGAACGGACCACCCGGGCGGCGAAGTGAGGGCGAGCATGACGATGGCGAGCGCCAGGCTGCTGATCGACGGCTTCGAACGCGTCCAGGAGGCGGTGACCGAGGTGCTGGACGGCCTCACTCCCGAGCAGCTGTCCTGGCGGGGTCCCGACGGCCACACCAACTCCATCGGCTGGCTGGTCTGGCACCTCAGCCGGGTCCAGGACGTCCAGGTGTCCGACGCCGCCGAGCTGCCCGAGGTGTGGCGGGCCCAGGACTGGCAGCGCAGGTTCGCTCTGCCGTACCGGGCCGAGGCCACCGGCTACGGCGCCTCCAGCGCCCAGGTGGGCAAGTTCTCCGCCACCGCCGAGCAGTTGGCCGGCTACTACGAGGCGACCCATCTGCAGACCGTGGACTACCTCGGCAGGCTGCACGAGCGCGACTACGCGCGGGTCGTGGACGCGATGTGGGAGCCGCCGGTGACCTTGGGCGTCCGGCTGATCAGCACCCTGGCCGACGACCTCCAGCACGTCGGCCAGGCCGCCCTGGTGCGCGGCTGCCTGGCCCGCAGCTGAGCGGGACGATACCGGCCGCGGCGGGTCACGGTGAGCGGATCGCTAGGATCGCCGGCATGCCTGACGCGCCCTCGGTCTTCGCGGACTACCAGCCCGAACCGCACTCCCGCCCGGACGCGGCCGAGCCGACGCTCGCCGAGGCCACCGCGGCCGATGTGGCCGGTCTCGCCGAGCTCCAGACGAGCGCGCGGGGCGGCCTGGTCGCCGAGTGGGCAGCCCGGATCGGCCGCGCGGTCGGCCGCGAGCGGAACGCGGTGGTGGTGGCCCGGGTGGGGCAGGAGCTCGCGGGCTACGCCACGGCGGCGCACCTGGCCGAGCACCCCGATGACCACGCACCGGCCGGCTACTACCTGGTGGGCGTGACGGTCGCCACGGGCTGGCGCCGACGCGGGATCGGGACGGCGCTCACCCGCTGGCGGATGGACTGGGCCTGGCAGCACGACCCGGACGTCTGGTGCTTCGTCTCCGCGGCGAACCCGGCGTCGATCGACATGCACCTGGAGCTGGGCTTCACCGAGCTCCGCCGCGGCCCGCAGTTCCAGGGCATCACCTTCAGCGGCCAGGAAGGCGTGCTGCTGCGGGCCCGGCGATCGGCCTGATCCGGCAGACCAGTCCGATCACGGCGCATCCGGCCTGATCCAGCACGACCGCCCCGATCCGGTGCGCTACCCCAGGCCCGGGAGCAGGTTCCCGGTGGTGCTGGTGGTCGGCTGCTGGCCGCCGGCCGCCTGCTGGTGGTGACCGAGCAGTTCGTCCAGCTGCAGGGGCAGCAGGTGGCTGCCCGTGAAGTTCGGGGTGGTGCCGTCGCCGATCGACTCGGCGGCATGGGCACTGGGCGCGGCCAGGGAGGCGGCGACGCCGACGGCGAGCGAGGTGACGGCAAGCATGCAGCGCTTCTTCATGCCTGGTTAAACGCGCGACCGGCGCAGAGGATGCGCACATATTTGCTCCACAAGGCTCTCACCAATTCCGTCGGCAGATTCTTGAACGCGCACCCTCATGAACGGCGGAATCTCGCATTCCGCCGCCACCCCCTCCCCACATCGCCACCGAAGACCGCCCTCACCCTGCGGAATCTCCTCCAGGCTCCCCGTGACGGTCATTACCAGTCACCGGCCAAACACGCCAACGGCCCACCCTCACACAGTTTTCACGGTATTGACCTTGGCGCCGCCCGGCTCGGTCGGCAGAATCTGTCGAGTTCATGCCGCAGACCGGCAGCTCACGGGGGGCTTCGACCGGGTCAGGAGAACCGCACTGTGAAGTTCCGCTCCCTCCAGCGCGACGGCGAAGTTGCCACGGCAACTCCGCCGACCGTCGAGTGGACCGCCGCCGGGCCACAACTACCCGAACCGGGCCAGCTACTGACGCGTCGTCAGGTAGCTCTGATCCGGTCGGTCCGGGAGGCGGTGGAGCCGTGCGCGGCCGATCTGCCGCGGTTCTTCTACGCGACCCTGTTCGAGCGCTACCCCGACGTCCGCGATCTCTTCCCCGCCCAACTGGATGTGCAGCAGGACCGGTTGCTGCGTGCGCTGCTCCTGATCGTCGAGCTCGTCGACGACCCGCAGCACCTGGCGGAGTTCTGCGCCAACCTGGGCCGCGACCACCGCAAGTTCGGTACCGTCACCGAGCACTACGCCGCGGTCGGCGAATGCCTGCTCGCCACCCTGGAGCACTTCGCCGGACCGGCCTGGACCCCGGAGGCGGCCGCCGCCTGGGTCGCCGCCTACAACACCGCTGCCCAGGTCATGGACTCGGCCGCCATCGAGGACGCCCAGCACCGGCCCGCCGTCTGGCACGCCACGGTGGTCGGCCACCGCCGCCGGGCCGGCGACCTCGCCGAGATCACCGTCCGGACCGACCAGCCCTACCCGTACACCGGTGGGCAGTTCATCAGCATGGACACCCCCTGGTGGCCCAAGACCTGGCGCTACTACTCCCCCGCCAACGCGCCGCGCCCCGACGGCACCATCACCTTCCAGGTGCGCGCGGTCACCGGCGGCCGGGTCAGCAACGCCCTGGTGCGGCGCGCCACGGTCGGCGACATGGTCAGACTCGGGCCGCCGCTCGGCGAGTTGCGAATAGATCCCACGGTGCCGCACAAGGTGGTCTGCGTGGCCGGCGGCACCGGCCTGGCCCCGATCCGGGCACTGGTCGAGCAGGCGGTGCTGGACGGCTCGCAGCGTCCGATCGACCTGTTCGTGGGCGCCCGCACCCTGGAGGAGCTCTACGACCTCGACGACCTCTACCAGCTCGCCCAGCGCCACCCCTGGATCGCGGTGCGCGCCGCGGTGGCCGACGAGCAGACCGCCGACAGCGGTGATCAGCTGCTCACCGCCCTTGCCCAGAACGGACCCTGGCTGCACCACGACGCCTACCTGGCCGGCCCGGCCTCGATGATCGTCAGCGTCGCCCGGCTGCTGCGGCGCGGCGGCATGCCGCTGGAGCGCCTCTACCACGACCCGTTCGTCTCCCTCGACGAGGTGGACCAGCCGTGACCCGTCCCGGCATCGACGCGGAGCTTGCTTTCGGCTCGGCCGGCGAGCACCAGCTGCAGCAGCACATGGGCACCGCGGAGCGCGCCGCCCAGTTCTACGAGCGGCAGGTGCGGCCCTGCCTGACCCAGCAGATGCGGGAGTTCATCGCCCGCCAGACCATGGTGTTCATCGCCACCGCCGACGGCAACGGCCACTGCGACGCCAGCTTCCGGGGCGGCCCGGCCGGGTTCGTGCAGGTGCTGGACGACCACACCCTCGCCTACCCCGAGTACCGGGGCAACGGGGTGATGGCGAGCGCCGGGAACATGACCGAGAATCCCCATCTCGGCCTGCTCTTCGTGGACTTCAGCGGCGACCGGATCGGCCTGCACGTCAACGGCACGGCGCACCTGCGCCCCGACGACGCGCTGCGCATCGCCTATCCGCAGCTGCCGCAGGAGACCGCCCCCGGCCGTCGTGCGGAGTTCTGGGTGCACCTGTCCGTGGACGAGGCCTACATCCACTGCTCCAAGCACATCCCGCATCTGCTGCCCGCACCGCACGGCACCAAGCTGCGCTCCCAACGCCCCAAGGATCCGGACTACTTCACCGGTTCCGCGGTGGTCCCGCAGCCGCCGGCCCCGGAGCCGACCCAGCCCGCTCCCGAGCCGATGCCGTTCGCCGTACCCGGTGCCGAGGCGCCGCTGTACGAACCCGCCACCGAGGCACCGGACGCCCCGGGCCGCTCCCAGGTGCCGCTGCAGCGCACCCCGTCCTGGGCCCGCCGCCCGGCCGTCGCCGCTCGCGACGGCTGGCGCGGGTTGCGCGGGCGGTAGGCCGGATCCGCGGACGCTGGGGCCGGATCCGCGCTCGGCGCCAGGTCAGGCGGCAGGCCGGAGTCGAGCTCACCGTCGGCCAGCCGGCAAGCCGGAGTCGAGCCGCGGCTCAGAGCCCCGGCAGCGCGTCCTGGTCGACGTCGTGCCGCCGCACCGGGTCGACCCCCGGGCGGCAGCCGGGGCCGTAGCGCAGCAGGCGGGACTCCGGGTCGTGCAGCGGCCGACCGCAGGCGCGGCAGGTGACGCGGGTGGCGAGCCGCTCCGGCTCCTCGACGTCCTCGACGGGCAGCAGCGGCGCGGGGTCGGGTCGGCTCGTCATGGCGGCGAGCCTACCCCGGCCCACCGTCACGGCCTGCGGCTCAGCTCACCCCCACCGCCTACCGGTGCCCGGCTCTCCAGGTCGCTGCCAGGGCGCGGCGGCATCCCGAGCAGCAGCGCCAGCCCGAGCAGCACATAGGAGTTGCCACCGAGCACCCCGCCGATCCCGTCGGCGCGGAACCGCCAGAGCCAGACCAGTCCGCTGGTCAGCAGGAAGCACCCGCCGGCCGCGGCGGCCAGCAGCCGCGCTCGGCGGCCCCGGTCGGTGGCGGACCAGCCGGCGTCGGCGAGCACCAGCAGGGCGGGGATCATCCAGACCAGGTGGTGCACCCAGCTGATCGGGCTGACCAGGCAGCAGGTGATTCCGGTGAGCGCGAAGCCGGACCGCTGGTCCCCGGCCCGCGCCGCCTCCCGGGAGCGGCGCGCCCAGAGCGCCAGCACCAGGACCACCAGCAGCAGCCAGACCGGCCGTGCTCCGGCCCCCGGGACCAGGCGGCTCGTCATGCCCAGCAGCGACTGGTTGGAGATGTACGAGACCGAGCCGACCCGGTCGGTGTTCCAGAGCGCCGAGGTCCAGAAGTACCGGGACTGCCCGGGAGCGGCGAGGAAGCCGAGCAGGGTGGCGGCCAGCGCCGTGCCGGTGGCGGTCAGCGCGGCCCGCCGCCGGCCGGTCATCAGCAGGAGGACGATGAACAGGCCCGGGGTCAGCTTGACCGCGGTGGCCAGCCCGGTTCCGACACCGGCGAACCGCCCGCTCCCGCACACCAGTTGGCGGTAGTCGGCGAAGACCAGGGCCATCAGCAGCAGGTTGATCTGGCCGAAGCTGAAGGTGTCCCGCACGGGGTTGAGGATCGCGAACAGGCAGCCCAGCAGCCCGAGGGCGTACCAGCGCTGCCAGCCGAGCCGGCGGGCGATCGGGTCGACCAGCCAGTGGAGCAGGGCCAGCACTGCCAGCACGCTGAGCCCGACGTCGACCGTCACCGCACCGGGCCAGTGCAGCAGGGTCACCGGCACCATGCAGAGGGCCGCGAACGGCGGGTAGGTGAATCCGTAGCTGGTGCCGGGCCGCTGGTAGTCGTAGATCCGGCCGCCGTGCAGCCACTGACGCACCGTCTCGTAGTAGATGTCGGCGTCGAACCAGCCGCGGTGGCCCGGGATCACGACCAGGAACGCGGTGCAGGCCGCGACCACCAGCAGCAGCACCACGGCTCGGGTCGGCGTGCCACCGCGCGCCCACACCCGGCCGGCCCCACTCATCGCACCCTCCCCAGGCCTTCGGCCGGGGTGACCTCCATCAGCCGCTCGACCGGCCGCCCGTTCGGCGCCGCGACCGGTAGCGCCGCCGGGGCCAGCCACAGCCCGGCCAGCACCGTGACCGCCCCCAGCGCCCCACCGGCCACCGCGATGGCAACCGCATGCGGGCCCGGCGTGAAGCCGTCCGGCGCGACCGCCAGCGCCAGCAGCCCGCAGACCACCGGCGCCCAGCGCCGCACCCGCCCGTCCGGTGCCGCCGCCGCGATCAGCACCCCGCCCCAGAGCGCGTACCACGGCCGGATCGCCGGCCCCAGCGCGACCACGGCCAGCAACGCCAGCCCCACCGCATACACCGCATTCACCTCTCGGCGGCGAACTCGCCTGATGAGCAACATAATTGACGCGACGGCAGCCGCCAGGCCGAGCCACCGCCAGAACGTGAGCACCGCGGCGAGCAGACCGCCCGCGCCGCCGAAGGCCGGGAGGGGATCGAAGAGCGCGGCCAGCAGCCAGCCGCAGAGCCGGCCGAGCGCGCTGGTCAGTGACCAGCTCCCGGCCGAAACCGGCACCGCCAGCGCGTGCACCCAGCCGTAGCCGGTCCCGGTCAGCGCGGTGACGGCCGCCGTGGTCAGCCCGGCCACGGCGGCGGTCGCGAGTGCCGCGCGGCCCAGCCCGGCCCGTCCGGTCAAGCGCTGTCCCCAGAGCAGCGCCACCGCCACCAGGCCGAGCGCGGCCGGCAGCTTGATCAGCGCGGCCAGCGTGACCAGCACGGTGGCCAGGAGCGGCCGTTGGCCGCGCACCGCCAGCAGTCCGGCTGCCAGCAGGGCGAGCAGCAGCGCGTCATTGTGGGCACCGGAGACCAGGTGGAAGAGGACCAGCGGGTTAAGCAGGCCCAGCCAGAGCGCGGCGGCGGGCGGCACCGAGCAGGCCCGGGCCAGCCGGGGCAGCACCAGCGCGAGCAGGCCGAGACCGACCAGCGCGACCAGCCGCAGCAGCAGCACCCCGGCGCTCACCGCGCTGCCGGCGAGATGGGTCACCACGTCGGCGAGCCCGAGGAAGACCGGCCCGTAGGGTGCCGGGGTGTCCCGCCAGAGCCCGGGCACCTGGGCGGCCAGCGGCCCGCCGAGCACCGCCGGGCCGTGGGTGTAGGCGTTGACGCCCGCACCGACCAGGGCGCCCTGAGCCAGGTAGCTGTAGACGTCCCGGCTGAACAGCGGCGGGCCGAGCAGCAGCGGCGCCGCCCAGTACAGCAGGGTGCGCAACAGCCAGGCCGGGCTGGGCGGTTCGGGACCGCGCACGGCTCGGCCGAGCAGCAGCCAGGCCGCGATCAGCAGCACCATGCCGAACCAGGCCAGGAACACCCCGGGCCCGGTCGGCGGATGCGGCCGCCCGAACAGCACGGCTCCGGCCCCGAGCCCGCCCAGCGCGAGCACCAGCGAACCGGCCGCGCCGAGCCGCCGGCAGTGCGACGCAGCGGCGCTGACCCCCCAGTTCGGCATGCCCGGAACGCTGCTGCGGCCGGCTGGCCAGCAGACGACGGCCCGTCAACCAGCGCATGACGAGCACACGGCGCGCTTGCGATCACGGAACACGGCCGGGCAAACCGGACACGGCGCTGGTGCTGTCCTGGTGGACCGGCCGGTGTGCTGGGTATGTCCGACGAACCCGCGGTGCTGGGTTACGGTGCGCTGAGGACGGTCAGTACGGCTCGGGCCAGGACGTCTTCCCGCCAGCCGGCAGCAGGAACGCCCCGGCGTCGCTGGAAGGACGGCGGGGCGAGGGTTGCGGTCTGCATGCCGAAGGCGAATCGGCGCGGATGGGACCGGCCGCGCCGGTCACGGATCCGGCCGTCCCGGCTGACGTCCAGGAGTCCGTGGGTGGTGATGGCGGCTCCCTGCGCCCGCAGGTCGTCCAGCAGCGGGGAGAGCGACGTGGCGTGCTGCATGGTCGGCACCCTGGCCTCCACCAGGGCACGGGCGGCAGTCGATGCCCCGGGGACGGTCGCGCTGTGGGCGCGGAAGACGCCGTGCGCCGGATCGGCGCTGACCGCGGTCCGCTCCCCGAGGAAGCGGACGATCCCGGCTTCGGCCAGGGCGAGCAGCTGACGGATCCGGTGGGCGGGCGGGCCGGCGGCGTGGAACCGGAAGGTGTCCCGGTGCCATGACCAGGCCTCACCCAGCGGCGCCAGGTGTCGCATGACGGACAGCAGCGCCCCGCGCACTGCGAGCTCGTAGCTGTGCGTCGGGTTCTGGCGACGGGCGAGGTCGTCTGCCAGGTAGGCGTGGACAGCGGGTTGGAGGGCGTCGAGGGTCGGGCAGCGCACGCGGCTCAACGGCCGGTGCCTGGCAGCCTGGCCGAACCGGTCGGCCGGGTCGGGTACGTGCGCCGCGACGAGTGCGCGCAGGGAGGGACTCCCGGGCTCGCAGTCCGCGAACCGCGCCTCGAACGCGGACCACCGCCCGCGGGTGCGCTCCGGATGGGCGGCGAACAGTCGGTGGTAGTGGGCGTACCCCAACTCCTGGAGGATCAGGGGCTGGATGTCCCGGGCGAAGTCCAGTGCCCCCTGCCGTGCCCGGAGTCGGCGGACCTGGTCGGGGCCGAAGAAGCGCGGCAGCGGCGTCGGTTCGCCCCACCACCGGTAGCCGATCTCGGCGCGGCGCGGCACACCGCGCCGCGACCCCGCATACAGGATCGGCTCCTGCCCGGAGGGGAGGTAGGTCAGCCCGCCGGCCCCGGGAGGGCCGTCCGGCACGAACCGGCCGCCCCTGCCCTCGGTGAGCAGCCCCACCATGTCGATGAAGGTGAGTCCGATCCCTCGCACGAGGACCGGCTCACCAGGGGGCAGGACGGACAGGTCAATGTCCGCAACAGCCGCGGGCCGCAGGTGGATCAGGCCGTGGCGCTCGGCGAACGAGGCCAACTCGTCCTGCTCCGGCCCCGATTCCGCCTCTGCGTGTCCGAGGGCGAACACCACCGCGTCGGCGATGAGGGGTTCGGCGCGACCGTGCAACCAGACGCGTTGCCGATCGTTGTCGCCGCCCGCCACCCTGACGGCGCGGCACCGGTGCTCGTGGACCGTCACCCCCTGCGGCAGGTTCGCGACCGCGGATGCGTACGCCCACCGCAGGTAGGCGCCCTGCAGGCGGCGACTCGCATAGGACCGCGCGGTCAAGTTCCTCGCCTCGGCCACCAGGTCCGGCGCGAGCTCGACGCCCGGCTCACCGAGGCCTGCGGCCCTCGACCACTGGGTCAGTGACCAGCGGCAGGTGTCCGAGTCCGAGCCCTGGCTCGACCCCAGGTCTCCGTCGAACATGGTGATGAGCTCCGCGTGATTGTTCATCCGCAGCAGCGGGGACTGCTCGTCGCGCCAGATCCGGCCTGCTCCCGGGGGGTACGGGTCGACCAGATGGATCTCCAACCGCTGACGCCCGAGGATTCCGGGCGCGTGTGCGGCGATCCGTTCCAGCATCCTGGTCCCTCGCGGCCCCGCACCCACCACCGCCACGGCGGCGCTCGGCTTCTCGATCACGGTGAAGGCTCCTCATCGGGGCACGTTGATGCGGTCAGGGGACTGTTCGGAGGCAACAGGGCGCTCGGCCGGGGGTGTTCGGGCGGCGAGAGCCGGCAGTGCGCGGGCCAGGCGTTCGACAGCGGCGTCAAGTTCGGTCAGCGGAAGGCCGGTTGCCACGGCACGGCCGAGACCGACGGGTGCGCGGTGGTCGGCGAGGCAGCTCCGCAATGTGGCGACGGTGGCCTCGGTCCGAGCCTCGGCGGGCCCCACGACGGGCCCGGCGGCGAGCGTGCGGAGCGGCCGGCAGCAGTCGCGCAGGGCGTCCACCAGATCGGCTCGATGGGGAACGCCGGTGCGCGAGCCGCTGCGGAGGAGCCGGTGCAGCCGATGCGGTGCGGCGACCTCCTCCACCGCGGCGGCGGCGTCTTCGAACCGCACCAGCGCCGCGTCGGCTCCGCTGCCGGTGCGGCGGGCGTCGAGGACGGCCGCCAGCTCATCGAGGGCGACCGTCAGCCGGAAGCGCAGCACGTCACCCGCGCGAACAGGTGCCAGGAGCCAGCCCACGGTGACGGCGAGCAGGTACCCCAGGGCCAGCGCCTGGAGCCTGACCGGCAGGAGGTGCACGTCGAACCGGCCGAGGTAGCCGTTCAGCAGGGACATCATCGCGGTCAGCGCGGCGACGAACAGCGGCAGGCTGACCTCTCGCAGCCCTGCCGCCGTGGTGAGCACCACCAGGATCAGGACGATGCCCTGCGCCCCTTCTGGATGGCACACCGCGGCGAGACCCGTGGCGAGCAGGGTGCCGGCCACGGCACCGACGCCACGCTCGGCTGCTCTCAGGACCAGGTTGGCCCGGCCGCCCGTGGCGGAGCCGACGACCATCGCGCTCAGCACGGTCCACGGCCAGTGCCTCGCGTAGAGCAGCATGCCCGCGGTGAACGCCGCGGTGAGCAGGACACTCGTCTGCAGCGCCTTCCGGGTGCCGGCCGACATCGTCCCCGGCCGCCGAGGGGGCAGCGGTCCTGCTCGGCGGCCTGCCCACCCGGGCAGCCCGGTCAGCCGGTGGCCGACCCAGCGCACCGTGGGACCCCACCAGAACGCCGGCAGGGCGGCCAGGGCCAGCCAGCCGCCGACGGGCCACCAGCCCCGTACACCCACGGGCGCCATCAACGAGGCGATCAGCGCCAGCGGCACCACGGCGCCGGCCCGCCCGGCCCTCCTGCCGAACCGCCGGACCCAGCCCGAGGCGGTCACGAGCGCGACGAAGGCCGCCGCGCCCACGACCGGATGCCGGGGCATCAGCCAGGCGAGAGCGGCCGCGGTCCCGGCGACCGCGGCGAACACCGCGGAGGGCAGGAGCTCTTCACCCGCGGGTCGACCGCTCGTTCTCCTGCTGAGGACGAAGGCGAACGCCGCCCCTGGCAGCGCCAGCAGCCGTGTGGGCAAGCCCGCGAGGCAGGCCAGCGACGCCGCCGAGCCCAGGGACAGCAGGACGGTCGAGACGACCAGCGAGAGCCGGTACGCCCGCCCTGCCCACACGCTCCGGGGCTCACGGGACCGGCGGGAGCCGGCCCCGGGCGCGTTCGCAGGCTCCCCGTCGTACGGTGCGGGTGCCACCAGGTCGGCTCCTTCAGCCTGCGGGGCTCATCGCGACCTTCCGGGCGCCGACGGGATCGCAGAGGTTGTCACGGCATCGCAGAGGTGGGATCGCAGAGGTTGTCACGGGATCGCAGGGGTTGTCGGCTGCGCAGCGGCGACAGCGTTCGCGCGCTCCCTGAGCTGGTCGAGCAGGACTTTCCGACGCACCTTGCCGAGTTCGGTGCGGGGAAAGTGGGTGACGTGTTCGATCCGGGTGGGCAGGCAGGAGGCGTGGAAGCCGAGCCCAGCCACGTGATCGCGCACGTCCCGCAGTTCCAGCCGGGTTCGGGAGATGACCACGGCGCACGCGGTCTCGCGGCCGTCGGCGTGCGGCCAGGGCACCAGCACCACGTCATCGATGTCGGGGTGCCTCAGCAGCACGTCCTCGATGTCGGCGACCGGGATCCGCCAGATGTCGCCGATGCGCTCGGCCACCCGGCCGACGAACCGCAGTCCGCCCGCCCCGTCGGGCTCCACCAGGTCTCCCGTGTCCAGCCAACCCTCGTCCTGGAAGGATGACCACCTGACCTGCCCGCTGTCCCGGCCGACCGTCGCCAGGCACACCGCAGGCCCGCGCACGTGCAGGCGGAAGACGTCGCCGTGGTGTGTCCGGCCGGCCGGCTCCAGCCGGACCTCTCCCCCCAGCCCCATCCGGCCGAGGCTGCGGCTGGCCTGCTCCGGCGGATCATCCGGGACGGTGAAGATCGCGTTGGCGCACTCGGTCATGCCCCAGACGTTCAGCACGACCGGACACAGCCCCTCCCGCACCTCGGACAGGAGTACCTGGGGCAGCGGAGCGCCGAAGCTGTGGATGGATCGCAGGCTCGACACGTCGCGGGCCTGGCGCCGCTGCTCCTCGCTCAGGGTGCGGAGGATCAGGGGCGAGGTCCACAGCTCGGTGACCCCGGTCCGCTCGATCAGGTCCAGCCAGCTTCCCGGGTCCCGGCTGTCACTGAAGAGCATCGGCGTCATCCGCGAAGTGGTGCGAAGGGCCTTCAGGAACCCCGCGATGAAGGACATTCCGGAGGTGATCGCCTGGAGCTGCCCGGGGGCCGGTGCGGCACGCCGCAGGGGCACTCCGTACAGCGTGTTGGCACTGTGTGCGACCAGTTGGGTCTCGCTGGTGGTCCCGGAGGTCATCAGGAGTGCGCACACGTCGTCGGCAGCGAGGGGAGCGAGGTCGTGCGGCCGCCCGCCGGCGGGGTGTCGGCCGTGGAAGGCGTGGTCGAGACTGACCGCGCTCGTGGCGGCGGCGTCACCGATGACGATGCGGTGGCGCAGGTCGGGCAGCCGGGACGCCTGTTCCAGGAGCCGCTGTGCGTGCTCGACGCCGTCCCACTCGTCGGGAACGACGCATGCCACGGCGCCGGTCGCGGCGAGCACCCGCTCGGTCTCGTACGGGCCGAAGAGCATGCCCATGGGAGCGATGACCGCCCCGGCCCGCAAGCAGGCGACCATCAGGACCGCGGTTTCCCACCAGGCGGGCAGCTGGTAGGCCACCACGTCGCCGCGGCGTACGCCGAGGTCCCGCAGGGCTCCGGCGACGGCGTCCGCGCGAGCGTCGAACTCGCGGAACGACAGTGGGACCAGCCGGCTTTCGCGGTGCCGCCACGTCAACAGGGCTGTGGCATCGGGGCTTTCGGCGGCGGAATCCCTCAGATCATCGGAGAACGTCGTATCACGCCACCAGCCCTGTTCACGGTAGCCCCGGGCAAGCCCGGCGGGCGGAACGACGGACTCCCACGCAGTGCGCACGCGTACCTCTCAAGTCAGGGTCGGACCTGCCGCCTCCGCCAGGAGGCCGAGCAGGACTTTTCGGCGCACCTTGCCGAGTTCGGTGCGGGGAAAGTGGGTGACGTGCTCGATCCGGGTGGGCAGATGGGACTCGTGGAAGCCGAGTCCGGCCACGTGGTCGCGCACGTCCCGCAGTTCCAGCCGGGTTTGGGAGATGACGACGGCGCACGCGGTCTCACGGCCGTCGGCGTGCGGCCAGGGCACCAGCACCACATCGTCGATGTCGGGGTGCGTCAGCAGTGCGTCCTCGATGTCGGCGACCGGGATCTGCCAGGCATCACCGATGCGTTCGGCCACCCGACCTGCGAACCGCAGTCCGCCCACCCCGTCGGGCTCCACCAGGTCTCCCGTGTCCAGCCAACCGTCGTCGTGGGAGGGCGACCACTTGACCTGCCCGCTGTCCCGGCCGACCGTCGCCAGGCACAGCGCGGGCCCGCGCACGTGCAGCCGGAAGGCCTTCCCGTCGACGGGCTCCAGGCGGATCTGCGCCCAGGCGCGGGGCCGACCGAGGCTCCGCCCCGCCCAGTCCCCCGGGTCGCCGGTGGCAGTGCCGATCAGATTCCCGGCCTCGGTCATTCCCCAGTTGTTGAGCACGACGGGACACAGTGTCTCCCGCACCACGGCCACCACCTGCGCAGACAGCGGACCGCCAACGCTGTGGACGGCCAGCAGACTTGACACGTCACGGCCCTGGCACCGCTGCTCCTCGGCGAGCGCGCGCAGCATCTGCGGCGCTGCCCACAGCAGGCGGGTCACACCGATGTCCTCGATGAGCCGCAGCCAGCACCCGGGGTCGCGGCTGTCGCTGAACACCGTCGGGGTCCGCGCACTGATCGTCCGGAGGATCTGGCGGTACCCGGTGAGGTGGCTCAGCCCCGAGGTGGTCGCGAACACCTCCCCGGCGCGGACCGGCGGATCCCAGTCCGTCACGCCGACACCCAAGGTGTTGGGGCTGCAGACGACGATCTGGGTCTCGCTGGTGGTGCCGGACGTCATCAGGAGTGCGCACACCTCGTCGGCGCCGAGCGGATCGAGGTCGCGGGCCGTGCCGGTGGGCTGTTCGCCGTGGAAGCTGCCGTGCAGGCTGACCGCGCCGGTGGCCGTGGCGTCGCCGATCACGATGCGGTGCCGCAGCGCGGGCAACCGGGCTGCCTGCTCCAGGAGTTGACGCGCGTACGGAACGCCCTCCCACTCCTCGGGAACGACGCACGCCACCGCCCCGGTCGAGGCCAGCACCCGCTCGGTCTCGTACCCGCCGAACAGCATCGGCAGCGGAGCCACCACGGCACCCGCCCTCAGGCAGGCGACGACCAGCACGGCGGCTTCCCACCAGGCCGGCAACTGGTACGCGACGACATCGCCGCGACGCACCCCGAGATCCCGCAGCGCGCCGGCGACGCTGTCGGCACGAGCGTCCAACTCGCCGAAGGACAGGGCGACCAGCCTGTCCTCACGGTGACGCCAGGTCAGCAGTGCCGGCTCGTCCGGCCGCTCGGCGGCCGCGGACCGCAGCTCCTCGGAGAACGTCTCATTCCGCCACCACCCTTGTTCCCGGTAGCGGCGAGCGACCTCGGCAGCTGGGCCGAAGGACTCCCACGCAGCACGCACGCGCACTCCGCTCACTCACTCAAAGTAGTCAGAAAACTTCTCTGCGTGATGCTAGCCCCACTCGGAGTCACCTCCAAATCGGCTCGGGCGACACCCCGCGATGTGGCCCTTCCTCGAAATACCCCATCCGCCCTTTGTGGTACGTTCCGTGACGACGGAGTCACTCTCCATCACTTCGATGGCTCGTCAACCGGGCTGCCCTGGTGGCGCCCTGAGGCGACGCCGGCGCGCATGGCGCCACCAGCGGATCACCTCGACGGGAACACCATGACGAGCGTCCTCGGCCAACCCACCCTCAAGAACCGGCTCGTGCTGTCCTTCCTGATCGGTGCGCCCTTCGCCGCGCTGCTGCTGGCCGTTCCCATGGCCTGGGGACGGGGGTTGGGGTGGAGCGACGCGGTGATCCTCGTCGTCCTGTACTGCACCACCATGCTGGGCGTCACCATGGGCATGCACCGCTACTTCACCCACGGCGCGTTCAAGGCCAACCACGCCATGCGGGTCGCGCTGGCCATCGCCGGCAGCCTCGCCGTACAGGGACCCCCGATCACCTGGGTCGCCGACCACCGCAAACACCACCAGTACGCGGACCGGGACGGTGACCCGCACTCCCCCTGGCGCTTCGGTCACACGACGGGGGCGGTGGCCAGGGGCATGGTGTACGCCCATGTCGGTTGGCTGTTCAACAAGCATGCGCCCTTGCAAACATATGCTCCCGACCTACTCACCGACCGCACCATCATGCGCATCTCACGCCACTACTGGAGACTGACCATGGTCTCCCTGCTCCTGCCCGCAGCCCTCGGCGGTCTTCTCACCTGGTCCTGGCAAGGGACGGTGACGGCGTTCTTCTGGGGCTCGCTGGTGCGCATCGCCCTGGTGCAGCACGTCTTCTTCTCCATCAACTCGATCTGCCACGTGACGGGCGACCGGCCCTTCCGCGCCCGCGACCGCTCGGGGAACGTGTGGTGGCTCTCGCTGCCCTCGTTCGGTGACGCGTGGCACAACCTCCATCACGCCGCACCGACCTGCGCCCGCCACGGGGTGCTGCGCGGCCAGCTCGACGTCTGCGCCCGGGTCATCCGCTGGTGTGAACTCCTGGGCTGGGTACGGGACGTGCGCTGGCCGGACGAGGAACGGCTGCGCCGCCGCAGCGCGTTGGACGCCCACGCCACCCGCCGGCCCATCCCCCGCGTGCCTACCGCCCATGCGGGACGGAGCGAGGCCTCATGAACGCCAGCAGCACCCGCACCGCCGGCGGCCCCACGGCCGTGACGGGCATCGGCATGGTCACCCCCGGTGGTGTCGACGCCGCCAGTACCTGGCGCAGCGTCCTTGCCGGGCGTCCCACGGCCGCCGTCGACCCGGCACTGAGTGCCCTGGGCCCCCTCAACAGCTGCCGCGTGCCCGACTTCGACAGCCCGGTGCTGAACCGCAAGGGCCGTCAACTCCTGGACCCCGTCTCCCGTTTCGCGCTCGCGGCGGTGGCCGAGGCGCTCCAGGACGCGGCGCTGGACCCGCTGCAGTGGGACCCGCCGCGGGTCGCCGTCATCGTCGGCAACTGCACCGGGGGAACCGCCACCGTGGACCGCGGCCACCTCGTCCTCGCCCAGGACGGCCCGTCAGCCGTCTCGCCGTACCTGCACCCCGCCGGGCTCGCCAACATGGCCGGGGCGCAGATCAGCCTCCGGTTCCGGGCCATGGGGCCCTGTCTGACCGTCAACACCGCCTGCTCCTCCGGCGCCGACGCGATCGGCCTCGCCAACACCCTGCTGCACAACCAGGTGTGCGACATCGCCGTGGCCTGCGGCTCCGAAGCGGCCATCAGCCCGCTCATGGCCAGTGGCTTCCACCGGATCAACGCGCTGTCCCGCAACGAGAAGTCCGACCTGGCCTCCCGGCCCTTCGACCGGGACCGGGACGGCTTCGTCCTGGCCGAGGGTGCGGCGGCGCTCATCCTCGAACGCCCGGAGCACGCCGAGGCCCGCAACGCCCGGGTCCGGGGGAGGCTGCTGGCGCACGCCGCGACCTGCGACTCCCATCACGTGACCGCTCCGCACCCGGAGGCCATGGGCGCCGAAGCCGCCATCCGCGACGCGCTGCGCGCTGCCGGCGCGGCACCCGCCGACGTCGGCCACGTCAACGCCCACGGCACCTCCACCAAGCTCAACGACCGCGTCGAGGCCGCCCTGCTCACCCGACTGTTCCCGCACCGCCCACCGGTGACCTCCGTGAAGGGCGCCCTCGGGCACGCCCTGGGTGCCGCCGGCGCCATCGAGGCCGCCCTCACCGTCCTCACCCTCGAACACGCCGTGGTCCCCCCGACCGCCGGCCTCGACGTGCCGGACGCGGACATCGACATCGATGTGGTGACCCGCGCCGCACGCCCGCACCGGGCGCAGGTGGCGGTCAGCAATTCCTCCGGCTTCGGCGGGCACAACGCCGCCCTGGTGTTCGCCGTGCCGTGACCGCCCGCCAGTCGTCTCCCCCGAACTCGCCACACACCAGTCCCACAGCCAATCCGGGAAAGGAACCCGCCATGGACACCATCACCCACCTCAGCGAACTGGTCAGCGCCGTAGCCGAGGTGCCCCTCGCGAGGGTCACGCCCCAGTCCACCCTCAGGGAGCTCCACGTGGACTCCCTGGCCCGGGTGGACCTGGCCATGCGGGTCCAGTCCGCCTTCGGGGTGCCCCTTGAGGACGGTGACCTCCGGCCGCACCACACCGTCGGTGACATGGCCGCCCTCATCGACACGAAACTGGCGTCGGCCGCCCGCTGAGGCACGGGACCTCCAGGCCGGAGAGCCGAGGGTGCTGACGCCGGTCGTCCGCGCCGATGCTGCTCTCCGTTGCCGAGGTCCTGCCCACCCGGCTGGCCGGCCGACCTGACGGTCACGGTCCCGGGCCCGGAGGACTCCTGGAGACGGGAGCACCCGAGGGTTCGTGGCGGCCCGCCCGGGGGAACATTGGTCGAGCAGTGGACACCGAGCGTAAGGAATGTGCGATGGCGACAGGAACCGTGAAGTGGTTCAACGCGGACAAGGGATTCGGCTTCATCAGCCAGGACGACGGCGGGCCGGACGTCTTCGTGCACTTCTCCGCGATCCAGTCCCAGGGCTTCAAATCCCTCATGGACAACGACAGGGTCGAATACGACCTGGTGCAGGGAGCGAAGGGGCCACAGGCCGAGAACGTCGTGGTCCTCGAGCAGTAGGCCACGCTGCCGGCGGCGTGGGGCCGGGAAAGGACCTCGCGGCGAGCAGCACCGCTCGCTGCCCCCGGTCGTGGCGGCGGTCGTCGGGCCGGCCAAGACGGTCTCGCCGAACATCGAGGTGGCCCTCACCTCCGCCGGGCTGCCCGCCTCGGTGATGGGCGTGGTGATCGCCCTGGTGGTGCTGCTGCCGGAGACCATCACGGCGATCCGGGCCGCCCGCCGGGACCAGGTGCAGATCGGGCTCAAGCCGGCCCTCGGCTCGGCGATGGCCGGGATGACCATTCCGGCGGTCGCGCCGGCCTGGGTGCGGCTGAAGGGGCCGCTGGTGCTGGGCTTGAGCGTCACCCATCTGGTGCTGCCGGCTCTGATCGTGGCGGTCGGCGCCCTGACGGTGATCCCGGGCCGCGCAACTCCCCGGCAGGGCGGGGTGCACCTGTCGGTGCCGGCGGGCTACGTCGTGCTCGCCGTCGGCCCCTGACGTCCGTTCGCTCATCCGCCTGCACGCCCGTTCGCCCACACACCTGCACGCCCGGCCGCTCACCCACCCCACCGCCCCCGGTTGCGAGCCGCGGCCGGCTGATCGAGCCTGGCCGCACACCTGTGCATCACCGCTGGAGGGCAGAGCCGTGACCAAGATGACCGCCTACCGTGAGGGCGTCCCGTGCTGGGTCGACCTCGCCGCCCCGGACGCCGAACGGGCGATGGCCTTCTACCAGGAGCTGTTCGGCTGGGAGTACGCCGACACCGGAGAGCAGGGCGGCCACTACCGGATGGCCCTCAAGCACGGCACCCCGGTGGCCGGCATCTCCCCCGAGCCCGGAGCCGGCAAGACCCACTGGACCACCTATCTGGCGGCGGACGACATCGACGCGGTGGCCGCGCGGGTCCGGGACGCGGGCGGCCAGGTGCTGGACGGCCCGCTGGACGTGCAGGAGGCGGGTCGCTGGGCGATGGCCAAGGACCCGGCGGGCGCGATGTTCGGCCTGTGGCAGGCGGGCGGCCACATCGGCTCCGGCCTGGCCAACGAGCCGGGCACGTTCACCTGGAACGAGAACCTGTCCACCGACCCGCGCGCCGTCCGTGCCTTCTACCACCAGGTCTTCGGCTACGAGTACGACGAGATCCCGGGCATGGACTACACGGTGATCAAGCTGCACGGCGCGCCGGTCGGCGGCATCGGCGAGCAGCCGCCGATGATCCCGCCGGGCACCCCGTCCTTCTGGACCACCTACTTCCACGTCGGCGACACCGATCTGACGACGGCCCAGATCGCCGAGCTCGGCGGCCAGATCCTGGTGCCGCCGACCGACTCCCCCTACGGCCGGATGGCGGTGGCCCGGGACGACGGCGGCGCCTCGTTCTGCGTCATCGCGCCGCCGCGCGGCTGACCAGACCTCCCGCCGAAGCCGGGTTTCGGAGCGGTCGACCGGCGCGGTAAACTCGCGCAGATTGGTCTAGACCTCTACATACACGCTTTCGGACGGTGGGTCAAGATGGAGATAGTGATCGTTCCCGACGCCGCGGCGGGCGGTGAGCTGATCGCCACGGCGATCGCGGAGCTGTTCACCCGCAAGCCCGACGCGCTGCTCGGCGTGGCCACCGGGTCGACGCCGCTGCCGATCTACCGGGCCCTGGAGGCCAAGGTGACGGCGGGGACGCTCGACGTCTCGCGGGCCCGGGTCTGCCAGCTCGACGAGTACGTGGGCCTGCCCGCCGGCCACCCCGAGTCCTACCGCGAGGTGCTGCTGCGCGAGGTGCTGGAGCCGCTGGGCATCCCCGGCGAGCGCTTCATCGGCCCGGACGGCTCGGCCGAGGACATCGCCACCGCCGCGCGCGCCTACGACCAGGAGCTGGCCACCGCCGGCGGCGTCGACCTGCAACTGCTGGGCATCGGCACCGACGGTCACATCGGCTTCAACGAGCCGTGCTCCTCGCTCTCCTCACGCACCCGGATCAAGACCCTGACCGAGCAGACCCGGGTGGACAACGCCCGCTTCTTCAACAGTCTGGACGAGGTCCCGCACCACGTGCTCACCCAGGGCATCGGCACCATCCTGGAGGCTCGCCACCTGATCCTGCTGGCCACCGGCGCGGCCAAGGCCCAGGCGGTCGCCCAGGCCGTCGAGGGCCCGCTCGCCGCCCTGGTGCCCGCCTCGGCCCTGCAGTTGCACCCGCACGCCACCGCGGTGGTGGACGAGGCGGCGGCGGCCGACCTCAAGCTGGCCGACTACTTCCGGGCGACCTACGCGGCCAAGCCCAGCTGGCAGTCGCTCTGACACTGCGTGCTCCAGGACCGCCTGCTCGGAGACTGCGTGCTCTGAGCCTGCGTGCTCTGAGACCGCTCCGCCCCGGGCGGGCAGCGGCTTCGGCCGGTGCCCGCCCGATTGCTGTCACCTCAGACGATCATCGACTTGAAGATTTCTTCATATTCAGTGGATGATGCTCCCGGAACAGGGAGGAGTGGACATGCCGGTACCGCTGTACCAAGCCAAGGCGGAGTTCTTCCGCACCCTCGGCCACCCCGCCCGGATCCGGGTCCTCGAACTGCTGCAGGACGGCCCCAGGCCGGTCCGGGAGCTGCTGGAGGAGATCGAGATCGAGCCGTCCAGCCTCTCCCAGCAGCTCGCCGTGCTGCGCCGCAGCAGCCTGGTCACGGCGACCCGGGAGGGCAGCACGGTGATCTACGCGCTGTCCACGCCGGACGTCGCCGAACTGCTGCGAGCCGCCCGCCGCATCCTCACCGAGATGCATCCACACCTCAGCCTGGGCGATCAGGGCACCCTGCCCGCCCAGCCGCGCGACACCACCACCACGCGAGCCGCCCTGTGAGCGCCCCAGTACCGGAGGACACCATGGCCGAGCAGTCCGCGCCGCCGTTCATCTCCCCCACCGACGCCGCCGCGCGCAACGCGGCCGAGAGCACGGTCCGCGACGAGCGGACCAAGCGGAGGGCAGCGCTGGTCCGCGCCGCCATCTACATCGCCGGAACGCACTTCTTCGCGTTCTTCGTGATGCTGCTGTTCTTCCTGGGCGACCACAAGCACTGACCACCCACCGGGGGTGGGTGGTCAGCGAGCTTCGTGGTCAGCGACCTGACTAGTGGTCGACTCCGGAAATCCTGCGGGGGCTGACCCCGGAGTCAGTGCCGTGAGTGTCGCCGCGTCGGAGTTCGGGCCCGGTCGACGCAGTCGGGGGCGTCTTCGGGGCTGCCGGCGAAGGATCTGTTTGGCGGCCGCAGCGGTTGTTGTCGGCTCGTCAGCGCCCGCCGGACCGCGCGTTGCGGCGGAACGGTGATGGCGTGCATCCGAGTCAGGCATGGGCGGTTGCGCGGTGGTGGCCGATGCCGAGGCGATGGGCGGTGCGGGTCATGAGCCGGGACATTCGGGAGGGCAGGGCGTCGGGGGCGGGCACGGTGATCGGCCGCTACCAACTCTGACGGTCCGTCAGTTCATCGCTCGTCCTCGAAAGGTTGCGCCGCCCGGTGGCCGCGGTCCGCGAGGCGGCGGACGGCCAGGGCTGCGCCGAGGATTTGGACGCCGCGGGTGGTGTGCGGGTCGACGCCGGTCAGGTGGGCGGCGCGGGCGAGGCGGTTGTCGACCGTGTTGGGGTGGACCGCCAGCGCCTGCGCGGTGCGGCGCCGGTCGAGGTCGCAGTCGAGGAAGGCGGCGACCGTCTCGACCAGGCCGGGGTGGCGGTCCAACGGGTCCAGGAGCGCGGCCAGTTCGGCGGAACTGTCCACCGGGCCGGCCAGGTGGTATTCGAGGAGGACGTCGCGGAGCCGGTGCAGGCCGGGCTTGCGGGCGACGGCCGCGATGCGGTCGGCCTGCCGGGCGGCCGCGGGGACGTCCTGCGGGGTGGCGGCCGAGGCCGCGCCCGCGGTCGGCGGCTGGGGCAACCCGCTGGAGAGGCAGCGGACCACCTCGGGGTACGGAGTCCCGCTTGGCAGCAGGACGTAGCCGCCAAGCCCATTCGGGAGGCTGAGCGCGCGGCCTTCGGCGGCCGGGGCCAAGCGGGTCAGGACCTGCTGGAGCAACCGCCGGGCCGCGACCGGCTCATCGACTCCGGGGGCGCCGACGCTGAGCACCAGATAGCCCGGTTCGAGGGGGAGGCCGTAGCGCTCGGCCACCTCCTCCGGCGCGTCGCCTCGGATCAGGGCCCGGGCCAACTCCCGTGCGGACGCCTGCTGGTCGGCCAGCCCCGCGAGGTAGGCCTCGGTGACGATCTCCACGGTGGCGTTGAGCGCCGTGAGTTGCTGACGGGCCAGCAGGAGCAGGGCAACCTCCTCACCGGGACGGGCGGCAGCGGCGAGCGCGTCCATCAGCACCTCGACGCCGACGTGGTACGCCCTGAGCAGCTTGACCAGGGGCACGCCCTCCTTGGCGCGCTGGGCGGCCCGCTCCCGGAACAGCTCGGTGTCGATGTCCGGGAGGCCCTGCACGTGGCGGAGGAATCCGCGAAGCGCATGCCGGGTGGTGTCGGCGATCTCCAGATCCTGCATGTCGCCGGGGAGGCGGTCGAACCCGGGGACCTCGGCCCGTGCGCGCTCGACGATCCGCCTGGCCAACCGGTTGACCTGGGGTGCGAGGCGAGCCGCCAGCCGGGCGGCCTGCTCGCGCACCGCCTCGCTGCTCGGCGGAGGCTCCTGCGCGACCCCATCGAGTTGTGACATGTCACAACGATAGCCCGCTCCCGGTGTCCGCCGGGCGGGTTGTCCGGGCTCGTCGACCGGGCGAGAGTGGGACGGGAGCGAAGCGGATCTTCAAGCCGGCAGTCACCGGCTCCGCCCATCAGCAGCCCCGCAGCCACCGGGACGTGGGCGCCCGGACGAGTAACGGGAAGTGCCATGAGTTTCTCCATCACCGAGTACGCCGACCGGGTCTGGGACGGCGCCGCCGACGACAGCATCGTGCACACCGGGCAGGCCGGTGCGGGGGTGATCGACGTGACGGACGGCGTCGGCTGGTACCCGGGCTTCGGCAACGTCATCACCTTCCGCGGCGACAGTGAGATCGTCCTGTTCGACACCGGCAATCCACTGGCCGCGGGCTCGCTGCACCAGGCCGTGCGCGCGTGGAGCCGGGATCCGGTCACCACGGCGGTCTTCTCCCACGGACACATCGACCACGTCTTCGGCATGGGACCGTTCGACGCCGAGGACGCGCCCCGGCCCACCGTGGTCGCCCAGGAGCGGATCGGCGAGCGGTTCGACCGCTACCTGCTGACCAACGGCTACAACGCGGTGATCAACCAGCGGCAGTTCCAGGCACCGAACCTGACCTGGCCGACCGAGTACCGCAGGCCCGAGGTGACCTACCGGGACGCACTCACCGTCACCCGCGGCGGCCTGACCTTCGAACTGTTCCACGTGCGGGGCGAGACGGACGACGCGACCGTCGCCTGGATCCCCGAGCACCGCATCCTCTGCCCCGGCGACATGTTCATCTGGGTCACCCCCAACTGCGGCAACCCGCAGAAGGTCCAGCGCTACCCCCGGGAATGGGCCCTCGCCCTGCGCCGGATGGCCGCGCTGAACGCGGAGATCATGCTGCCCTCGCACGGCGCCCCGATCTTCGGCGCCGACCGGATCCGCCAGGCGCTCACCGAGACCGCCGAGTGGCTGGAGAGCCTGGTCGAGCAGACCCTGGACGGCCTCAACTCCGGTGCCCGGCTTGACGATCTCGTGCACTCGGTCCGTCCGCCCGCGCACCTGGCCGACCGCGTCTACCTCCAGGCCAAGTACGACGAACCGGAGTTCATCGTGCGCAACCTCTGGCGGCGCTACGCCGGCTGGTACGACGGGAACCCCGCGCACCTCAAGCCCGCCCCCGACACCCGACTCGCGACCGCCCTGGCCGAGCTCGCCGGTGGCGCGGTCGCCCTGACGGACGCCGCCCGCCGCTACGCCGAGGCGGGCGAGCTCCGGCTGGCCGGGCACCTGGCCGAGCTGGCCGTTCAGGCCGCACCGGACGACGCCGCCCTGCACGCGGTCCGCGCCGAGGTCAACCAGGCCCGCGCCGAAGCCGAGACCTCCCTGATGGCCAGGGGCATCTTCACCTGGACGGCCGCGGAGTCACGCGAGCGGTCCGGCGGAGCGGGACTCGCGGACGGCCCGGCGGCGGGGTTGCTTGGGACCGGTCACGGCGTGCAGGCCGAGCGCTCCTAGTTCGGCGCCGCAGCGAACCGGGTGGTCAGCGCCCGGTTCGCTGCGGGCAACCTGCCGGTGCCGACCGCGCCCAGGCCGATCAGTGGGCCACCTGCCGGTGCCGACCGCGCCCCGGCCGCTCGGTCAGCCAGCGGGCCGTGAAGATCAGGATCGCCAGCACGGTCAGGCCCCAGAACACCGCCATGATCTCCACCACCTGCTCGGTGGCGATCTGGTAGGCGCACAGGCCCAGCCCCATCGACACACCGACCATGATCAGCACCCAGGTCAGCCTGATGTTCCACACCGCGTCCCACATGTCGCGGAACGGGTGCGGCTTGGGCGCCCCCTTCTCGGACTTGCTCTGCTGCTCCATGGCGGACATCGACGACCTCCTCGGCCCGGCCGGTTCGGACTCCTCCATCCTGCGCCTGGCCACGTGTGAGTGCGCGCTCGAATGGGGAGGGAGTGCACGTAGTGCCCAACGGGGTGCCTGCACATGTTTGAGGAGACGGTGTGACCGAGAGTACTGCTCATGTCATCGTCGGTGGCGGCCTGGCGGGCGCCAAGGCGGCCGAGACCCTCCGCGCGGAGGGCTATCAGGGACCGCTGGTGCTGATCGGCGAGGAACCCGAACGCCCTTATGAGCGGCCCCCGCTGTCGAAGGGCTACCTGCAGGGCAAGGAAGATCGGGAGAAGATCTACGTCCACCCCGAGGAGTGGTACCGGAAGCACGACGTGGAGCTGCGGCTCGGCACCGCGGTGACCGCGATCGACCCGGCCGCGCACCGGTTGACCCTTTCCGACGGCAGCAGCCTGGACTACGCCAAACTACTGCTCACCACCGGCGCCTCGCCGCGCCGACTGCCGATTCCCGGTGCCGACCTGACGGGCGTTCACTACCTGCGCACCGTGCAGCAGAGCGACCAGCTGCGCGAACTGTTCGGCAGCGCGCAGCGGCTGGTGGTGGTCGGGGCCGGCTGGATCGGCCTGGAGGTCACCGCCGCGGCCCGGGCCGCCGGCGTCGCCGTGACCGTACTGGAGGTCCTGGAACTGCCGCTGCTGCGGGTGCTCGGTCGCGAGGTCGCCCAGGTCTTCGCCGACCTGCACCGCGCCCACGACGTGGACCTGCGGTTCGGTGTCACGGTCGAGGCCATCGAGGGCGACAACGGCACGGTGACCGGGGTCCGGCTGGCGGACGGCACCGTGGTCCCCGCCGACGCCGTGCTGATCGGCATCGGCGCCGCACCCAACACCCGACTGGCCGAGGCGGCGGGCCTGGAGGTGTCCGACGGCGTCCTCACCGACGAGAGCCTGCGCAGCTCGAACGCCGACATCTTCGCCGCCGGCGACGTGGCCCGCGCCCAGCACCCGCTGTTCGGCCAGGCGATCCGGGTGGAGCACTGGGCCAACGCGCTCAACCAGCCGCAGACCGCCGCCAAGGCGATGCTCGGCCAGGACGTGGCCTTCGACCGGGTGCCGTACTTCTACACCGACCAGTACGAGTTGGGCATGGAGTACCTGGGCTACGTCGAGCCGGACGGCTACGACAAGGTCGTCTTCCGCGGTGACGTGAAGTCCCTGGAATTCGTCGCCTTCTGGCTCAAGGACGGGCGAGTGCTGGCCGGGATGAATGTCAACATCTGGGACGTCACCGACCCGATTCGCGAACTCATCGTCTCCAAGCGGGTGGTGGACCCGGCCCGCCTCGCGGACACCGACGTGCCGCTCGGCGAGGTCTGACCCCCGAGCAAGGGCCCCGGTCGGCGACTCCCGCCGACAGGGGCCCTTCCATGCGGGCCTCCTGACCGCGCCGGGCCATCCAGCGGGGGCGGCCGGGGCAGCGGGCGGCGGCGAGTAACCTTCCGGTGAGTCGCGTGATCAATCTGGGGGCGCCAAATGCCAATCGCGATAAGGACATTCCGGGTTTTCATCAGTTCCACGTTCGGAGATCTCGCTGTCGAGCGGGCGGCGTTGCACGACCGGGTCTTCCCACGCCTGCGCTCGCTGTGTGCCGAGGCCAATGCCGAGTTTCAGGCCATCGACCTTCGTTGGGGAGTCTCCGAGGGTGCGGTGGCCGACCAGCGGGTCGCGGAGATCTGCCTGACTGAGGTCGACCGGTGCAGGCAGGTCACCCAACGGCCGAACTTCCTCGTGCTGCTTGGGCAACGGTACGGGGCGCGCCCTGTGCCACCCCTGGTCGATGCAGCGCTGTTCCGGCGGCTGCGCGCAAGACTCACGTCGGAGCAAGCCAAGTTGGTGGACTGCTGGTATGCGGAAGACCGCAACCACGTGCCGGCCGCCTTCGTGCTGCAGCCGCAGCGGCGGGGCGGCCACGGTGATGACACACCGTGGGATTCCGTGGAGCGTGCCCTGAGCAAGGCGCTCACCGCTGCCGCGCTCCAGGATCCCGCTGAGCCGGAGGCGCTCGCCCTGCTGCGGACATCGATCACCGAGCAGGAGATCATGCACGGGATCCCGGCGGGTGAAACGCCCCGGCACGGTGCGGCGTTCGCCTTCCTGCGAACGATCGACGGGCTGCCGAATGACGCTGCCGCCAGGCCTTACCAGGACGTTCTTGACGGCCAACTGGACCCCGAGGCGGCTGCGGCCCAGGAGCGGCTGCGCGACCGGCTGTGCGCGATCGGCGCGGAGAGCCTGCCGGTCGCCGGCTACCACGTGGCGTGGAACTCCGAGCTCGGGCTTCCTACCAGTGATCACATCGACCGTCTCTGCGAGGACGTGTACACGGCCCTTGCCGAGGTGATCAAGGACGAGCTGAGCGCGGTGGCGACGAGCGAGGAGCGCCATCACGAGGAGCAGGCGCATCGTGACTTCGGAGCTGAACGCCGAGCACACTTCACCGGTCGGCAGGACACGATCGGACGCATCACCGGCTACCTGCGCTCCGACGACGCCCGGCCGCTCGTGCTGGTCGGGGAGCCTGGGAGCGGGAAGACAGCGGTGCTCGCCGAGGTCGCGGATCGCCTGGTCAGGGAAGGCGGGTGTCCTCTCCTCGTTCGCTTCATCGGCGCGACGCCGCAGTCGGCTGACCTGCGGACCCTTCTCGACGATCTGCGCCGGAACCTGCCGCGCCTGGACCGACCGCTGGACAGCCGGCCGGAACGACCCTCCTTCGCTGCCGAGGCGGTGCGCGAGTCGCTCGCTGCGGTCCCGCCCGATCCCGGAGTCGTCGTGGTCCTCGATGCCCTGGACCAGCTGTCGGGAGCCCCCGACCTGAGCTGGTTGCCGACCGAACTGCCGCGCGGGGTGTCCGTGGTGCTCTCGGCCCAGGAGGGGAGTTCCGCCGCTGCGGCTGCCGTTGAAGCGGGGGCGATCCCGCTACGGCTGCCTGGGCTCGGGCTGGCTGACGGCGGGGAGCTACTCGACCAGTGGCTCGCCGAAGCCGGGCGTTCCCTGGTGCCGGAGCAGCGGGACGAGGTGCTGCGGGCTTTCGCCGAGCACGGGAATCCGTTGCAGCTGCGGCTCGCGTTCGGGGAGGCCCGTCGCTGGGCGTCGTACACGCAGGTGGTTCGTGGCTCGCTCACCGCAGATGTGCCCGGGATGACACGTCGGTTGCTCGAATGGCTTGAGAAGGAGCACGGAGCCGTTCTGGTCCAGGAGGCTCTCAGCCTCCTGGCCGTGTCCCGCAACGGACTCAGCGAGTCGGAGCTGCTGGATCTGCTCTCTGCGAACGCGTCCGTGTTGCGGGAGGTGGCGGAGCAGATGCCCCGGTCCCCCAGGACCGGAGGCATGCTTCCGCCTGTGCTGTGGGCGCGGTTGCGCATGGATCTGGAGCCGTACCTCAATGTGCGGCGCAGTGAGGGACGGCTGTTACTCGGCTTCTATCACCGACAGTTGACCGAGGCGGTGAGCGCCAGGTATCTCGGCGAGAACGGAAGCACCGCGCTGCACAGGCGCCTCGCACGCTACTTCGGGGCGCAGCCGGTGGACATGACAGGTGGCGCGCAGGTGGCGCCGAATACCCGAAAGCTGGCTGAACTCCCTTACCACCAAGCGCTGTCCAGCTCATGGGACGAGCTGTATGCCACCCTCACGGACTTGGGCTTCCTGGAGCGGAAGCTCACGGCGGTGGGCGTGGAGAGCGGGCAAGGCCAGGGAACGAGGTCCCATACCGGCATCTACGCGCTCCAGGACGACTACGAACTGGCGTTGCGCGTATGGCCGCAGGGGGCCGTGGACGACCAGGACCGCGCACCGGGCGGCGCTGGGCCCAGCACCACCGGCGCAGGGAAGACGGCGGTCCATGGCAGAGTCCTGGAGCAGTTCGCCAGGGCAATGCGGTTGGAGGCCCACACCCTGGCCGCCAACCCGGAACTCGCCTGGCAGCAAGTGGCCAACCGGCTCCAGTGGGAGCCCGATCTGGCGGAGCTCGTTCGCGCCGAGGCTCGTCGGCGGACCGGAGCGGGAACTTCCCTGGTCCTGCGGTCACGCACTCGCCCACCCGAGTCCGAGTCGCTGATCCGCCGCATGAGCGATGGCTCCGACAAGCGCCGGTTGCTCGCCTGCGCGTTCGTGCCCCGCACCGGGCTGCTGGCCATCGCGGATGAGCAGCGGAGCGTCGGCCTCTGGGAGTTCGCAACAGGTCGCCGCGTGCGGACCCTCACCGGTATGTCCGTCGTTCCGCAGTCCTGTGCTGCCACACCGGATGGGAGGTTCGTCATCGCCACGACCGGTAATCCGGCCGGTGCGGTACACGTGTGGGAGGTTCGTACCGGTCGGCAGGTTGCCTGGCGGACCGCGCATGATCCCGCTTGCACCGCCTGTGCTGTTCTTCCCGACGGCAGCGCGGTGCTGACCTTCGGCACCGACGGGTGGATTCGGCGCTGGAGTCTGCCGGAGCTGAACCCTGAGGGTGAGCTGCCAGCGCCCGAGCAGTTGACCTGTGGTGCCGTCAGCCCCACGGGAGAGATGGTGGCCTACGGAGGCAGGGAGGGAGTGGCCTACGTCCGCCGCACGGACGGCTCGGGGCCCGTTGCCGAACTGGTCTGTGGCACTGGGGAACCCTTGGCCGGGGTCGCCCTCGGGCCGGACAGCCGCTCGCTCGTCACCGTCGGCACGGCCGACCCCTACGGGCTGGAGGGGCGCGTCGTCCTCTGGGATCTGACCACCCGGCGCCGGCTCCAGGAGCATCGGTTGTCCTCGTCCGTCGTGGACTGTGCGCTCAGCGCCGATGGCTCCTTGCTCGCCACACCCACGGACAGCGGACAGGTCCATCTCTGGGCACTGCCGGGGCTGCACCTCTCGGCGGTACTGAACGCCCACACCACGACGTCCGTGGGAGCCGCCCTGTCCCCGGACGGGCGGGTCCTGGCCTCGGTGAGCGGAGACGGCACGGCGTGCGTCTGGGACGTCGCGGCAGCCCGCGGTTCGCGCCTCGGCGGGCACGACGGCCTCGTGCAGCAGTGCTCGTTCAGCCGCGACGGCGCGCTGCTGGTGACAGCCTCGGTCGACGGCACGGTCAGGCGCTGGGAGACCGCCACCGGTCAGGAGGTGGGCCCGGCCGTCGAACACCCGGGCTCGACCGTCCTCATGCTGTACGACGACGTGTCGGCCGGCGGCGGGCAGATCGTCCTCGCCGCCGGTGACGACGGTGCGGTACTGCGGGCCGAACTCCCGTCCTCAGCTGCCGGGCCGATGCCGGCTGCCGTGGCTGTCGGCGAGCACGGGGCACAGGTCTGGGGCCTGGCACCGCTCACCGGTGGCCTGGTCGTCACCGGCGGGTTCGACGGATCGTGCCAGGTGTGGGACGTCTGTCGCTCCGTCAAACTCCAGCGGTTCGCCGGGGATGGCGCACCGGTGCGGGCGTGTGCGGCCGCGACGGATGGTGCCTTCGTGGCCTCGGGTGGCGACCGCGGGCTGCTCCACCTCTGGGACCCTCGCACGGGTGTTCCGGTCACCGCTGCGCAGCAGCACTCGGCAGCGGTCACCGTCCTCGCTCTTGGGGCCGGCAACACGGTGGCCGTCGCAGACGCCGACGGTCACATCGAGCTCACCGGGCTCGACACCGGCTGGGCTCGCACGCCGTTGGGACGCCACCCGGGCTCACCGGTGACCGCCCTCCGCTGGGCGGGGCCCGACTCGGTGGTCTCCGGCGGCTCGGACGGATCGCTGGCGCACTGGTCCAGCAGCGCGAACGCACCCGTGTGGTACCGCGAAGTCCACCGCGGGGTGGTGAACGCACTGGCGGTCTCGCCATCGGGAAGCATCATCATCAGCGCCGGGAACGACGGCTTCCTGGTCCTCTCAGCACGCACGACCGGCCGCACTCTTGCCCGCCTCCCCGTTTCCGGCCGTGTGCACGCGCTCAGCGTTCACCCTCGTGAACCGCTCATCGCCTGTGTCGGCGACGGCGGTCTCGTCGTCATCACCGAAGCGGAGGGATGGTCGGGCCCCTGGTAGCGGATCACGCCGCTGGAACGAGCGGGCCACCGGAGCCGCCGCGGAGCGAGTGCGATCAGCCGTCTACGGCCCGCTCGTCGACAGCCACCGGGAACGTGCCAGGTAGCTGGATACCGTTCTGCCGGTACACATTGAGCAGGCACCGGAAGCAACTCCCCTCCACCGTCGCGCGGACCCGCGTGTCGAAGCGCTCGAAATGCGGTGTCCAGTCCAGCCCGAAGTACACGGCCGCGCGCAGCCCCAGGCGGGTGCGTGCAGGCCCCTCGCCCCACGCTGGCAGACCGCGCGGAAAGTACCCGCCTGCCGTCGACCGGAACTCTTCGTACCCCCGCTTACCGAAAGGCACGACTATGACGATCTTCTCAGGTGGGACCATCGCGGTGACCTGTTCGATCTCCCACCGGATACCGGCACTGGTCCCCGCACCCAGCAGTATCAATCCTGCCTCCCGCACCAGTTCCAGCACGGCCTGGTCCCAGCCGTTATCCGGCATGTAGAGACGGGCTGCTCCAACGGGCGGCAAGGTCTCCCCGGGCCGGCCGACGGCCACAAACGGTCCGATGACCTCGAATGCCCGCCCAAGCTGTTCCTCTTCGGTGCGCGCCATCACAGCACGTACCCTGCCCGGCCGCGCGGCGACCTCGTCGGCCGAAAAGGCCCTGAGATAGACCACCGGCGGCCTGGTATCCGTGGCCATGACGATCATTGACGCCCTGGTTCGGGGCACTGAGGAGCCGGCGATGGGCCACCCCGATTCCACGTACGCCGCGCGGCTCGCTGTCTACGGGACCGTGGGCACCCGGCTGTCCCTGCTGAGCGACCGGCGACTCAGCGATGTCGTGGCGTCCGCTGCTGCGGTCGCGGCCGGGATCGGCGGCAGGTGTGCAGAGTTGGACGTCGACGGGAGGCGGGTGTTCGTCAAGAGGGTGCCGTTGACGGACGTCGAGACTCGGCCGGAGAACGTCCGGTCGACGGCTAACCTCTTCGGACTGCCGATGTTCTACCAGTACGGGGTGGGCTCGGCTGGATTCGGGGCCTGGCGGGAGCTGGCCGTACACACCATGACCACCAACTGGGTTCTGGGGAAGGAGTACCAGGGCTTTCCGCTGATGTACCACTGGCGTGTCCTGCCCGACTCACCGCCCGAGGGCTTCGCGGACGAGTTCGGGGGCATCGACGGAGTGGTCGCGCACTGGGAGGGCTCACCGGCCGTGCGCGAGCGGTTGGAGGCCATCGTCCGGTCGTCCTACAGCCTGGTGCTCTTCTTGGAATACGTGCCGCAGACGCTCGGCGCGTGGCTGCACGAGCATCGGGAGGCTGGGCTGGCGACCGACGGCGGCCGGGCGTACTCGTGGGTGGCGGATGCCTTGGCGCAGGGGACGGAGTTCATGAGCTCTCGCGGGCTCGTGCACTTCGATGCCCACTTCCGCAACCTCCTGACCGACGGCCGGCTGATCTACTTCGCGGACTTCGGGCTGGCCCTGAGCTCGGGTTTCGAACTCTCTGCGGCCGAGGAGCAGTTCCTCTCGGACCATCTCGCGTATGACCGCCACTACACCGCGAGCCATCTGATCCACCACCACCTCGTCAACCGCGTTCGGGGCGGTATGGATCCAGACGCGTTCCTTCGGGAGTGGATCGAAGGCCGAAGGCCTGATGGCGTTCTGCCCGAGATCGCGGCGATCATCGAACGCCATGCACGGGCCGCCGTTGTCCTGACCGGCTTCCACCGCCGGCTGCTTTCCGAGAGCAAGCGGACGCCGTTTCCCGCTGCTGAGCTCAATCGCGCCGCTGGAGGGGAGCAGTCGCGGCGCCGGCGCGCCGATTCGCGTGTGGCCCAGCCCACAGCTGGTCCGGTTGATTCTCACACCAGTGTCAGGTTCGACCATATCCGGCATGACGACTGACACCGCTTCACCCGCCACCGCCGCAAGGGTCACCACTGATCACCAACGCCTGCCGCTGGCCGGCCTGTTGGCGCTGGCGACGGCGGTCTTCATCACCTGCCTCACCGAGGTCATGCCGGCCGGGCTGCTGCCCGCGATGAGCGGTTCGCTCCGGGTCGGGGCGTCCGCGATGGGCCAGTCGGTGACCGTGTACGCGATCGGCACCGCGCTCACCGCCCTGCCGCTGACCGCCGCCACCGCAGGCTGGTCGCGCCGGCGGCTGCTGCTCACCGCGATGGCGACCTTTGCCGTGGCGAACACCCTCACCGCCGTCGCGCTGAACTACCCGGTGGCGATGGTCGGGCGGTTCCTCGCCGGGGTGGCCGCCGGGCTGGCCTGGTCGCTGCTGGCCGGCTACGCGCGACGGATGGCGCCCGAGGCGCTCCAGGGCCGGGCGATCGCCATCGCGATGGCCGGGATTCCGGTGGCGCTCTCGCTCGGGGTGCCCGCCGGTACGTTTCTGGGGCGGGCTGTCGGCTGGCGGTGGGCGTTCCTCAGTGTGAGTGTGCTGGCGGTGCTGCTGATCGGGTGGATCCTGCTGGCCGTGCCGGACCACCCCGGGCAGCGCGCGGGTGCGCGGCTGCCGATGCGGCAGGCGGTGCGGCTGCCCGGGGTGGCGGCGGTGCTCGGCGTGACCCTCACCTTCGTGCTGGCCCACACCATCCTCTACACCTTCATCGCGCCCTTCCTCGGCCGGCTCGGCCTGGGGAACTCGGTGGGCCTGGTGCTGCTGGTGTTCGGCGCGGCCTCACTGGTCAGCATCTCGATCACCGGCGCCCAGATCGGCCGCCGGCTGCGGACGTTGATGATCGGCGCCACCCTGCTGGTCGGCGCCGCCGCCGCGCTGCTCGCCGTGTCGAGCGGCAGCACTGCCCTGGTCTACCTGGCCGCCGCGCTCTGGGGGCTCGGCTGGGGCGGGGTGCCGACGCTGCTGCAGACGGCTGGGGGCAACGCCGGTGGGGCGGCCGCCGACTCCGTGATGGCCATGCTGGTCACCCTCTGGAACGGTGCCATGGCCGGGGGCGGCGCGGTCGGCGGGGTGCTGCTCGGCGCGCTGGGGACGCTGGCGCTGCCGTGGACGGTGGTGGTGCTGCTCGCTCCGGCGCTGGGCATCGTGCTCGCGACCCGGGCGCACGGGTTCCCGGAGCGGCGGGGGTGATCAGCCGTCACGTCCGGAGCCGTCGGGTTGGGAGCTGTCACGTCCGCAGCCGTCACACTCGGAGCCGTCACATCCTCAGCCGTCAGGTCCGGTTCGCGTTCAGCCACTCCGCGTCGTTCCACAGCGCCGAGATCGCGCCGACCGGTTCCAGGGTGAGGTGCGGGTCGTCGCTCTGCACCAGGCAGAGCAGGTGGCAGCCGGAGACCGCGTGCACCCGGGCCCGGTCGGCGACGATGTCGAGCAGGATGTGCGCGGCCTCCGGGTCGGTGCGGGCGTAGTGGTCGAAACCGGTGAGGACCAGGGCGAGCGGCGCCGCGGTGTCGTCGAAGACATCACGCAGGCAGTCGTTCAGGGCGTCGAAGTTGTGGCCGTAGTAGTCGGGGAAGTCCAGCGCGGCGGCCAACTCGCGGTGCAGATCGTGCTGGCCGGTCCAACCGGCGGTGTCGACCTGCACCACTCGGCAGCCCTGGGCACGCAGCCCTGCGGTGGTCTCGTCCAGCAGCGGGCGGCGCCGGTAGAGGGTGACGAAGGTGTTCCGGCTCAGATGGCGGACCAGGTCCACCCCGGTGGCCGGCTGCTCTTCACAGTAGCGCTGGGCCAGGGTGAAGAAGGTGTCCAGTGGGCGGGCGTCGCGCTCGATCAGTGCCACCCAGTCGGCGGCCTCGGCGCTCTGGTAGCCGTCCTGCCGGCCGAGCCAGTGGGCGAACGCACCATCCGGGCCGAACTCCGGTACACCGACTGCCGCGTACGGGGTGAGCCCGGCCTGGTAACCGGTGAGCAAGCCGGCCAGCCGCCGCAGCGACCCGTCCGGCACCCAGTGCTCCGGTTCCTGCCGCACCCGGGCCAGGAAGTTGTGAACCTCGCGCTTCGCCGTCATGCCGCCAGCCTAGAACGCTCAGGTCACCGGAGGCGGCACAGTTTCGTCTTGCGGGCCCGCTGCCAGGCCGGCCGCGCCGCTGCCAGGGCGGACCGGGCGAGGGGCCGCTGGGCGGCGTGCAGCAGGCCGTAGGAGAACGAGTTGGCGCCGGCGGCGTGGGCCTCGGCGGCGAGGGTGGGGAGCAGGTGCTCGGCGACCACGGCGTCCTGGTAGCTGCCCAGGGTCTCCTGGATCGTGCGCATCCGGCGGGCCAGTGGTTTGGCGCCGGCCAACTCGGCGGTGTAACGGGCGCGTTTGGCGGCCTTGCGGGCGGCGTGCAGGGCCTCGTCGCGGGTCGGGCCCTCGTCCAGCGCCAGCGCCCGGTTCAGTCGGTGGCCGGTGCGGCGCTGCTCACGGCGGAGCAGGCACTCGAGTTCGGTGCGGCCGCGCCCGGCCCGGCGCCGCAGCGGCGGGTCGGCGGCCAGCTGCTCCACGGCTGCGAGCAGCGTGAAGTACCGTTCACTGTCGAGGACTTCACGGACTTCTTGATGGGCCGCCGCATACCGCTGCCGGAACCGCTCGGCCAGGCCGGCCGCGGGGTTGTCCAACGCGAGCTCGGGTGGCAGCTGTTCGGCTGCCGCGGCCAGCCGTTGCCCGGTAGTCTCGGCATCCCGCGCGGCTCCCAACACCTGCCCCAGCCAACGGAGTTCGACGGCGATGTCGGCAGCTCCGGTCTGGCGCAGCAGGCTTCGGCAGGACGTGAGGCTGCTGCGCAGCCGCCGGGCGCAGACCCGCATCTGGTGCACGGAATCGGCTTCGTCCCGGCGCACCGCACCGTCCAGGGCGAGCAGTTGGGCGCACTGGCGGCGCAGGTAGGCGGCGAGGGCGGCGCCGGCGCTGCCCGGTGCCGGTGCGCTGAGGGTGGCGGGGTGGACCAGCACGGCCTGCGGCACGGTGGCGGGCACCTCGGTCAGTCCGTCCGCGCGCAGGCGGCCGTCGAGGGCGGCGAGCAGCCGGGGCCGGCTGCGGAGCAGGCGGACCTCGGTGCGGGTCCAGCCGGCCAGTCGTCCCGGCCCTGGGGGGCCGCCGAGCGGCTGGGCCACCACCTCGGTGCGGTCCAGCTCGGCGAGGGTGCGGCCGTGATGGTCGCGCAGCAGTGAGCGGGCGCGGTGGCTGCTGATCCGCAGCACGGGGTGGAGCGGGCGGCCGCCCGTGTAGGAGCGGATCCGGTCGTGCAGCTCGGCGGGGACGGTGGCGCCGGTGCCACTGAGCTCGGTGCCGTCCGGCAGGGTGAGCTGCCAGGCGCCGCCGGCCGCGCCCTGGCGGCGTTCCAGCGCGCCGCCGTGGGCCAGCAGGCGCAGGTCGGTGGTGTCCCAGCAGAGGCGCACCGACTCGGCCGTGCCGGCGGGGACCACCTCGGCCACGCGCGGCAGCCCGCGCGGGCGCACCGGCTCGCTGGGGAGCCCCTGGTACGTCCGCAGTCGAACGGCGGCGACGGTACCCACGGTCCCAAGCTTCGCGCGTCGTCGCCGCCCGTGCACCCGCCCGCGCGCCGAGGGTGACCCCGGGTCTGCCGTTCACGGCTCTGACCTGGCATGATGCCCGAACAGCCGTCCGGATGGCGGGCGGCGACGGATGGCTTTGGAACGGGGGACCCGGATGAGCGCGCCACAGCAGCACCGGTCGCACATCGGCAAGCCGCCCCCGCGCAACCCGGGGCTGGCGTCCTTCGTACTGCTGCTGGTGCTCCTGCTGGGCGGGGGCGCGGCGGCGGGCGGCTGGTGGGGCGGCGACAACCTGGCCTACGCGGCTCGGCTGACCGGCACCCCGGGGCTATACCTGGTGGACCACTGCGAGCCGCACGGCACGGGGCGCCAGCGGCGCATCGTCTGCCACGGCGTCTTCCAGGCGGACGACGGCCGCAGGCTCTCCGTCGGCTCGATCAGCACCGGCGATCACTGGGCCGGAGACCGACTGCCGATGCAGTACCACGGCGGCCAACTGAACCAGGTCGGGGTGGCGCCGATCGCGGGCTGGGTATTCCTGCTCGGATTCGCGGTCGCCGCGCTCAGCGGTGCGCTGCAGCTGCTGCCCGTCGGCGTCGAGCTCGCGGCGCCGGCGGCCGGTCGTCGGCTGCGGCAGGCGGCCTGGGCGGCGCGGGGGCGCAAGGTCGTCGCCGGTGTAGGCACCGGGGCGATCGGGGTGGCGCTGGCGGCGGGCGTGGTGTTCCTGGTGGTGTCTCTCGCGGCGAAGTGGTCGTGACCGTGCGGGGGAACCGGCTTCGACCGGTTCCCCCGTGCTGCCATTGGCTTCTGACGGTTCATCAGCCCAGGGCGAGGGCCTGCAGGCGGTCGGTCGCGCCGTTGAAGTAGTCCTGGTCGCCCGGGAAGGTGCCGCTGTCGGAGTACTGCCAGAAGGTAACGGCGAACACCCGTACACCGCTAGAGAGTTGAAGCTCCATCGCTGGAACAACGCCCACCAGGACCCGCGTAGACCCGGTTCCGCCACCGTCCGTTCACCCGTCGAGTGACGCGCGTTGACTCATCGCCATGGGGAAGCCTGCCACTCCCCCATGGCGAGCCGCGCTCAGTCGCGCTTGAAGAACTCCACCTCCGCCAGGGCGATATGACGTCCGGCGCCGGTGCCGGCCGCGTCGCGGATGACCAGGGTCACGCGCACCGCATCGCTGACTCCGGTCACCACGGTCTGCGGGCCCGGCTTGTCGTTCAGGGTCACCTGCTGCTCGTGGACCTTGCCGTCCTTCGACGTGACCTGCAGGTCCACGCTGGTCGGGCGGGCCTCCTTCTGGAACTCCTGCGGGTCGGTGGAGGTGCCGGTGTGGATGATGAGATCCACCAGCCGGAACGGCGAGCCGAAGGTGAAGGTGATCGAGTCCCCGGTCTTCGGCGCTCCCCAGTAGGTGTTGGTGAGGCCGTCGTCGGCCAGGGACGGCGGGTGGTCCGCCACCGAGGCGCTCGCGGACACACCGGTGGGGGTGATCGCCGACGGCTTGCGGACCTTGTCCAGGGTGTCCTGGAACACGGACTTGCCGAGCGGGTAGAGCAGGATCCCCGCGACCACCAGCGCCACCACCAGGAGCAGGATGATGATCCGGCGCAGGGCGTTGCCGTTGCCACCGATCCGCACCCTGCGGCGGAACGGCCAGCGGGTGCGCCACCAGGGCAGGGCCGTCGCTTCGACGGACGGGGTCAGGGGGGCCGCGCAGCGTCGGCAGAACTTGCGGTCGGGGCGGTTGGGCGTGCCGCAGTTGGGACACGGCGGGCCGACCTGGGTGTCGGCGGCCGTGGACGGGCGGACGACGGGGCGGGGCGCGACGGGCTTGGCGGGCTGCACGGCGACGGGGTCGGACTGGCGCTGGACGGGCTCGGGCGGACGGGGCGGCTCGGGACGGCGTGCGGTGGGCGCCGGCTCCGCTTGCGGCGCCCGGGGGCCCGGCGACTCGGCGGGGGGCGCGGCAGGCGCGGCAGGAGCCGCGGACTGCTGGTGCGCGGCAGGCTGCTCCGGGGCAGGGGACTGCTCTGTGGCGGGCGCGGGGGGCTGCGGCTCCGGGGGGCTCGCGGGCCTGGAGCTGCTCGCGGGCTCCGAGGTGCCAGCCGACTTGAGACGGCTCACAACTCCCCGGATGCTGGGCGGCCTGAAGGAACTCCCGAGCTCCCGGACGCTGGGCGGCTCGAGGCGGCTCACGACCTCCCGAACGCTGGGCGGCTCGACGGGACTCCCCAGTTCCGAGGCGCTGGGCGTCCTGAGGGAGCTCCCCAGTTCCGAGACGCTGGGCGGCTTGACGGGGCTCCCGAGCTCCGACAGGCCGGGCGGCTTGAGGGCAGCCGCCGACTTGAAGGCCCGCGCCAGCTTTGAGGTTCGCGGCTGCTCGGCAGATGCCGGGGCGGGCTCGGGCTCTGGTGCGGCAGCGGGCGCCGCAGGCGCCGGCGTCGGCGTGGACTGCACGGCAGGTGCGGAGGGCACGGCAGGTGCGGAGGGCACGGCAGGTGCGGAGGGCACGGCAGGTGCGGAGGGCACGGCAGGTGCGGAGGGCGCGCTGGAAGCAGGCGCAGGCGGCGCAGCAGGCGTGGACGGCACTGCAGGCGCAGGTGCAGGTGCAGGTGCAGGCACAGGCGCAGGCGCCGCAGCAGGTGCCGCAGGCTCGGCCGGTGTGCTGGTCTCCGCTACCGGCTCAGGGCCGGCCGCTGACTGCGACCAGCCGAGGTAGGCACCGCAGTTGCCGCAGAAGTCGTCACCGTCCTCATTGGCCGCTCCGCATTCGGGGCAGGTACGCATCCGTCAACTCTCCTCTCCGCCAGCCGAATCGGGCGGCCCTTGCAGAATCTCGACCCGGCAGCCGAGGTGGACCGGGCAGCACGCCCTGACCACCGCCAGCACCTGTTCCTCGTCCACCTCCGAGGTGCGCTCGGGCCAGACGCGCACCAGCAACTCCCCTGCGGGCGCGGGCGGGAGGGCCGGCCCCGGCGAGGTGGACCAGGCCACGCCGCCCCCGTCCACGATCTCCGAACCGACGCCGAGCACCAGCCGCAGCCGCTCCTGGAGCCCCCGCCCGGTGCCGCGCCACCGGTGCAGCGCCACCGCGCGCAGCAACACGGCGCGGCGCACCTCCTCCGGCCAGGCCGGGTCGGCCTCCATGGCCACCCAGTCGGCCAGCCAGGCGAGGAAGTCCGCTGGCGCCAGGTGCGGTTGGAAGTAGGCGGGCAGGTTGTCCAGGGTGGCGAAGACCGGGGCGAGGACGGTGTCCAGGCCGGCGGTGAACCGCTGGGCGAGGTCGTCGTCAGCGTAGAGCCCTGGTAGCAACTCACCGATCGGATGCCGGCTCGGCAGCCCCGGTATCGCGGCACGCGTCATGACGGACCGCCCTCGGTGACCACCACCTGGTGCTGGTGCGAGAAGACCAGCGCGTCCGGCTCGACGTCGACCCGCTCGGCCGGTGCGCCCCGGCGCCCGGTGATCGGGTCCGCCGGGAACAGCCGCAGCTCCTCCACCACCGCCACGCCGGGCACCCGTTGGAGCACCCCGAACATCTCCCCGTACTGCACCGCCCGGCCGAATGGCCACCCCGTGCCGTCGGCGCCGCCGCGCAGCGGGTTGAGGTAGCGGAACAGCGCCTCCAGCGCCGCCTCCCACACCCGCTCGGCGTCCGGGGACCGGGTGGTGAGCCGCGCAACCACCGTCACCCCTTGGTAGTTGGGGGGCTGGACGACCAGCCGGGTGCCGATCAGCCGCCGCTCATCGAGGGCCTGGGCGATCGCGGCCAGCATCGGCTCGGAGGGGATCAGCTGCTCGAAGCGCAGGCGGTCGCCCTCGTCCGCGACCGCGTCGGGCACCACCAGCACCCGCACCGCACCAGCCTCCCCGGCGACGGCCGACACGCACTTGATCCGGGCTGCGGCCGGGGCGGCCTGACGGGCGATCATCTCGAAGTCTCCGGCTGTGACGGCACGTTCCTGCAGGCGAAGCAGATGCGGGGCCCGCAGTTTGGCGTTCTCCACCGTCTCGCCGTCGACCCCGCCGCGTGCTGCCTCGCGGTTGTCGACCCTGGCCACGTACGGCACCGAGCTGCGCAGCACCGAGATCGTGCTCCGCGCCACATTGCCCGCCGTCCCGCCGCCCGTGCGGTAGTGCGGCACGCGCAGTTGGGCTCCCTTGGGCGGCACCGCGCCGAACGCACGCAGGCCGCCGTCGGGTTCGCGGACAGCAGGCGGGAACATGAACTCGCCCGTGGTCGCGTCGATCACCACGTGCCGATCGGTCGGCGCCGACTCGCCGAAGTGCTCGACGGCCGTCCAGCGTTCCCAGCCCTCGCCGGCCGAGACCTCGACCACCGGGGGCTCGCCGTCGAGCAGCACGGGCGGCCTGGCGAGGCGGAAGCGCTGGCCGGCAACCCCCTCCGAGGTGCCCAGCGGTGCGTCGGTCACGGTGTGGGCGTGGGCGACGGTCGCGGTGCCACCGACCGTGAACACCTCGGCACGGCGGATCGTCGGGGACTCCGAGTAGAACGGCTGGCCGGGCTTGGGTTCAGTGGCCCGGCAGCGCAGCCAGCCCGCCCGGCGCCCGGCGATCACCGAGGCGGTGTGCCCGGCGGGCACGAACACCACCATTTCTCCTGGCCGGTTGAGGCCGCCGGTGGTGTCGGGGCCCATCTCGCAGGCGGTCCACCGCGCGCCGTCCCACACCTCCCAGGCCAGTGGCGGCTGCCGCGGGTCGACGCCGACACCCTCGACTCGGCTGTCCAGCCTGACGATCAGGATGCATCGCGGCGCCACCGCCGGCAGGGCGAACAGCATGGCGTCCCCGACCTCGGGGCGCGCCTGGAAGCACGGCACGTCCAGGCCGTCGGCAAGTCGCGCCGTGCGGTCGTTCTGCTCGCCGGAGACGGAGGCCGTGACCAGCCGCTCCAGGGAGCTGGGGACGATGGCGAGGTCGTCGACCGTGGAGAACACCACGGCCTCCTCGGTTTCGGTCCGCACGGTGGACACCTCGGTGCCGGCGCGCAGTTGCACGGTCTCGGGTTGCGGCGCCGACAGCCAGAAGTCGACCTCGGCGGTGGCCGCCGCCGGCGGGAAGAGCCGGATGCCCAACAGGTCCAGGAAGGCGGAGTAGTTCTTCTCCGGCACCCGGTTCAGGCGGTACAGCAGCTGGTCGACCAGGTAGGCGAAGGTCTCGATGAGGGTGACCCCCGGGTCGGACACATTGTGGTCGGTCCACTCGGGTGCGCGCTGTTGCACGTATCGCTTGGCCTCGTCGACGAGTTGCTGGAACCGCCGGTCGTCGAGGTTCGGGGAGGGCAGTGCCATCAGCTATCTCCCTCCTGCGGGCCCGCGCCGTCCGGGCCCTCGGGGATCGTGTAGAACGGGAACACCAGGTTGCGGCGGTCGTTGGTGGACCGCACGGTGTAGTGGACGTCGATGTACAGGGTGCCCTCGTCGATGGTGTCGAAGGCGATCACGACGTCGTCGACGTCGATCCGGGGCTCCCAGCGCTCCAGCGCGGTGCGCACCTCGCGGGCGATCCGGCCGGCCGTGGTGCCGTCGCCCGGTGCGAACACGTACTCGTGGATGCCGCAGCCGAATTCGGGCCGCATCGGGCGCTCGCCTGGCGCCGTGCCGAGGATCAGCCGGATGGCCTCCGCGATCTCGCGGTCCCGATCCACCATGCCGATACCGCCGGTGGCGTTCACCCGCAGCGGGAAGGCCCAACCCCGGCCGATGAAGGCGCCGTTCACAGTGCGCCTCCGATCAGCACGTTGAACGCGCCCTCCACGATCTTGGCCCCGCAGGCCGTGTCGTCCCCCATCTTCGCGGCCGGCAGTCCACCGATCAGCACCATTCCCCCGGTCACCGACCCGAGACTGGGCATGACGACGTTGGCGGGCCCGAGTTCCACATGCGGGACGCACGCGTGCAGGCTGCCGGTCACGGCGGCCGGCCGACCGCCGATCAGCACGGTATCCACCCCGATGGCTCCTGGTGGTGGGGTGGTGATGACACCGGCGTGGTCGGTGGCGTCGCCCATGCGGGCTGCGGGGGGCATTCTCGCTCTCCTTCGTCGACTTGATGCTTCGTCAATTAGCTTCGTCGGTTGGCTCGTCGGTTGGCTCTTCGGTTGGCTCGTCGGTTGGCTCGTCGGTTGACTCTTCGGTTGACTCTTCGGTTGGCTTCGTCAGTTGATGCGAACGATATCGGCCTTGAGCACGGCTTCCACGCCACCGTTCACGGTGACCGCGGTCTGACCGTTGACGGTCACCGATCCACCGGTCACCTTCACCTCTCCGGTGCCCGCGTCGAGCGTGATACCGGAAGCCGAGAGCGTCACCGAACTCCCGCCTCCCAGGCCACCGGAGACGGTCAGCTTGATCTCGCCGCGCTGCTCGTCCAACCGCACCTCCAGCTTCTTGTCGCCGCTGGCCAGCCGGACCCCGGACTGGCCGCCCGGCACGTCCAGCAGTTCCAGCCGGTTGCCCGAACGGGACACCAGCGAACGACGGTTGACCTTGCCGGAGCCCGCGTCGATCAGCGGCACCTCGTGCTGCGAGGGCTTGTCGACGCCGTTGTAGAGCCCGCCCAGCACATAGGGGCTGTCGAGGCTGCCCTGCTCGAAGCCCACCAGCACCTCATCGTTGACCTCCGGACTGAACACCCCGCCGCCGCCCTGCCCTCCCCACTGCACCGTACGCACCCAGTCGGACACATACGTGTCGTCCAGCCAGGGGAACTTGAGCTTCACCCAGCCGCGCTGCCCGTCACCCGGTTCCCGGACGTCGGTGACCACGGCGATCGCCAGTCCCGGCATCCGGGCGCCGCGCTGCGGTGCGTTGCCCCCGAGGACCAGCCCGGCGAGCGAGCGGTCCGGCGCCGCACTGACCACCACGGTGGTCCGGTAACCCCGGTAGGGCTCCAGCACGTGGTGCACCGCGGTCGCGGTGTAGCGGCCGGAGAAGGCGGGACCGACGTTGCCCAGGGCGACCGGGGTCCCGGCCCGCAGCTGCGGGTTGCCCTCGACGACCGCCTCCAACTCGCCGAATCCGGCCGCGACCGAGGCGGCGACCGACTCGGCCGTGCTGGTGGTCTCCGCCTGCGTCCGGTACGGAGTATCGGTGACGGTCAGCTTCGCTGAGCCGGTGGCCCCGATGGTGGGACTCAGGCCGGGCTGCACGGTCTGGCTGGTCACCGACGGCTCGGTGGCGACCAGGGCGTTCTTGGTGGCGACGTTCCAGCCGCGCACCTCGACCGTGTTCGCACCGCCCGCGCCGGTCAGCACCCCGCGCAGCGCCATCAGGTTGCGGCCGTACTCCAGCACCATCGGGCTCTGCGGCGCCGGGGTGGACGGCGCCGGCGCCGAGGAGGCCGGCTCGGGCTTGACGAACTCCAGCAGCCCGGTCTCGTCGACGCGCAGCAGCGCACCGCTCTCCTGTGCCAGGTACTGGAGGAACTCCCAGTCCGAGACGTTCGCTTGGGAGAGCTGCTGGTGGACGACGGAGAACGAGTCCACCCGGCCGAGGCTCAACCCGGCACCCGCGGCGACCTGTTGCACGATGTCCGTGGTCGTCATGTTGCGGTAGGCCTTCACCCGGCGCCCGCGCATCAGGCGGTGGGTGAGTGCGGCGGCCCGCACCACGGTGTAGGAGCCCGTGCCGTCCACGTCCAGCTCCAGTGCGGTCACCTCGCCGCTGAACAGCTTTACCTGGGTGTTCCCTTGGACGGTGACCACGGATACCTGGAGCTGAGCCCCGATGGTGATCCCGGTGTCGCTGAGGAAGGTGTGGTTCGCGTCGCGGTACGACAGCACGACGGTGTCGGGCAGCCCGACACTCTGGTCGATCTCGCAGGACACCAACTGCTTCACCCAGGCCGGCGGCAGCGGACCGGGCGCCGAGACGATCGGATCCGCGGCGAACGAGCGGCCGCTGCGCGCTTCCGGCGTCGTCATGAGCGCACCCCCTCCGACGACTCGTCGATTCCCGGCACGATCAGTTCCATACCCGGCGTCAGCACCATCGGATCGTCGATGTCATTGGCCTCGGCGATGGTGCGCCAGGCCGTCGCATCGCCGTACTCGCGCCAGGCGAGCATCGGCAGGGTGTCGCCCGTGATCACCCGGTGGATGCTGCGGGCCTCCACGGAACCGGAGGTCGGGTTCTGGCCCGCCGGGTCGACGCTGGCCTCCTCGATGGTGAGCGAACAGGTGGCCCGCAGCGGGTGGCCATCGACGTCGAAGAGCGTGTAGTTGACGGAGAGCGCGGCCATCACCCCGTTGAACGACGTGGTCCGCGAGGTGCCCCAGTCCAGCCGGACCCACGGGCTCGACGGCTTCTTGCGGTCCAGGCTGCTCGGAGTGGGAACGCAGCCCTTCATCAGCTTCTCCACGGCCTCCTCCACCGAGTCGTCGTGGGTGGCCGTCGCGTCGAGGAACACCTCCAGCGAGAGCGAACGCGGTCCGGCGCCGACGAATTCGGGCAGCGCGGACTCGCCCGCCATCCGGGAGGGCGTGCGGCGCCACTCGGTGGACTTGCTCAGGCTGAGGGTAGCCGGGTTGAACTGGAGCTGCAGCGTGGCCAACGCCCCACCGGGCTGGCCACCGACCGTCGACGGGGGCTCCATGATGGTCAGTTGGGCCCGGGTGACGCTCGCGGGGACCGCTGAGGACATCCTGTCGCTTCTCCGATCGGGTTGCGGTGGACGGGGGTTGGGGGGCCGAGCGGGCGGGGCTCGGGTCAGGACGGGCGCAGGCCCACGTGGGCGATCTCCAGGGTCTCCAGGCCGGGTTGGGAGCTGTTCGGGTCGAACGTCGGCCCCTCCCAGCGGACCGGGACGATGCCGAGCACCTGCCAGCTGACGATGGGCGTGCCGTCCGGCTGCAGCGCCACGATCTCGCCGTCCTTGGGCTGCACCCGCCGGATGATCTCGTCCAACCAGCGCGCGATCTTGGTGGTGTCCTTGGTGACCGCGCGGGTCAGGGTGATGTTCGACCAGGTGATGCGGCCCGGCAGTTGGTAGGCGAAACCGTTGTTGCCGCCCTCCTGGTACTGCTCGATCTCGACCTGGGCGCCGAGCCCCGAGCACGTCGCGAACTCCCCCAGGTCGTTGCCACCGATGGTGAGCCTGAAGAAGATGCTCGATGCGAAGATGTTGTCGGTCATCCCTGTTCCGTACTTCGGTTGCTTGCCTTGCCCGTTGGCGAGCGGGCGGTGTGGTTTCAGGCCTGGTCAGCGACCACTGTCATAGGGCCGTCCGGCGCGCTCCCTCCCCCTGCGCAGCTCGGCGCGCAGCAGCCGGCCGACGGGTTCGACCAGGCGCCGGGCCAGCTCGTCGACATCGGGGACGGTGGGTGCGGGCTTTGCCGGGGGTGCGGCGGCGGGGGCGCGTGAGACGGTGATCGATGCTGGAGCAGCGGGCGAGGGCGTGGTGCCGGCGCTGCGTTGCACGGACGCGGACGCGGGCGCGGACCGCGGGACGGTAGGCGTGCGGGCCGGGACAGCGGTCAACGGCACTCCGACCAGGCCGGTTTGCTGGGCCACGCGCTGCAGGACCTGGGCCGTGGCGGACGACGGTCGCGGCTGCGGTGAGGAGGGCGAGAGTGATCGGGTCGGTGAACCTGTGAGGGTGGCGGGGGTCCACGGGGCGCTGGTTGACGGCTGGGTAACGGGTGGCGGAGTGGGGCGGGCCCCAACCGGCAGGCGCTGGAGGCTCGTCGGGGACTCCGGGCTGGACGGCGGGGCGAGGCGCACCAGGGGGACGACGGGGGCGGGCGCGGAGGTACGCGGGCCAGGGGCGCCGGGGTAACCGGGCTGCTCGGCCGACTGGACCGGCTGGGCCGGGAGTTGGGTACCGGGTGCGGAGCGCTGGACGGCCAGGTTGGGCGCGCCGCCGCCTGGGGTCGCCGATGACGCCGCACCACGGTCCCCGGTGGGGGCCGACGACTGCGGGCCACGGCTCACACCACGAAACGGCGATGAGGCCGCGCTCGGGGCCGCACCCATCGGACGCGCGGACGGCGCCGAGTACGAGGTGCCGCCACGGCGTTCCGACTCATGCGATGAGGGGCGCAGGGCAGCGGAGACCGGGCCTCGCGAACTCCGCTGCACCGCCGGCTTCTCGGCCGCCGAAGCCTCGGTACTCGTCGCCTGGCGCTGCGGCCATGCCGCCCTGACCACCGGTACGGCCGGCTTCGCCGCCCCGCCGGCGGCCGGTGCGGGGACGATCGCCGGCGTGGCGAGCGTGAACCCCGGGCGGCGCTCGCCGAGCAGCGCCCGGGTGCGCTGGATGGGCTCGACCGCGCGCTGCACGGCGCCACCGACACCCTGGGCGGAGTTGCTCAGCCGAACGGTGGGCATCGCGCCCAGGACGCCGATCGACGGGCGCGACGGCGCGACGGGCCTACCGTCGGCCGACACCGCACCACCCTGGGAGCGGTCAGCACCCTGCACAGCATTCGGCAACTCGACTTGAACCGCCTCAGTATCTGTTGGCGCGCTGATGCCGCCTCGTGCGCGACGGACCGGACGGCCGTCGCCGGCGCGCTGAACGACTGCCGCGTCCAGCGTCGAGGCAGCCTCGCGGGGCGTGCCCTCGCTGCGCAGCACCAGCTCGGGCGACGCGGCCGACTGCACCGGCGCGGGCACGGAGGCCGATCCGCTCCCACCACCCGTGCCACTCCTCGCCCCAGCGCTCGTGATCCGCCGAGCGATCCCACCCCCGCCAAGCAGCGGGGCGGCGCCGCTCGACACCGCGGCGCTCGGCGGCAGCGCACTCAGTGGGGCTCCCAGTCCGCCACGCGTCCGCGGGTCGGTGGAGTCAGTCCCCGACGCCGACCCGGCAGGGCCCGCCCCGGGCGCACGCTGCACCTGCGCGGCGCCCCCAGGCACGGGGCTGGACTGCGTCGACCTGGCAGAGCCACCGGCACGGCTGTCACTGCCCGCTCCAGCCGAAGGCACACCAGTGGAACCCGCACCCCTCTCACCGGACGCCCGCTGTACGTACGCCGCACCGCCGACCCCGGAGCCGGACTGAGCCGGCCCACCCAAGCCACTCCCACGACTACTGCTGCCACTTCCACCCGCCGCACCACCCGACGCGGAGCCGGACGGGACCGACCCGCCCGAGCCGCTGGCACGCCTGCCGCTCTCCACACCGGCGGCCGACGCCCCGGAAGAACGCGGCGCCCGCTGTACCGAGCTGACACCGGCGCCTCCGGACACACCGCCGGACGGCACCGATCCGGCCGACTCCCGGCGGGACGGACCGCCACCACCGCGCGACGCACGCTGCACCTGCGCCGCATCGCGGGTCTCCCGCTCCGGTCGGCCCGCCGGCGAGGCAGAACCCTGCCCCTCGGCGCCACCCACTCCCCCAGCCGCCGCCTGGGCGGGCCTGGGCACGATCGGCATCGGCGAGGTCGCCGGACCTGCCCCGCCGGTGCCGGCCCCCGCAGCGGGCGCGGCGCTCGCGGGCAGCGTGGTCAGCGGCGCGCCGAGCACCGGTCGGCCCGGCGCGGCGGCACGCTGCACCATCGGCTTGGCGCGCCGGTCCGGCGCGGGACCCTCGGCGGCAACATGCTGCACTGCGGGGGCAGACGCGGACGGGCCGGCGGCATCCGCCGGTCCGGCCGTCGGCTCGACCGTCGCTACGGGCAGTTCCCCGCCGGCGGACCGATCCGCCGGCGGGGTAGCGCCAGTCGAGCGCGCGGCGGCGGCCGGCTGAACCACGGCGACCGTACGCGTGGGCAAGGTCCGCGGGCGCGCGGATACGGTCAACGGCGCGGCAACACGGCGCAGTTGAACTGCCGGCGCCTCACCGGCCCGGAACCGCCCCTCGCCAGACCGAGAAGCTGCCGGAGAACCAGCGGAAGCGGCAGGCCCAGCAGCGCCACCCGCCCCCTTCGAAGCCTCGGTTACCGATGAACCACCACCAGGACGTGCGTCCGCCGCACCCCCACCAACCGCGCCGCCACCCCCCGCGCCCACCGCGGCAACCCGCAAGCGGCGCCGCGCACCCTCCGCCCGCTGCACCCGACGCACCGCCCGGCCGCCCTGCACCGCCCCGGATCCCGCAGACTCCGCAGGCTCCCCGGAAGTCCCGAACTCCCCTTCCCCGCCCGCGCTCCCCGCACGAGGCACCGCATACCGCAGCTCCGGGCCACCGCCCCGGGCCGCCCCGACACCCGGCACCACCGGCCGCGCCACGGCTCGCAGGATCCCCACGGGCGCCGACGGCAGCACCGCGTGCCCGAGGCTCCCGGTCTGCGACGGGTTCTGCCAGGCGGCGAGCCGCGACCGGAACCGCAGCCCGTCACTGACCCCGCCCGTCGCCCGCATGATGGTGGGCGTCATGGGCGTCACCGCACGCCAACCCCCGTCCCCGGCACCGCCGGAGCGCCCCGCACCGCCAACCCCGTTGCCCGCACCAGCCCCTGCGCCCTCTCCACCGCTCAAGCCTTCTCCGCCACTCACCCCACCGCCGACGCCCGCGCCACCCTCACCCGACGCCGAGCCACCTGCGACACCAGCTCCACCACCGGCCGCACCACTCACCCCGCCCCGAGCCCGACCGAACCGGTCCCGTAGCCACCCCACTCAACTCACCCGCCCTCGTTGACGCGGGTGTTGATCCGCGCGATCTCCCGTACCCACTGCGCCCGCTCACGGTGAGTCAGGTCGAGAACGGACTCCCGCGGCCAGTGGAAGTGGTAGGCGATGTACGCGACCTCCTCGTAGAGCCGAGTGGCCGCGTACGTCACGATTCCCCCAGGCGCCCACCAGCGAGGTCGACTTCGAACGCCCCGTCGCAGTGCGGGCAGGTGACCGCCGCGCGGGTGTGGCCTTCGCTGTTGATGCGCTGGTAGAAGTCCTGCAGGAACGCCACATCGGTGGCGTACATGCTCTCGACCACGCCCGCGTGGATGTCCGTGACGGTACCCAGCCGGGTGATCACATGACTGAGCAGCACCACGCTCAGGTACGCGGGGTTCTCCTTGACCCGCAGGTCGATCTGCGGCATCAGCTCGTCCCGTGCGGTGGCCAGGCGCATGGCGCCGTCCCGGTGCACGACACCGTCCGCATCGACGTACCCGCGCGGCAGCTCAAACTCGAACTCCGTGTGCAGTGTGGCCTGTCGAGGCCGCACCGGCGGCGGCGCGCTGGACTGCTGCGCGGCCGACGCCGGTGCCTGCTCGAGGAGTTCCTCAAGACCGATCTTTCGCCTCATTCGACGTGGATTTCCTCGAAGACGATGGTCACGGTCTCGGTGGCGGCGGCGGACTCGCCGGCGGTGAGGGTGGGCCCCTCCCACCTGCTGGCCCAGGCGTTCATCAGCTGGATCCGCCGCAGGGTAGCGCCGGTGGTGTCCTTGACCTCGATGGTCAGGTTCTGCCGCGCGGTGTTGATGGCACCGTTGTTCAGGGTTTCGTTGATCCACTTGGTGAACGCGGAGCTCTTGTCGAGACCGCGGGTGATCGTCACCTCGCCGGGCAGCCGCGCACCGGGCTGCTTGCGGACGATCAACTTGCCCTGCTGGCTTACCTGCTTGTACTCGACGACATCCTGGTCGACCGTCAGGTTGCTGACTTCCTTGACGTACTCGACGTTGAACCCGCCGAGCTGGACGCCGAATATGTGTGTGGAGAGCGGATCGCCTTCAGCCATGGCCGCTTCTCACCTCCCGTTGCTAGTGGTGACCACACGGGTCATCCAGTTCCGACCGTGCCGGTCACTTACTGCTGGAACCCTTGCCAGATCACTCGTTGACGAGGCTCGTGCTGTCGGAGAACTGCGACAGCCGGAACACCACGAACTCGGCGGGCTTCACCGGAGCGACCCCGATCTCGCAGATGACCTGCCCGAGATCGATGGACTCCTGGGGGTTGTTGTCGCGGTCGCACTTCACGTAGAAGGCCTCGGCGGCGGACTGGCCGAACAGCGCGCCGCGCCGCCACTCCTCGGTGAGGAACGCGGTGATGTTGCGGCGGATGCTGGACCACAGCCGGTCGTCGTTGGGCTCGAAGACCACCCACTGGGTGCCCAGCAGGATGGACTCCTCAAGGTAGTTGAAGAGCCGCCGGACGTTGAGGTAGCGCCAGGCCGGGTCCGAGGCGAGGGTCCGGGCGCCCCAGATCCGGATGCCGCGCCCGGGGAAGGCGCGCACGCAGTTGACGCCGATCGGGTTCAGCAGGTCCTGCTCGCCCTTGCTGAGCCGCAGTTCCAGGTCGACCGCGCCGCGGATGACCTCGTTGGCCGGCGCCTTGTGCACACCGCGTTCGGCGTCGCTGCGCGCCCACACCCCGGCGATGTGACCACTCGGCGGGACCATCACGTTGCGGCCGCTCGCCGGGTCGAACACCTTGATCCACGGGTAGTAGAGGGTGGCGTAGCGGGAGTCGTAGCCCGCCTCGTCCATGCGCCAGCTGCGCACCCGCTGGGCGGTCATGCCGGGCGGGGTGTCCAGCACCGCGATCCGGTCGCCCATCTGCTCGCAGTGCGACATCACCGCCAACTGCACGGTACGGACGCCCTCTTCGTCGATCTCACCGCGCTGGTAGGCGCTCATCAGATCAGGCACCGCGACCATGGTGATCTCGTCGATCGCCTCCAGGCCCGCGAATCCGGTGCGGGCCGCGGAGTCGCCCACGTACTCGGCGGGGTCGACCCGGCGGCCGCCTCCGGTGGGTGCGGGGGCCTGGGCAGCGGAGAGTGCGAGGGTCTGGCTCTCCGGACGGCTCGGCGCGGTGCCGGGCTGCTCGGTGACCGCGACCAGCTTGGACTCCCGCAGCTGGGTGACGACATATCCCTTGGTGTTCTTGCGGGTCGAGACGTCATAGGTCTCGGCGACCGCGCCGCCCTTGCGGACCACCAGTCGGAACCGGTCCTCCGGGACGTTCTCGCCCTCGGCGTCGGCGATCTCGACGGACACATCGCCGCCCGCGCCGGGCAGCGCCGAGATCAGGAAGCCCCCGATCGCGGTCGGCGCGGGCGCGGCGATGGAGGCGGGCGCACCGGTGCCGGTCGCCGATCGGGCGGGGTCGCCGATCCGTACGACGTAGGCGGCGCCACCACCGTTGGCGAAGAAGCCGTAGACGGCGTGGGGCAGGTAGGTGCCCTCGCTGAAGCCTCCGAACTGCCGTACGTACTGGTCCCAGTTGGTCACCAAGGTGGGTTCGTGGAAGGGTCCGGTCTCGGTGAACCCGACCAGAGCGGCGACGGCTGTGCCGACGCCCTCGATCGGCCGAGCACCGGATTGGACCTCCTCCACATACACACCCGGGGTGAGGTACGACGGCATGCTCACTCCTTCTGCTGGCTCGTCATTCGCTCCCGAGTCTGCTGCCCGGCCTGCCTCCCCGGACATGTCCTCAGGTCCCGGACCAGGGGCAAGGAAGCTGCCCCGGCGGGCATCGCCGCAGGTACCCGCCGTCACGGGCTCAGCCGAACGGCCGCTCCCCGAGGGCGCCCAGCCAGGGCCCGAACTCGCTCTCCAGCACCAGGCGGCCGAGCTTGCGGTACTCCTGCCGCACGGCGGTCAGCAGCTGGACCATGTCCAGCGGGCGGCCGGTTTCGGCCGCCAGATAGGCGGCGGTCACCGCGCAGGCCCGGATGGAGCCGCCGGCGAGCTCGAAGTGCCGGGCGCAGAAACCGAGGTCGAGATCGTCACCGCGGGGGATCCGCGGGCCGAGGCAGCGTTCCCACAGGGCACGTCGCTGGTCCTCGTCGGGCACCGGAAACTCCGCGATGACGTCCAGCCGCCGGGTGAAGGCCTCGTCCAGGTTGGCCCGCAGATTGGTGGTCAGCACCGCGATCCCGTCGAAGGACTCCATGCGCTGCAGCAGGTAGGCCGACTCCACGTTGGCGTGGCGGTCATGGGCGTCCTTGACCTGCGACCGCTTCCCGAAGATCGCGTCGGCCTCGTCGAAGAGCAGCACGCCGTTCACCCGGGACGCCTCGGTGAAGATGCGTTCGAGGTTCTTCTCGGTCTCCCCGACGTACTTGTCGACGACGGTGGACAGGTCCACGACGTAGAGCTCCATGCCGAGTTCGGCGGCGACCACCTCGGCCGACATGGTCTTTCCGGTGCCCGACTCGCCGGCGAACAGGGCGATCACCCCGCGCCCGCGCCCGCCGCCGGGCCGCATCCGCCACTGGCCCAGCACCCGGTCGCGGTGCTTCACCCGCAGGGCGAGCTCTTTCAGCTGACTGAGCGTCAGCTCTGGCAGCACCAAGTCGTCCCAGCCGACCGCCGGTTCGATCCGCCGGGCGAGGCGCCCGAGGCCCGCGCCGTTCTGGCTCCGCACCGCGGCGCGCAGGTCGTCGGCGCTCACCGGGCGCTGTTCGGCCGCCGCCGTCCTGGCCGCCACGGCGGCGGCCCTGGCCACCTGGTCCTCGTCCAGTTGGTAGGGGGCGACCGCCGCGGCCAGCTCATCGTCCAGCGGCCCGCCCAGCGCACGTTCCCACTGCTCGGTCCGCCGACCCGGGTCGGGCGGCGGGACGGTGATCACCACCGGACTCTCCCGGGCCCAGAACGGGTCCCAGGCCCGGGCGCCGTAGACGATCAGCGGCACACCGGCGAGTTCGGCACACAGCTTGCGCAACAGGCCGGACTGCTCGGGTCGTTCGGGTTCCAGCGCGTCAAGGGGACCCAGCACCACGCCGCTTGAGCTCAGCTTCGCCTCCCGGGCCAGCACCCGCAGCAGGGCATCGGTGGGGCGCGCGGCGAGCGCGGTGGCGTCGACGACCAGGGGCGGCCCGCCGACACCGTCAAGCCCATCAAGCCCATGAACCCCGTCAAGCCCACCAAGCCCATGAACCCCGTCAGGCCCACCAAGCGCCGCTAGCGCGTCGACCGCCAGTCTGCTGGCCGTGCCGCCGTGGTCCAGCAGGTGGACCAGTGCGCTGCCGGTCGCCGCGGCCGCGCGGATCCGACGGACGGGTTCGGTGGCCAGGCCGGTGGCCCGACCGTGGTGGGCCAGGCCGCGCAGCGCGCTGTCGAGTTCGTCGTCCCCGAGCAGATGGGCCGTGACCCGGTCGGGCATCCGCAGCCCCCTGGAGAGCAGCGGGCGTTCCGGCTCGGTGATCTCCAGGAGCCCGCCGGCGATCAGCGGTGCCCCCGCGGCGAAGCGGAACCGCCCGGCACCCGCTCCCCGCAGGCCGCACAGCTCCAGGGCGAGCCCGACGGTCGGCCGACGCAGCGTCAGGTCGTCGTTGAGGTAGCCGTAGAGCCGCTCGAACCGGGTGTCGAGGTCGGGGGCCAGGGCCACCAGCAGGAGTTCGAGGTCGATCGGGAGCAGGCCGAAGCTATCGGCGAGCCGCGCGAGCCCCGATCCGGGCGGGGGCGGCGGCGGTTCGCCGAGGTCCAGGCCGAGCCCGCCCGAGGCGGCCGGCGCGGCCAGCAGCCGCTCGGCCGCCTCCGGAGTGAGGTACTGGCCGCGGTACGGGTCGTCCGGGTCCGGGTCGTGGGCCCGGCGCTCGCGCACGGCGGCCCTGACTCGCTGCTCCAGGTGGCGCAGCCGGTCCCACAGGTGGTCCGTGCTCTCCGCCGGCCCGGCGTCGAGGAGGGTCATCGTGCCGCACCGCCACGCCGTCGCCGACCGGGTGGCAGCGGACGGTCCCGGGGCGCCGCGAACCCGTGCGAACCGGCATCGGTGCCCTCCCGGTACCGCAGCCGCCGCTCGGCATCGGCACCCTGGGTCGTGTCCGTGGCCCGCACCACCAGTCCCTCGGTGACCGGCGGCCCGGCCGGGCTGCGTTCGCCGGTCAGCGGGGCCCGCACCCGCAGGTCGATCGAGGGCTTCAACTCGCCGCCGAGCGCGGACCACACGTCCGAGACCGACGGCATGCCCTCTCCCCGCCCGCCGGTGTCGAGCCCGACGGCGAGCCCGAGTCGGGCGAGGCTTCCGGTGAGCAGCCGGGCGGGCAGCGCGTCCGTCGACGTCAGGCACCACAGCACCTCGGACAGCAGCCGGTGCTCGTCCTGCGCCCGGTTGGTCCAGGCCGTCACCAGGTAGGCCAGCTCGAACCAGCGGGGCGCGCTGTGCCGGGCCACCACCACGCCGTCCGCGTCGTGCTCCTCGATGTCTCCGCCGAGTCGGCGGGACACGTCCTCGCGGATCCCGTAGAGGAAGACGCTGACCGTCGGGGCGTTGCGCCGCGCGGCCCAGTCCCGGGTGGGCGAGTCGAAGACCAGCTCGATGCCGCGTGCCGGCAGGCCGCTCTCGGTGAGCAGTAGTCGCAGTGCCTCATCGACCTCGTGGATCAACGCCGTTGCACCTCCTCGGGCGGGCCGATGGTGCCGGTCACCACCAGGAACGGGCAGGTGACCGGGGAGAACCCGGGTCCGCTGGCGGTGATGGTGCGCGGTCCGAGCTCGTCCTTGGGGAGGATGAGCAGTTGGCCGGCGAAGGTCCCGTCGGCGGCCGGGTAGGTGGGCGCCGCGGCGGCGGTGATGCCGGGCTGCCAGGTGAACTGCACCGGCACGCCGGGCGGGAAGTCCTTGCCCCGCACGGAAGTGACGAAGCCGGGCTTGCCGATCGGCGGCACCGCGACGATCTGCGGCTGCAGGATCCGCAGCGGGGTGCTGGCGGTGTGCGGGCCCGGGTTGGCGTCGGTGCCGGTGGTGGTGAGGGTGGCGGTGATGGTGGTCTGCAGCGCCGCGTTGGGTGACAGCACCACCTGCACCACCTCACTGCTGCCCGGGGTCAGGTCGCCCAACTGGCAGGTGCCGCTCGGGCAGCCGGGTGGCAGCGGCTCGGTGGGGAGACCGGCGGGCAGGCCGAGGGTGAGGGTCAGCCCGGTGGCGAGCGCCTGCCCGCCGTTGCGCACCGTGTAGCTGACCGTCACGTGGCCGCCGACGTAGCCGGGGTTCGGCTGGGCGCTGATCGACACGCCCGGGCCGGCCAGGGCCGGCGGTGGGCTCGGCGGTGCCGAGGTGGGCGGTACTACCGTGGGCGGCGCGGACGTGGGCGGCAATAGGGTGGGCGGCGGCACGACCGTGGGCGGCGCGGACGTGGGCGTGGGGAACGGAGACACGACCGGCACGACCGTCTGTGCCGAGTTGTCGCCGGGATTCGGGTCGACCACCGTCCCGGCCAGCGACCAGCCGAGCTGCTGGTTGCCGACCTGGATGCCGATGACGGTGGCGGTCACCTGAACGGTGGCGCCGGGGGCCAGGGTGCCGAGGTCGCAGCGCAGGGCCGCGGCGTCGCACTGCCCGACCGGGGTGGTCAGTCCGCTGAGCCGGGCGCCCGTCGGCACGGAAGCCGTCAGAACGGTGCCCGGCGAGGGGGCCGGCCCCCGGTTGGTGACCGTGACGGGCACGGTCGTACTGCCACCGGGCAGCACCTGGGGCGTGCCGGCCGGTGCGCTGAGCGACAGGTCGACCGACTGCTGGACGCTCGGCTCCTTCTGACGCCCCGGCAGCCGCCAGTCGAGCGGAGTGAGCTTGCCGGTCGCGAAGTCGTAGGTCGAGAGCCCTTCGGGTGAGTTGGCCGGCAGGGCCCGCCGGGAGGTGAGCACCAGCTGGGCGCCGTTCGGCGTCCAGGCGACATCGCGCGGCTGGAACGGGCCGATGTCGGAGGTGTCGGGCATCGGGTTCTTGCAGGCGTTCGGGTCCTGGCTGAGCCCGGCGGGCAGGATCACCGTGCAGCCGGTGCCGGTCGTCGAGGTGACCACCAGGCCGTTCTGCTGGTTGAGCCCGCCGTCGCCGGCCTTGCGGTTGAAGGCGATGCGCCGGCCGTCCGGTGAGATCACGGGGCTGTCGTCGATGACGTTGCAGGTGCCCGGGCAGGCGGTCTGGCTGAGGTCGCTCTGCTGGCCGAGCGCGTCGGCGGGCACGGTGATGATGTGCTTGTTGCCGCCGTTGCCGTTGATCACCTCGGTCCTGGTGAAGGCGATCAGCTTGCCGTCCGGGGACCAGGAGGGCTCGGCCTCGGACGCGGCCTGCTGCCCCTCCGGGGGCTCGATGGTGCCGACGATCTCGCCCGTCGACACCCGCGCGATCACGATCCGGGCCGGCCCGGCGGCCGTGCCGACGCCGCCGGGGGAGGTCCTGGTGAAGGCGATCAGGCTGCCGTCCGGGGAGAACGCCGGGTCGGTGTCCCAGTCGTTGGGGCCGCGGCCGGCGAGGTTCATCGGCTGCGGGTTGGAGCCGTCGGCGCCGGCCAGCCAGATCCGTTCGATCCGGCCGGCGGGCGAGTCCTCGAAGCGGGTCGCCACCAGCTGGCGGCCGTCCGGGGTGTAGCTCTGCCGCTCGAACCACGGGTCGAAGCCGGGATGGGGGTTGAACAGCGGGTCGTCCGCGGGGTTGGTGTCGGTGTCGGCGGCCGGGTCCTCGTTGAGCACGCTGATGCCCAGGTCGCGCGGGTCCGTGCCGTCGGGGCGGACGTCCTCCACGTCGGCGGTGTGCAGCGCGGCGGCGCTGGTCTCCTCCACGACGGGCCCGCCGCCGTCCAGGGGGCCCAGCCAGGTGGGCGTCTGCGGGGCCCGGGGGCAGGTGTAGAGCAGTTGCGGCGGGGTGCAGGAGCAGGTCGGCGCGCGGTAGACGTTCTGGGTCGCGGTCAGGGTGCCGTCGGACTGGTTGGGGCTCATGAAGAGCACTCCGCTGCCGTCGGGCAGCCAGGCGGCCTGCCCGGTCTGCCAGGTGGAACCGGTGCCCGGGAAGAACGGCTTGTCGCCGCCGGTGGGCGAGGTCAGCGTCAAGTGCGGGCCGGTGGTGCCGCCCTGGTCCCAGGTGTAGACGATCTGGTCGCGGTGCGCGGCATCGTTGATCGGGTTCCAGGTCGGCTCGATGGCGCTGCCGGTGGTCACATGAGTGAGCTGCTGCGACCCGGTGCCGTCGAAGTGGACGAGGAAGATCTGGGTGTGGTTCGGGTCGGCGTCGCACTGGTAGGCGATCCACTGGCCGTCGGGCGAGACCGTCGGGTGGGTCTCGTTGGCCCAGGTGTCGGTGACCCTGCGCAGGCCGGTGCCATCGGAGTTGACCGCCCACAGGTCCCGCTGGAGCGCGCCGCCGCGTCCGCCGGGCTCCAGCGCGTCGAAGACCACGGCGGTTCCGTCGGGGGTCAGCGTCGGGTCGGCGGTGTCCATGCCGGTGGTGAGCTTGTGCACCGCGCCCGCCTGGTCACGCAGATAGACCTGGGGCTGCGGCTCGTCCCGCAGGCTGGTGAAGACCAGTTGGTCGCCACGGGCCGACGGCTGGGTGTCGAAGTGCTCCGGGCCGGGCCCGAACAGCGGTGTGCTCGTCCCCGTGCCGGCGACCCGGGACAGGCTGCGGTGGTCGGTACCGGCGAAGACGACCCGGCCGGCGTCCGGCGCGGGCGCAGCCGCCGGCCCACCCGGGCTCGCGGCCGGAGCGCCGAAGGTCGCGGCGCCCAGCGTCAGGACGACCGCTGCCAGGGCCAGCAGCATAGCCAGGGCCGGCCGGGGAAACCCGCGAGTGCCCAACAGATGAAATCTCACAGACACTCAACCTCACAGACTGGCAGGACGGCGCTCCTGCCAGTCTCCCCGGCCCGGGCACCCGGGGACAGAGCCCGGGTACCCGAGCCGGGGGTAGCGGCCGGTGTCCCAAAGGGCAATCCCAGTGGACACCTGAGGTGCCGTCAGATGAGCCCGTGGCGCATGGCGTACCCCACGGCGTGGGCGCGGTTGCGCAGCCCCAGCCGTGTGGTGATCTCGTGAAGCACGTTCTTGACGGTGCGTTCGGAGTAGGAGGTCTGCGCGGCGATCTCGCTGGTGTCGAAGCCGTCGGCGACCAGCCGGAGCATGTCCGCCTCACGGGCCGTCAGCGTCGACAGGCTCAGCCCCCGTGGGTCCAGCAGGGCACGCTGCAGGTTCCCTACCCGGTCGAGCAGCTTGCCGAGCAGGTCCCCGGGCATCACCCCCTCGCCGTTGGCCAGGGCGGTGATCAGGTGCACCAGCCGGTCCTGGTCGGCGTCCGACCTGCGCAGCACGGCCGCGACACCGCACTCGATGATGGTCTGCAGCCCGCCGGCCTCGAAGTTGCCCACCACGAGACCGGTCCGGCTGGAGGTGCTGAGCCGCAGGCCGCGCAGCGTCTCGGCCACCGCCTCGGTCAGCCGGTCCACCACCAGCAGGGCGACCTGCGCCTTCGGGGCCTCGTCGTCCGTGAGCAGCTCCACTTCCGGCCGCTGGCGCAGCTGCTGGACGATGCCGGTGTGCAGGACGATGTCCTCCGCGTACACCGCCACCTGCACCCGGCTCGGCTTGACGCGTATCTCGGCGGCCGCCGATGGTCCGGGTATCCGAGCACGGCCGACCTGTGGTGCCGCGGCAGCCTCATGGGTTGTCTCGATCGACGTCATCTACCGCTCCGTTCTCCTTCTGCGGCGTCAACGCACGCATGCGTTCCGACCGGCCACCGCGGTTCGGGGCCGGCCGTGGGCGACGCCGAAGTGTGACGCATCAACTACGGGCAGGGGTTGGTGGTTCGCGCGGGCAAGGCGCGTGCCCGCGTCTTGCCCGCCGGTCTCTCTCGCCGACGCGGCCGTCGGCCTTACCGTCGCGGCATGAGCACACCCGCCGAACTCGGCCATCCCGCCCTGACGGTGTCGCCCGGAGGCGTGGCGACGACGACCCTGACGATCCGCAACGAGACGGACATCGTCGAGGCGTACTCGCTGGACGTGGTCGGCGACTGCGCGCCGTGGACGACGGTCGAGCCGGCCCGGGTCTCGCTCTACCCGGGGACGTCCGAGACGGTGACGGTGCGGCTCGCGCCGTCCCGCTCCCCCGAGGTGCGGGCGGGCGACTTCCCGCTCGGCATCAGGGTGCTGCCCGCCGAGCGTCCCGAACTCGTGGCCGTTCCGGAGACCGTGGTCACCGTCACGCCGTTCCATGAGCTGCGTGCGGCACTGGCGCCCCGGCGCCGGCGCGGCTGGCTCCGGGCCCGCTACCGGCTGTCGGTGCGCAACCTGGGGAACGCGGCCACCACCGCCTTGTTCGCCCCGGGGCAGGCCGGCGAGGACCTGCGGCTCGCGGTCGCACCGGATCGGCTGCGACTGGAGCCGGGCGAGTCCGCCGAGACCCGACTGCGGGTCCGCACCCGCCGGCTGATCTGGTTCGGCAAGCCGGTCACCAGGGACTTCGAGGTGGCCGTGACCCGGGAGGGCGCGGCCGACGACCAGGGCGGCGACCAGCGCCAGGCGCTGGACGGGCAGTTCGTCCAGCTCTCGATCTTCCCCAAGTGGCTGCTCGCGCTGCTCGCGGCACTGCTCGCCCTGCTGCTGCTCTGGTTCCTGCTGGTGCGGCCCACCGTGCAGAGCTCCGCCAAGCAGGCCGCCAAGCAAGCGGTCGCCCAGCAGGCCGCGGCGGCCACCGCGACCCCCACCGCCGGGGCGCCCGCCCCGGGCCCGACGACCGGCGGCGGCCAGGGTCGGCCGAGCGGCCAGCCCAGCAGCGGCGGTTCGGGCGGCGGCACGGGGGGCAGCGGCGGCAACCCGGCCCCGGGCCAGCCCGTTCCGGGGAGCGGCCTGCAGAGCTCCAGCACGGTCGACGTGCAGACCGCCAGTGGCGCCACCAAGACCGGCACCTACCAGGTGCCGCACAACAAGGTCTTCAGCATCACCGACATCGTCGCCGCCAACTTCCAGGGCGACCAGGGGCTGTTGACCATCAAGTTCGGCAATCAGACCATCACGACCATCGCTTTGGAGACGTTCCGCAACCAGGACTACCACTGGGTGACTCCCATCGTGGTCCCCGAGGACCAAACTGTGACGGCAACCGTGACCTGCCAGCTGCCGGGCACGCCCGCCTCGGGGAAGCAGGCAACCCAGTGTCACGAACTGCTCAACGTCAGCGGGGAAATGAGCGATATCCAGCGTTGACAGTGACCGCAGGCGTAGAGCGTGAAGGCTTGGGACTCAAGCATTGAAGTGGTGCACAGGGCTCTCCTGCACACACCACTCCCCAAGCACTCGCGTTCCTACACCATGCTCGTGTCAACAGTTGATGATTCCACAGTATGTGCCGAGCAGCGTGCCCTCAAGCACGCTCCGGTGTGCTCCGGCGCACATCTGATGTCGCGTCATACACCCGATGACCCCATAGTTTTGCCGAGCCGCGCCGCACGAGCGGGCAGCAACCGGTGCACGAAAGGGCAGCGGCCTCACCGATCGGGAGGCCGCTGCCCTTCGGGCATTCGGCATGTCGAGACGGCATGTGCCTCAGCAGATCCGCGGCAGCTGCTCCCCCAGCGGCAGGTCGATCACCCGGGTGCCGCCGAGCCCGGTACGGGCCACCACCATGCCGGGGTGCGCCTCGACCGCCTCGCCGATCACGGCCGCCTCGGCACCCAGCGGGTGCGCGCGCATCGCCGCCAGCACGGCCTCGGCGTGCTCGCGCGGGACGAAGGCGACCAGCTTGCCCTCGTTGGCCACGTAGAACGGGTCCAGGCCGAGCATGGCGCAGGCACCGGCCACCGGCGGCGGTACCGGAACCTGGCGTTCCTGAACGACCACGCCGACCCCGGCCGCACCGGCGATCTCGTTGAGCGCCGCGGCCAGGCCGCCACGGGTCGGATCCCGCAGCACATGGAGGTCGGGGGTGACCGCGAGCATCGCCTCGACCAGGCCCCCGAGCGGTGCGCAGTCGCTCGCCACGCAGGCGCCGAACTCCAGCCCCTCGCGCACGCTCATGATCGCCACCCCGTGCAGGCCGATCGCACCGCTGACGATCACCACATCGCCGGGGACCACCCGCTGGGGGCGCAGGTCGACGCCGGCCGGCACCAGGCCGATCCCGGCGGTGTTGATATAGAGGCCGTCGCCGTGCCCGGACTCCACCACCTTGGTGTCACCGGTGGCCACTTCCACCCCGGCGGCCCGCGCGGCGGCGCCCAGCGCCTCGGCCAGCCGGCCCAGCACCGGCAGTTCCAGGCCCTCCTCCAGGATGAACCCGCAGGACAGGTAGGCCGCTCGGGCACCGCTCATCGCCAGGTCGTTGACGGTGCCGTTGACGGCGAGGTCGGCGATGCTGCCGCCGGGGAAGAAGAGCGGGCGCACCACGAACGAGTCGGTGGAGAACGCCAACCGGGCGCCGCCGAGCTCCAGCACGGCACTGTCGCCGAGCCCGGCCAGCAGCGGGCCGCCGAACGCGGGCGCGAAGACGTGGTTGACCAGCTCGGCCGACAGCACACCGCCCCCGCCGTGCCCCATCACCACGCGGGTCTGGTCGCGCAGCGGCAACGGGCAGGTCCAGGCGGTGAGATCGGGCTGCTCGGCCGGCGGCGTCTCGATGGTGTCAGACAACGGAGCTCGCCTCCACGCCCGCCGGGGCGGTGATGCGGACCTGCGGAAGGTCGAGCCGGCGGTACAGGTAGTACGCGGCGCAGGCGCCCTCGCTGGAGACCATGGTGGCGCCCAGCGGGGTGCGCGGGGTGCAGGCGGTGCCGAAGGCCTCGCACTCGTGCGGCTTCAGCAGGCCCTGCAGGACTTCGCCGGCCCGGCAGGCGGCCGGCTCGCGGGTCTGGATACCGCCGACCGCGAAGCGCTGCTCGGCGTCGAACTCCCGGTAGCGCTCGGAGAGTCGCCAGCCGCTGTCCGGGATGACCCCGATGCCGCGCCAGGCCCGGTCGGTGACCTCGAAGACGTCGGCCAGCATGACCTGCGCGGCGGGGTTGCCCTCCGGTCGGACGGCGCGCGGGTAGGCGTTCTCCACCGTGTGGGCGCCGCGCTCCAGTTGGCGCACGGCGCGGCGCACACCCTCCAGGATGTCCAGTGGTTCGAAGCCGGTGACCACGATCGGCACTTGGTGCCGCTCGGCGAGTTCGGGGTACTCTCCGACGCCCATCACGCTGCACACATGGCCGGCGGCCAGGAAGCCCTGCACCCGGCAGTCGGGTGAGCGCATGATGGCCTCGATGGCGGGTGGCACCCGGACGTGCGAGACCAGCATGCTGAAGTTGCGGATGCCCAGCTTCTTCGCCTGGTACACCGTCATGGCGTTGGGCGGCGCGGTGGTTTCGAAGCCGATGCCGAAGAAGACCACCTCTCGGCCCGGGTTCTGCTGGGCGAGCCGCAGCGCGTCCAGCGGCGAGTAGACCACCCGGACGTCGCCGCCCTCGGCCCGGACCCGGAAGAGGTCGCGGTCGGTGCCGGGCACCCGAAGCATGTCGCCGAAGGAGCAGAAGAGCACCTCGGGGCGGCTCGCGATCTCCAGCGCCTTGTCGATCACCTCCAACGGGGTGACGCACACCGGGCAGCCCGGGCCGTGGATCAACTCCACTTCGTCGGGCAGCAGTTGGTCGATGCCATGGCGGATGATGGTGTGCGTCTGGCCGCCGCACACCTCCATCAGCGCCCACGGCCTGGTGACCGTGGCGCGGATGTCGTCGAGCAGCCGCCGGGCCAGCTCGGGGTTCTGGAACTCCTCGAGGTACTTCACCGCTCCACCTCTCCCACGCCGATCTCGGACCCGCCGGTGAGCCGGTCCATGGCCACGGCCGCCTCCCAGGGGTCCCCGAACTCCTCCTGGAGGATGCCGAGTCCGGCGAACAGCTCCAGCGTTCGCCGGGCCGACTCCTCGTCCAGCCGCTGCAGCGCGAACCCGACGTGGACGATGGCGTACTCACCTACCTCCAGGTCCGGCAGGTACTCCAGGCACACCTCCTTGATGACGCCGCCGAAGTCGACGTCCGCCATCCTGGTGCCGTCCCGTTCGTCGATCCGCAGCACTCTGCCGGGCACCGCCAGACACATGGCCCTCTCCCTTTGTCCGTTCGTGGTCGTTCAGTGCCCCGATGGCACCGCAGCCGCCGCGAGCAGCTGGCCGAGCGCGAGCCCGCCGTCGTTGGGCGGCACCATCCGGTGGCGCAGCACGGTGAAGCCGTCGGCCCGCAGCTGCTCGGCGCACCGGGTCGCCAGCACCGTGTTGGCGAACACTCCGCCGCTGAGCGCGACTTGGCCCAGGCCGTGGTGCTGCCGAGCGTCGACGCAGACGTCCCGGACCAGCCGGGCCACCGCCTCGTGGAACCGAAGAGCAATCAACTCGCGTTCTACACCCGCCAGTTGATCGGCGACCACGGCCGCGATCACCGGCCCTGGGTCGACGCTCGCGGGATCGCCCGCACGCCGGGCGAAGGCGTAGCCCGAGGCGGCCGCGCTGCCGGCCGCCACCGCCGCGGCCTCCAACTCGATCGCGGCCTGCGCCTCGTAGCCGGCCTGCTGGCAGACCCCGGCCAGGGCGGCGACCGCGTCGAACAGCCGCCCCATGCTGGAGGTGGGCACGCAGTTCAGGCCGCGCTCCAACTGCCGTCTCAGCAACCTGAGTTCGCCGGGCGGGCAGGCGCTCACCGCGGGCAGCCGCGGATCCCAGGGCAAGCCGGCCGCCCAGAGGTGGGCCAGCGCCATCCGGTAGGGGCGCTCGACTGCCGCATCACCACCCGGCAGCGGCACGTACCCGAGGTGCGCGAGGCGCCGGTACCGGTGGTAGCCGGCCAGCAGGAACTCGCCGCCCCAGACGGCGCCGTCGTCCCCGTACCCGGTGCCGTCGAAGGCCACGCCGATCACCTGCTCGGCCACGCCGAGCCCGTTCTCGGCCATCGCGGCCGCGATGTGCGCATGGTGGTGCTGGACCAGCCGCAGCGGGCGCCCACCGGCGTGCCGCCTGGCCCAGCCGGTGGAGCGGTAGCCGGGGTGGCGGTCGGCCGCCAGCCGTTCGGGCCGCACGGCAGTGATCGACTCCAACTGCTCCTCGGCCCGGGCGAACGCCTGCTGGGTGGCGAGGTCGTCCATGTCGCCGATGTGGCCGGAGAGCCAGGCCCGGCGCCCCTCGCCCAGGCAGAACGCGTTCTTGAGGTCACCGCCGACCGCCAGGGTGGGCGGGACCGGGAAGGGCAGCGTCAGCGGCAGCGGCGCGTAGCCCCGGGAACGGCGCAGCGTCAGCTGCTCCCCGTCGCACACCCGCACCACCGAGTCGTCGCAGGGCACCTGGATCGGCCGGTCGTGGGTGAGCCAGGCGTCGGCCAGCCCGGCCAGCCGCTCCAGCGCCTCGGCGTCGTCGGTGACGATCGGCTCGCCGGAAAGATTGCCGCTGGTCATCACCAGCAGGCGCGGCCCCGGCGGGTCACCGGGCAGGCCGAGCAGCAGGTGGTGCAGCGGGGTGTACGGGAGCATCACGCCCAGGTCGGGGCTGCCGGGGGCGACCGCCGCCGGCGACGTCGAGGGGCCGCCGGCGCGTCGGCGCAGCAGCACGATCGGCCGCACCTTCCCGGTGAGCAGCGCGGTCTCCTCGGGCCCGAGCTGGACCAGGTCGGCGATCTCGGCCAGGTCGGCGGCCATCAGCGCGAACGGCTTGCCCCCGCGCGCCTTGCGGCGGCGCAGCCGGGCCACGGCGGCCGGGTCGCGGGCGTCGCAGGCCAGGTGGTAGCCGCCCAGACCCTTGACCGCGAGGATGGCTCCGGCGCCCAGCAGGCGGCGGGCTTCGGTCATCGGGTCGTCAACGACCGTCTCCCCCAGGGCGGTTACCAGCCGGAGCCGGGGTCCGCAGTCGTGGCAGGCGATCGGCTGGGCATGGAAGCGCCGGTCGGCCGGATCGGCGTACTCACGGGCACAACTTGCGCACATCGGGAAGTCGGCCATCGTGGTCATCGCCCGGTCGTAGGGCAGGCCGGTGACGATGGTGAAGCGCGGACCGCAGTGGGTGCAGGTGATGAACGGGTGCCGGTAGCGCCGGTCGGCCGGGTCGGTGAGCTCGGCCAGGCAGTCGGCGCAGGTGGCGGTGTCGGGTGCGACCAGGGTGCGGGCCTGCCCGGCGCGGCCCGAGGTGAGGATGGCGAAGCCCGCGGTGCCCTGCGGTGGCAGCCTCTCGTAGCGGACGGTGTCGACCACCGCGAGTGGCGGCGCCTGGTCGGCGAGCAGGGTGCAGAACCGGGTCAGTGCCTCGGGTGGGCCCTCGACCTCGGCGAGCACGCCCTCGCCCGTGTTCTCGACCTGTCCGGCCAGGCCAAGGCCGGTGGCGAGGCTGTAGACGAAGGGCCGGAAGCCGACGCCCTGCACCACTCCCTGGACGGTCACCCGGCGGCGTTCCACCACCTCCGCACCGGCGGGCCGAACGGCCGTCACCTCGTCGGCGCCGGGGCGGGGTGCGGGTGGCCGTGCTGCTCATCCGGCCCATGGTGCTCATGCGCGGCATGCGGCTCTTGGTGTTCATGTGGCTCGGCAGGCTGGGCACTGCGGGCCAGCGCCGGCAGGTGGACGTCGGCGCCCGTGTGCACCGCCAGTGCCCGCTCCAGCAGCAGCCCGATGCCCGCACCCGTCCGGGCGGAGGTCAGCAGGATCTCCACCCCCGGGTTGATCTGCTGCACATTGGCCCGGAAGGCGGCCTCGTCGAAGCCGACCGCCTCGGCGATGTCGGTCTTGGTGACCACCACCAGGTTGGCGAGCCCGAACGCGGTCGGGTACTTCAGCGGCTTGTCCTCGCCCTCGGTCACCGCGGCCAACGCCACCCGCAGTGACTCACCGAGCTGGTAGGAGGCCGGGCAGACCAGGTTGCCGACGTTCTCCACGAAGAGCAGCGCGGTGGTGTCGGGCAGCCAGCCGTCCAGGTGGCCGGCCAGCATCTCAGCCTCCAGGTGGCAGAGCCCGTCGGTCAGCACCTGCTTGACGGGCACGCCGGAGCGCGCCAGCCGCTGGGCGTCGTTCTCGGTGGCGAGGTCGGCGGTGAGGGCGGCCACGCCGATGCCTCGCTGCCGGGCCATCGTCAACTCGGCTTCCAGCAGGGCGGTTTTGCCACTGCCCGGGCTGGAGAGCAGATTGACGGCCGTGGTGCCGCGCACCGCCAGCCGGTCGCGCAGGCGCCGCGCGGCGAGGTCGTTCTTGGCGAGGACCGCCTGCTGCAGGTCGACCACACGGCACATGGCTCAGCACTCCTGGAGGTCGGGCTCGGGGGTGTCGGTGGGTGCGGCGCCGTCCTCCCACCGCACGCTGGCGATCTGCAGCTCGCGGCCGGCGAGCAGTTCGGCGGCGGGTGTGCCGCACTGCGGGCAGCTCAGGCTCGGCGGCAGGCCGACCGGCCAGTCGGACGCGCAGGGCCGGCACCGGGCCCGTCCGGGCACGGCTTCGACGATCAGCTCGCAGTCGGCCAGCACCGTGTCGGCGCAGGCGAGCTGGAAGCAGAAGTCAAGCGCCTCCGGTACCACTCCGGCCAGTTCGCCCACCTGGAGCAGCACCGACCGGACGGCGGTGGCGCCGGCCGCCAGCGCGGCTTCCTCCACCTGGCCGACGACGGCCACGGCGATCGACATCTCGTGCATCGCGCCCTTCCCGCGCGGCCCGCTGCTCCGGGGGCCGCGCTGGACCATTACAGGACTCCGGGCCGACCGCCGCGCGGCCGCCGCGCCGCGCCATAGCCCGTTCGGACCAGGCCGGGTTGCGGATCTGACGGTTCGTCACATGGCGCGGATCCGCAGGTACCGCTTCACGTCCGGTGCCAACTGGACGGCGGCCCAGGCCAGACCGGCCACGACCAACGCCTTGAACACGCACTTCGTCATCGGGATTCGTCCTCTCAACGGTCCGCGGCCACGCCGGTCGCGGTCTGGATGGGCGGAGCGCCCGGAACGTCGGCTGCGAGCAGCCGGTGGACCAGCTCGACGGCGCGCGGCACGGCGGCCGCGACCGGTGCGGTGAGCCCGAGGCCCTCGTCGAGGCAGGCCGGCTCGCAGCCGACCACCGCGATCCGCCTGGGCGGCGCGGTGCCGGTGCCGGCGCAGAGTGAGCCGATCAGCCCCAGCACCGCGTCCGGGGCCATCCGGTGGCCGTCCAGCACCGCCGCGTCCGGGTCGACGGGGGCGCCGCCGTCCGGCTCGATCAGGTACAGCGTGCCGGGCGCGCCGCCCCGGGTGGTCGCGTCGACCAGGACGAGTGTGTCGTAGCCGTCCAGCAGTTGGTAGGCGAGGTGCACGCCGCGGACTCCGATGTCCGCCACCTCCACCTGCTCGGGCAGCGGTTCGGCCGCCAGCCGGCGGGCCACCTCGACGCCGAAGCCGTCGTCGCCGAGGAAGATGTTGCCCACCCCGGCGACCAGGGTCCTGGCCGCCCCGGTCATGTCTCCACCACCGAGGTCGCCTTGTCGGGCCGAACGGTCACCTCACCGGCTTGAAGGGTCACTTCGTCGGGTTGGAAGTAGAGGAAGCGGCCCTGCTCGCGGCGGATGTCGGCGCCGGGGTCCCCGTCGACGGTGACGGCCAGGTGCACGCCGCCGTCCACGTCGTGCAGCACCGCCTCGACCAGGGCGCCGCGGCCGTGCAGGAACAGGTCCTGGGCATCGGTGCGCCGCCGCCCGGGGCGCAGCACCACCCGGCTGCCGGCGCCGACCGGTCGGCCGTCCACCAGCACCGTGTCCCGCTGCGGATCGACGCTGGCGTCGGCTTGCGGGTCCCACCAGGGTGTGCCCGGCGAGAGCAGCCGCTGCAACGCGTCGTCCGGGTCGGCTGCCGCCGCCGGTTCGGTGATCTCGCGCAGCGACCGGACCGCCCCGTGCAGGCGCTCCAGCACTTGGGGCGGCAGCGTGTCGGCGAGCTCGATCACCGCGGCGGCGCGGGCGTCGGTCCCCCTGGCCTCGCGCTTCTCCCGGTCGGTCAGCGCCGCGGTGCGCAGGGTGAGGATCTCGTCGATCTCCAGCGCGTCGTAGAGCACGCCGGGGCTCTCCGGGGCGATCGCGGCGTGGTCCTCCAGGATGATCGGTGCGCAGAGCAGCAGGTCACCGCTGCCCGGCTCACCGGCCAGCACCGGCCAGGTGTGGGCGTTGGCGCAGTCGGCGGTGGCGGGCCTGGCCCACTCGGGCGGGTCGGTGGGTGACAGGAAGCGGCCGCGGTCCAGGCCGAGCAGCAGATGGGCGGAGACCAGGGAGCGTGGCAGGGCCGCCTCCCGGTCGGCGTCCGGTTCCGGCTGCCAGTCGGCGGTGTTGGCCACCTCGACCGTCAACTTCCTTACGGTGTACGGTCCGGAGAGTTCCACGCAGCTGATCCGCAGTTCGCCGGTCAGCTCGGCGCGGCGGCGGATCAGGCGTCCGAGCAGGCGGCCGTCCTGGCCCCTGACCTCCTCCGTCTCCTCCCCGGCGGGCCGGGAGAACGGCAGGATCCGCGGCTGCTCCCCCAGGTCGGCGATCGGCAGGGCGAGTTGGACCCGCTCCTCGACGCCCTCGTCCCAGGGCGTCAACACCCGGTCGGGCAGCTCCAGTTCGGCCACCGTCACAAAGTCCGGCGGGTCGGCCCGTTGGACCGTCCGCCGCTGGGCGCGCAGGAACCGCAGCTCCGCGAAGAGCACGGCGTCGCCGCGTGGTTCCAGCAGGCATTCGGTGCGCTGGCTGCTGTGCTCGCCCTGGTCGGCTCCCCAGTCGGGCGGTGCGAGCACCCCGAACTGCCAGCGCAGGCGGTTCTTCGCCGCCGAGGCCCGGTACGGGTAGAGCACGTATCCCTCGAAGAGCACCGCGTCGGCCAGTTGCCGGACGGCGGCGAAGCGGGCCTCGATCTGCGGGGTGAGCATGGACGCGGTCACCGGACGGCTCCCTGGGCCGCGTCGGCGTCGGCGAGCAGTTGCCGGACCGTCGACTCCCAGCTGGGCAGGGCCTGGCGGGAGCGGTAGGCCAGCAGGTCGCGCATGGTGTCGCGGGGCAGCCGCAGCCAGCCGCAGCCGGGGAAGTGCTGGTCGATCATCTCGCGCCAGACCGTGACCGGCACCGCGCGGCGGGCCTCCCGGTCCCACGGCACCGGCTCGACCTGGTAGCCGCCCGCCCCGGTGAACGCGGTGCCGGAGAAGAGCAGCAGAAGCGGCAGGTCGCCCTCCCGCAGCGCGTCGAAGTAGCGACTGGCGGCGATGTCCAGGTCGTAGCTGCACGGCACCACCAGATCCGCTTCGCCCTCGCCGGTGAACCCCGGGACCATCAGCGCGATGTCGGCGAACCGCAGCGGCTTCAGGGTGGTGGCCCAGCGCGACCGGTCGCCGAACAGGTCGGCCAGCCCGGCTTCCTCGTCCTCGCGGTAGCCGCGCCGGGCCGGTTCGATCCGCAGCTGGCAGCGCAACGCCAGGGCGTGGACCCGGACTTGCGGCTCGGTGGTGATCCGCAGCCGGAACACCAGGGTGGGTCCGGCGGCATAGCGGTCGGCCCGAACGCCGGTGCACTGGAAGGTGAACTGCGTCATGCGACCTCCTCCGGTGCCTTGGCGCGGGCGGCGACGTGCTCGAAGAACTCGGCCAGCTCGGCCTGGGCCCGGGAGCCGCCGTCAAATCCCTTCCAGTGCAGGCGCATTCGCCCCACCAGCTGGTAGCAGATGTCGATCGGCACCAGGTAGCAGGAGACGCCGTCGCGGGTGCGGCGCAGCAGCAGGGCCTCCACGTCCGGCTCCAGCAGGCCGGCCAGCCTGGTCCCGGCCAGCACCGCCTCCCAGGCCTCGGGATCGACCTCGCTCTCGGTGGCCCCGGCCGGGCCCGGATAGAGCGCGACCAGCCGGTCCAGGTCGCTGTTGCGGAAGAAGAACGCGACACCGACCGGGATCTGCAAGCGCTCCCAGGACACTTGGAGTCGATGGTCCGTCAGATAGCGGTCCGGCACGGCACGGTAGCGGCCGGTGCCGGACTGCTCGAAGAGCAGGCCGCACGGTGTGCAGGCGCAGGCCAGCGAGCGCCGCTCGGTGTCGACCAGGTGGCGGTGGCCGTGCTCGGACAGCGCGGCGGAGCACAGTGCGCAGTGCTCCGGTTCGGGAGCGCGGGGCGCCAGGAAGCGGCGCAGGCCCGCCGTCATGAGCCGCTGCCCGGCGGGCGGGTGCCGATCTGCAGCAGCGCCGGCGGCTCGGCGGCCAGCTCCACCGCCGTCACCTCCGGTGCCAGGCCGGCCAGCGCGGCCACCACCGCCTCGCGGGTGGCGCCCGCGGTGCTGGGGCAGCCGCAACTCCCGCCGCCACTGGCCCGGATCCGCAGGGTGCCCTCGTCGAAGCCCAGCACCTCGACCGGCTGGCCGGCCAGCGCCCGGGCGATCCGGGCGGCCGGCTCCTCCGGGTGCAGGTCGTGCAGGGCGAGCAGGTGGGCCACCAGCTCGTCGTCCAGCAGGGTGCGGCTCACCGTGGCGGCGCCGACCAGTTCGACGATCCTGGCCAGGCCCGCGCCGTAGAACTCCATGAGGGCGCCCACCAGTTGTTCGCCGGCCGCCGACGCCTCCAGGTCGCCGGACAGCCGGTCCAGCAGTTCCTCGATCCGCCGCGCGGTCCGCGCCGGGTCCGCCCCGGACTGCACCGGGGCGCTCATCCGCCCAGTCCGCTCAGGCCGGTGGGCACGTGCATGGTCTGCACGCTGCGGCCCTGACCCAGGTACATGTGGACGCCGCAGGGCAGGCAGGGGTCGAAGCTGCGCACGGCCCGCATGATGTCGATGCCCTTGAAGTTCTCCGGGGTGTTCTCCTCGAAGATCGGGGTGTTCTGCACGGCGTCCTCGTACGGGCCCGGGGTGCCGAAGGTGTCGCGGGTGCTGGCGTTCCACGGGGTCGGCGGGTACGGGTGGTAGTTGGCGATCTTGCCGTCGCGGATCACCAGGTGGTGCGAGAGCACGCCGCGGACCGCCTCGGTGAAGCCGACGCCCAGGCCCTCGTCGGGGACCTCGAACTTCTCCCAGGTCCGGGTGCGCCCGGCCCGCACCTCGGCGAGGCCCTTCTCGGCGAAGTGCAGTGCGGCGGCGGCCGCGTAGGCCTGGAAGTAGGTGCGGGCCCGGTTGCGCTCCAGCGCGTTGCTCCACTGCGGGATCTTCCACTCGAAGGTGGTCTCCGGCTTGGTGAGCGTCTTGGGCAGGTTGATCACCACGCTGTGGCCGGTCGCCTTGATGTAGCCGATGTCCACCAGGCCGGAGAGCGCGGTCGACCAGAGCCGGGCGATCGGGCCGCCGCCGGTGTCCAGCGGCAGGTATTCCTTGCCGTCGAACCAGCGCGGCGACATCACCCAGCTGTACTTGTCGTCGAAGTTCCGCTTCTGCGGTGCCGGGATGGTGTGCTGGTTCCACGGGTGGCGCGGGTCGACCGGGTTGCCGAGCGGGTCGTGGGTGACGAACTGCTCCTTGCCCTCCCAGTCCTGGTAGTAGGAGCTGCCGAGCAGGATCCGGATGCCCAGGTTGATCTGGGTGAGGTCGTTGGTGACCAGCTTGCCGTCCACCACCACGCCGGGGGTGACGAACATCCGCCGGCCCCAGTCGGTCATGTTGCGGTAGGTGAAGTCGCAGTACTCGGGGTCGTTGAGGGCACCCCAGCAGCCGAGCAGCACCCGTCGGCGGCCGACCTCCTCATAGCCGGGCAGCGCCTGGTAGAAGAAGTCGAACAGGTCGTCGTGGAGCGGCACCACCCGCTTCATGAACTCGACGTAGCGCATCAGGCGGCTCAGGTAGTCGGTGAAGAGCTGCACCGAGGCGATGGTGCCGGTGCCGCCGGGGTAGAGCGTGGAGGGGTGCACATGGCGACCCTCCATCAGGCAGAACATCTCCCGGGTGTAGCGGCTGACCTGCAGCGCCTCCCGGTAGAACTCGCCCTCCAGGGGGTTGAGCGAGCGCATGATGTCGGCGATGGTCTTGTAGCCGTGGTCGCCGGCGTGCGGGGCCGGGGTGCGCTCGGCGAGTTCGAGGACTCCGGGGTTGGTCTCCTTGACCATCCGTTCGCAGTAGTCCACCCCGACCAGGTTCTCCTGGAAGATGTTGTGGTCGAACATGTACTCGGCCGACTCACCGAGGTTGATCAGCCACTCGCCGAGGTGCGGTGGCTTCACCCCGTACGCCATGTTCTGCGCGTACACCGAGCAGGTGGCGTGGTTGTCGCCGCAGATGCCGCAGATCCGACTGGTGATGAAGTGCGCGTCGCGCGGATCCTTGCCGCGCATGAAGACGCTGTACCCACGGAAGACCGACGAGGTGCTGTAGCACTCGGCGACCCGCTTCTGCTTGAAGTCGATCTTCGTGTGGATGCCGAGGCTGCCCACGATCCGGGTGATCGGATCCCAGGACATCTCCACCAGGCCGCTGCCGTCGCCGGCCGCCTTCGTCGTCGGTGCCATCGTGTCTGCCGTGCCCTTCATCAAGTCGGTCGGGGAACAGCGCGGGGCCGGGTCGGCCGCCCCGCGCCGGTGCTACGCGGGGGTACTCACCAGGGCTTGCGATAACCGGTGGTCAGCTTCTGGCCGGTGTGGCGCCACCTGGGCTCCTTGTCCAGCGTCTCGACCGTGATCGACCGCAGCCTGCGGATCAGCGCGCCGTAGATGCCGCTCGCGTTGGTGGAGACGGTGGCGCCGGGCGGCTTGTCCATGAACGGCATGAACTTGTCGGGGAACCCGGGCATCGTGCAGCCGATGCAGATGCCGCCGACGTTGGGACAGCCGCCGAGTCCCTCCATCCAGCCGCGCTTGGGGACGTTGCACTTCACCACCGGGCCCCAGCAGCCCAGCCGCACCAGGCACAGCGGCGAGTCGTAGTCGGTGGCGAACTGGCCCTGCTCGTAGTAGCCGGCCCGGTCGCAGCCCTCGTGCACGGTCGCGCCGAACAGCCAAGCGGGGCGCAACTGTTCGTCCAGCGGGATCATCGGGGCCGACCCGGCGGCCTGGTGCAGCAGGTAGACCAGGGTCTCGGCGAAGTTGTCGGGCTTGATCGGGCAGCCCGGCACGCAGACGATCGGGATGCCTGCCTTGGACTTCCAGTCCCAGCCCAGATAGTCGGGCACGCCCATGGCACCGGTCGGGTTGCCCGACATCGCGTGGATGCCGCCGTAGGTGGCGCAGGTGCCGATCGCCACCACGGCCAGGGCCTTGGGCGCCAGCCGGTCCAGCCACTCGCTGGTGGTGATCGGCTGACCGGTGGCGGGGTCGTCGCCGAACCCGCACCAGTAGCCCTCCTTCTTGATCGACTCATTGGGGATCGACCCCTCGACCACCAGGACGAACGGATCGATCTCGCCGCGTTCGCCCTTGAAGAACCATTCGATGAAGGTGTCGGCTCCCTGCACCGGACCGCACTCGTAGTCGATCAGCGGCCAGTGCACCGCGATCTTCGGCAGGCCCGGCAGCGCGCTGAGTGCGATCTCCTCGATGGTGGGCTGAGTGGCCGCGGTCAGTGCGACGGAGTCGCCGTCGCAGCTCAGGCCGGCGTTGATCCAGAGGACGTGGATCACCGGCTCCTCGGTGGCGGTCGGCGCCGTGGTCGTGTCGGTCATGGGGTGGCCTCCTCGGGGAGGTGGGAGACGAGTGAGCGGGTGTCCTCACCAGCCTCCGGCCTACCGGGCTCCGAAGCGTCACCGAGCGCAGCCAATCCGGTGACACCGGCTACCGATGGCGACGAGATCCGCTGTCCGGTCGGTGCTCCGGTCTGCGGTTCCTTTCGGACGAAGGCCCGGCGGAGCCGGTGGTAGGGCGCGGCCGGGTCGAAGAAGATCCGGTGCATCCGCTCCAGCTCCGCCGCGCGGTAGGCGGCCAGCGGGCGCACCGCCTCGTCGGCCTCGCGGACCGCCTTCTTCGCGGCGATCCGGGCGGTGACCACCGAGCCGGTCGTGGCGAGCCGCACCGCCCGGTCCAGCACCGCGGCGGCGAAGTCCTGCGGCGCGCACGGCAGCAGCTCGTCCGCCAGCCCGAGCCGCTGCGCGGCGGCGGCACTGACCGGCAGCGCCCGGTCGACCAGCCGGGTCGCCGTGGTGGCACCGACCCGGCGCGGCAGCAGATACGTCCAGTACTCGGAGCCGTACAGACCCATCAACCGGTAGTGCGCGTTGAGCACCACGCCGTCGCGGCACCACATCTGATCGGCCGCCAGCGCCAGTATCACCCCGCCGGCCGCCGCGTTGCCGCCCAGCGCCGCCACCACCAGCCGGTCGGTGGTGGTCAGCACGGCCTCCACCAGGTCGTCCATGGCGTTGAGGTTGTCCCAGGACTCCTGGGCCGGGTCGGCGGCGGCCTCGATCACTCCCAGGTGGATGCCGTTGGAGAAGAAGTCCCGGTCGCCGCCCAGCACCAGCACCGTGGTCGGCCGGGCGCACGCCTGCCGGTAGGCGGCCAGCAGCCGGCGGCACTGGTCGGTGCTCATCGCGCCGCCGGGGAAGGCGAAGGAGAGCACCCCGACGGGGCCGTGCTCGCGGTAGCGGATGTCGCGCCAGCGCCCGTCGGGGGCGTCCGGTGGCACCGGGGAGGTCGGCAGCTCGGCGATCCGGTCGGCGAGCGCCACGGTGGCGGGCAGCTTGACCGAGGGCGGCTCCCCCGGCTGCCGCCGGGCTCGCAGCTCCGGGATCCAGACCGCGCCGTCACTGGTCGCCCGGCACACCGCACCAGCCCGGGTGGCCAGCAACTCCCCTGGTGTGCCCCGCAGTTCCATCTCCGGGTGACCGCCGTGCAAGTACCATTCACGGCCCAGGAGTTGGTCCAGCACGCCCGGCTGGGAGGCGGCGGCGCGCAGCTTGCGCAGCACCGCCTCGGTCGGGTCGTGCTGCCAGTCGATCCGGCGGCGCACCTGCTCGAAGTACGGCCGGATCACGGCCGCTTCGGCCTGCTGCCGGCCTGGCTCCCAGTCGCCCGCGGCATAGCGGCCGACGGCGAGAAGCAGGGCGCGCAGCGCGGCGTCCGACACCTCGTTGCGGTAGAGGTCGCTCTTGCCGACCGGCGGCACCGGGCAGGACGCCGAGGCCCAGACGGCGCCGGCGTCCATCTCGGCGTTCGCCTGCAGGACCGTCACTCCCCACTCCCGCACGCCTTCCTCGATCGCCCAGTCCAGCGACGACGGCCCGCGGTCGCCCGGCGGCCCCGGGTGCACGATCAGACAGGTATGCCCGGACCAGACGTCCGCCGGGAGGGCGCTCTTCAGCATCGGCGCTACCACCAGATCGGGCCGATGGCGCGCCACGGCGGCACGCAGCGTGCGATCGCGCCGGGCCGGGTCGCCGGCCAGCACCGCGACCTCCAACCGGTGGCCCCGGTCGGCGAGTTCCGCGAAGGTGCGCTGGGTGAGACTGTTGAACGCCGACGCGACGAGCAGGATCCGCATGACAACCTCCCGGCCGGCCGCTAGGAAGGCGCGGGCTCAGCCTTGCGCCGATCGTCAACCGGCCCGCTCGCCGCAGCGCGCCGACAGTCCGTCAGCTCACCCGATGGCGCGAGCCCATCCGGCTCAGCGGGGGGTTCCAGCGCCATGGCGGGCGTCCGGGGCACTCGCTCGCACATCTGAAACTGCGTCAGCCCCTAGATTCCGAGTGAACCTAGGGGCTGCGCTCGTAGCGGCCAACCGGGTGCCGTCACTCCGCTTCGCGCGGACAAATCCGCTGATCGGACACACGGTTCAGCACGGATTCAGTGGACCGCCGATCCCCATCAAGCCCGGGAACCGCTGACCCGCTACAGGGCTGAGCGGGCGAGGAGGCCCGATCCCGCTCAGCCCTGCGCCGCCCAGGGCTCCAAGGTCCAATCGGGGAAGGAGAAATCGTCCCACAGCGCGCGTTCACCGTCCTGCGGCGCGTTCTGCAGTTGCTCTGGTACATCCCAGATCTTGGTGGTCCGCGCCGTCGGGGTGTAGGTCGGCCAGCCCGGCGAACCGGTGCGGGCGAATCCGGACCAGGCGTCCATCATGTCCCGGGAGAGGGTGGTGAGTTGCGGCCGTTCGGCGGCCAGCGTCGCGGCACCGCGCGGGTAGGCGTCGAGGTCCAGGTTGCCGAGGACGAAGGGCACTTCCTCGGTGTGCATGGCGCCGAGGTTCTGGGCCTCGGGCAGCCCCGCGACATAGGGCACCTGCCAGTCGAACTGGTAGACGTGAGTGGGCCGCCAGCGGGCCTGGGCCTCGGCCATCCGCAGCGTGGGCACGCGGAAGACCTGGTCGGTGAGCATGGCGTTGACCACCCGGCCCGGCGGCAGGCCCGGCCGGTCAGCCGCATACACCTGGTACATCTGCTGCTTCCGGTCGGCCAGCACGACGGGGAAGCTGCGATAGGCGGAGAGCGGCAGGTCGAGCACCCTGGGGTCGAAGAGCGCCCAGTAGTCGGTCTCGTTCTCGTTGCTGCCGAGCAGCAGGTCGACGTGGCGGGCGCTGCCGGCCGCGATCCGGTCCACCACCGGCCCTGGAATCAGGGTGCCGTCGATGGCCGGGCCGAAGAAGAGCGCGCTGGCCGCTCCCGAGATCCCCTGCTGGGCCTTCTGCTGGAGCTGGAGCAGTTGCGCGGTGCTCAGCGCGTCCAGTTGCGCGACGCTGGTGATGTTCCCGGCGGCCAGCACATGCGTGGCGGCGTCCTGCGCGTACTGGCGGTTGTGCACCAGGTAGCCCGGCCCGCTCTCCACGATGGCCCGCTGGAACAGCCGCTCGGGATGGTCACCGGCCAGCATCGCGGAGATCGAGATCGCGCCTTCCGACTCCCCGAAGACCGTGACCCGCCCCGGGTCCCCGCCGAACGCGCGAATCTGCCCCCGCACCCAGGTGAGCGCCGCGATCTCGTCGCGCAGCCCGTTGTTCCCGGAGCCCGCATAGCGCGGATCCAGGCCGCCGAGTTCGGTCCAGCCGAGCAACCCGAGCCGGTAGTCGACGCTGACCACGACCGCGTCGCCGCGCGCGGCCAGCGCAGAGCCGTCGAAGACCGGTTCGCTCGCGGCACCGAACTCGTCCGCGCCGCCGTGCAGGAACACCATGACCGGTTTGTGTGTACCGCCGGTACGCGGCTGCCAGATCTGGGTGTACAGGCAGTCCTCGGTGCCGACTCCGGGGCCGGCGGCCAGGTCCTGCGGGCACCCCGGCTTTGCCTTGGTCGCTGCCAGCGTGCCCTGCCAGGGCAGCGGCGGGGCCGGCGGTCGGAACCGCCGGGCGCCGGTGGGCGGCGCCGCGTACGGCACGCCGAGGTAGGCGCAGACCGCGCCCTGGGCCACGCCCTGCACCCGCCCGAACCCGGTACGGGCGAGGCAGTCGCGCCCGCCGGTCACGCTCGCGCCACCGCCACCGTCGGCTGCCGCCGCCGGGCCGGCCGCGCCGAGCAGGCCCCCCACGAGCAGCGCGAGCACGGCCGCCACCGCTCCCGTCGCCTTGCCGATGGCCGTCCGGACCATGACGCACGCCCCTCTCGCACCCGGGGACCGGAGGACCTGACTGGCCCTCAGCTGCCTCCAGCATGCGCGATCGAGGGGCCCGGGGAATCAACCCGGCGGGTGGAACCGTGGATCTCCACCCTGGGGTGGAGGTGACAAGGCCACCCGGGTGGACCCGGACTGACGGAGTGTCACCTCTCAGGCAGCGGGCTCAGCGCAGCCGACTGGCCACCTCGCCCAGCGCATCGGCCAGCACCGCGAGCTGCTCCCGGTCCAGCACGTCGATCAGCGCCTCCCGCACCGCCGCCACATGCCCGGGCGCCGCCTGGCGCAACAGGGCCATCCCCTCGTCGGTGAGATAGGCGAACACTCCGCGCACATCGCTCGCGCAGGACCGCCGCCCCACCAGTCCCGTCTTCTCCAGCTGGGCGACCTGGTAGGTCAGACCGCTCTTGGAGGTGATCACGCGGTCGGCCAGCTCGGTCATCCGCATGGCGCGCTCGGGCGCGGCCGACAGGTGCACCAGGATCTCGTACTGCGGGTGCGACAGCCCGGCCTCGTCCTTCAGCTGCTGCTCCAGCCGGCGCGCCACCAGGTTGCTTGCCGCCACGAAGCCGCGCCAGGCCGCCATCTCCTGCTCGTCCAGCCACTGGGTCTCTGCCATGGGTGCCACTGTAGTCGGCCGTTCAAATTTGAAGCGAACTGTGGTACGGCGCCAGGCCCGGGCAGGCCGGTCCGGCTGCCGCCCCAGACGGGACGGCCACCGGCGATTCGCCGACCGTTTTCGTCCGGAATGACTAGGTTTGGAACCACCACAGGAGAGGACGGACACCATGGCCACCCCGGTCGACCACCAGACTCACAGCGCACACGACCACCAGCATGGCGAGGGCTGCGGCCACACCGCCGTCCCGCACGCCGGCCACGTCGACTACGTGCACGACGGCCACCTGCACCGCGTCCACGACGGCCATGTCGACGAGTGCGAGACCCCGGCCCACGTCGAGCACTCCGACCACACCCACCGCCACGGCGAGGGCTGCGGCCACACCGCCGTCCCGCACGGCGACCATGTCGACTACGTGCACGACGGCCACCGCCACGCCGCCCACGCGGGGCACTGGGACGACCACTGACCCCGGGCCCGACTGCGCCGCCGCCGGCCCGGGTCAGCCCGGGCCGGCGGCGGCGCAGTCGGCACAGGTGCCGGTCAGCTCCACGGCGTGGCGGACGTCGGCATCAGCCGAGCCCGGCCCGGCCTGGTTTTCATCTCCAGCCACCTCAAAACCAAATTTTGACCCGGCGAGACGGCAGTGGCACGACAGGCCCGGGGGCAGGCGACTTGACATGGTGTCAGGTCGCGGCAAGAGTCTTAGTGCTAATGGTTTTCATCTTCGATACCGAAAGGCCGGACCGCCATGTCACTCAACGTCTCCCCCGCCCTGCTCGCCCAGGCCGAGGCCGGCGAGGTCGACCAGGCCGAGTTCATCGACACCGTCCGCACCTCGCTCCCGTACGCCTACCAGGTGGTCGCCGGCCTGAGCAGTGAACTCGGCGACACCGCCGAGGAGTTCGTCAACGACAACACCACTCCGACCGACGACGAGCGGGCCCAGCTGCTGCGCGCCCTCGCCAGCAACGCCATCCGCGGCAGCCTGGAGCAGCACTTCGGGGTCAAGCTCGCCTTCGTCAACTGCCACCGGGTCGCCGCCTTCCGCCCGGGTAGCGAGCAGGGCGACGCCTACCGCCAGTTCACCTCGCAGCGGAACCAGATCCTCAACCAGAGCCCGGAGCTGCGCAGCTGCTGAGACAACAGCCGCTCCCCGCACGGGTGTGGGGTGGCACCGTCCCCCCGGTGCCACCCCACACCCGTGCGCGCAGCCGAGCCGCGCTACCCTCCCTTGGTCCATCGGTGCAGGTGAGCGGGGTACGGCAATGGTTTCGCGGGACAGCGGCACGGCGGCCGGCCTGAGGTACACGGCCGTCGGCATCGCCGCCACCGGCCTCGGCGGCATCGGCACCGCGTTCTGCGTCGACCAGGCGGTGCTGGACGCAGGCCTGGTCGGCGACCAGGCGACGTTCCGGATCCAGAAGTGCATCACCTCCAAAGACGGCAAGACCTTCACCACGAGCTGCTGGGGAACGGTCCACGCGCAGCAGGGTGACTGGTCGGCCCGGCTCGACGAAATGCCCAGCTCCTACTCGCCCGACCAGGCCGTGCAGGTGCGCTGCGTGGCACGCGACTGCCGCCAGCAGGACGCCTCCGGGGCGGCCGGGTTCCTGATGGGCTTCTGCGTCACCCTGGTCGTCCTCGGCGCGGGCCTGCTGTCCCTGCTGACGGCGGCACGCTGCTGGCTGGGGCCCGACTTCGCCCGGGTCACCCACCCGCGCCGCGCCAAGCTGGTGGACAAGGGGTTCACGGTGTTCTGGCTCAGCGTGGTCGTGCTGTTCTTCGGCTCCGCCGTCATCCTGCTGGCCGGCGCCCACTGAGCGCGCGACCCTTGCACCAGGGCTGACGACGCCCTGGTTGTTCAAATTCGAACGACAAGGTAGGGTCGAGGCGTCGAGGTTCAAATTTGAACTAGATCTGGACAGACCGCCCGAGCCCATCCGGCAAGGAGACCGACATGCCCGTTCGCCGCCTCAATCACGCGGTGCTCTACATCCGCGACGTCGCGACCTCCGTCGCCTTCTACACCGAGGTGCTCGGCTTCAAGGTCGATGTGGAGATCCCCGGACGGGCCGCCTTCCTGAGCGCCAAGGAGACCCTCAACGACCACGACCTCGGCCTGTTCGCGATCGGCGCCGGCGCCCCCGGGCCGCAGTCCGGCCGGGTCGGCCTGTACCACCTCGCCTGGGAGGTCGGCACCCTGGGCGAGCTGGCCGAGATCGGTCGTGAGCTCGCCGAGCGCGGCGCCCTGGTCGGTGCCACCGACCACATCGTCTCCAAGTCCTTCTACGCCAAGGACCCGGACGGCAACGAGTTCGAGGTGATGTGGCGGGTGCCGCGCGAGGACTGGCCCAGCGGGGACGAGGAGGGCGGCATGCGGGCGCTGGACCTGCAGGCCGCGATCGACCGCTGGGGCACCGAACTGGCCACCGGCGCCGCGGCCGGCTCCCCGACCTGAGCCGACCCGAGCCCCCTCAACCGACCGCGCCGGGCCCCGGCCCCGCGCTGGCAGCGGGGACACCAGAACGCCAACCGCTGCTGCGGTGCCACGCCCTGGCCGGCGGTGCGGATCGCCGTACCGCAGCGCCGGCAGGGCTGCCCGGCCCGCCCGTAGACCCAGTGGCTGCGGTCCGACCGCAGCTCACCGGTGGTCGGATGCCCCGGGCGCATCCGGTTGGCATGCAGCAACCGCTGCGCCTTGGCGAGCACCCTGGCCGGCGCGGGCAACTCGCCGAACGGCGTCCAGGGTGTGACGCCCGCGCCGACCGGAGCTAGGCGCGCATCGACCACTCGGCAGCCCTGGGCATAGTCTGCCGTCCCGCCCGGCTGGGCCGGGAGCACGGTGCAGTCCGACAGCGCGCGCTCCGCCACGACCCCGAATCGCACAGGGGCCAGGAACGGTTCATCCTCAGCCCGCCGCGCGTGCTGGTTCAGGCGCAGGAAAAGGGTTGGCCGGCAGCCAGGACGAGGCGCACCTGCCGCAGTACGTCGAGCTCGTCGAACGGGTTGCCGTCGACCACCAGGACGTCGGCGCGGAAGCCCTCGGCAAGCCGTCCGGCGTTGGAGCCGATGCCCAGCGCGTTCGCCGCGCTGACGGTGGCCATGTCGACGATCTTCCAGAGCGGACCCTGATGCCTGAAGCAGAGGTTCATGCCTGTTCGCCGAGTTGGTACAGCGACGAACCTCACGTCCGTCGTGACGGGCTCCTGGGCCCGGAAGCGGGCCCAGGAGTGGCGGTCTACCGGGATGCGTCGGGGTACGCGGCGGTCGCGCGGATCTCGACGAGGAGTCCCGGGCTGGCGAGGCCGCTGACCCCGATGATCGTCCAGGTCGGGTAGGGGGCTTCGACGAGGCGCTGCTTGGCCTCGATGAAGCCGGGCAGGTGCTGGCGGATGTCGACGTGGTAGCTGGTGACGTCGACGAGGGCGGACATGTCGAGGTTCTCCAGCCGAAGGATCTCTTCGATCTTCCGCAGGGCGATCTCGGTCTGCTCTTCGATGGTGTCCGGGATGGTTCCGTCGGCGCGGCGACCGATCGTTCCGGCGATGAACAAGAGGCCGTGCGCGCGGACCGCAGCGGAATAGCCGAAGCTTGCGAAGGCGCTGGTGGTTTGCCCGAAGACGGCGTTGTCCTCGGGGACCTCGATGGTGTGGACGGTCATTGTGGTGCTTCCCTTTCCTTGTTGACGGGGCCGTGGGCTTCGTGGAGTCAGTTGCCCCAGCGGGACGAGCGGCAGGTGTGCTCCAGCCGGGTCCGGCCGAAGGTCTCGCGTTCGCGCAGGAGTTCGCCGGGGACCGTGTACCGGGGTGCGTTCTTCGGGTTTTTCGCGGCTTGCGCGACGATCGCATCGGTGAGTGAGCGAGCCATGTCCAGCCGTGGATAGGCGGCGTGCACGGCGTCGGCCTGCTCGTCGGTGACGGCGTCGACGGTGTTGGCGCTCACCGGGCCGCTGACGTCGAGGGTGACGCCCTCGCGGACGAGCAGGCACAGCGTGCCGCGGCGTTCCGCGATGCCCGGGGAGGTGTGCAGGGCGATGGCCTGCCAGACCTGGTCGGCGTCGGCTGCGGGTACTCCGCGGCCGGTCAGGAACGAGGCGGCCCGGTCGGCGCCTTCGACCTCGAACCGCTGGCTGTGCGGGCCGTCCGACGCCACGCCGAGGTCGTGCATCGCGCACGCGGCGAACAACAGGTCGTCGTGGTAGTCGTGGCCGGCGGCCAGGCCGAGGCGGTCGGCCACCAGCCGGGCGAACAGGTAACTGCGGATGCTGTGGTTGACGACGGACGGCGTCTCCACTGGCCGGATGAGGTTCACGACGGCGTCGGCAAGCGGAGTGCCGGGCAGCGTGATCAGGTCGGCGGTCGCCTCGTGGGTAGGTGCGGTCATGTCTTCAGCCTGGCCGCGACCCCCCTGACCTGGTGAGAGGCAAAATTTCCATACTTCGATAGGATCTTGCCATGACAGTGCATCACGTCGCGGTCCTGGCGCTGGACGGGGTCACCCCGCTCGACCTGGCGATCCCGGCACAGATCTTCACCGCCCGGCCGGAAACCCCCTACGAGATGACCCTGTGCGCGCTGGGCGCGAAGGTGGCCACCACCGCGGGTTTCGCCCTGCTCGCCGCCGGGGGCCTGGAACAGGTGCGCACCGCCGACACCGTGATCGTGCCGGGATTCGAACCGATCCTCCCGTTGCCGGACGCCGCGCTCGACGCACTGGCCCAAGCCCGCGACCGGGGCAAGCGTGTGGTGTCGATCTGCACGGGCGCCTTCGCGCTGGCCCAGGCGGGCGTACTGGACGGGCTGCACGCCACGACCCACTGGAAACACATCGACGAGTTCGAACGGGACTTCCCAGCCGTCACCGTCGAGCGCGACGTGCTCTACGTCGACCAGGGCGACGTGCTCACCTCAGCCGGGGTGTGCTGCGGCATCGACCTGTGCCTGCACATCGTGCGCCGCGACCTGGGCGCGGACGCAGCCAACCAGATCGCCCGCGGTCTGGTCGCCGCCCCGCACCGAGACGGCGGGCAGGCCCAATACGTACCGGCTCCCGTCGCGGTGGCCGGCGAGGCATCGCTCTCCAGCATCCGCGGATGGGCCCTGCAACGGCTCGGCGAGCCGCTCACGCTGCGCGTGCTCGCCCGGCACGCGGGCCTCTCGCAGCGCACCTTCATGCGCCGGTTCACCGAGGAGACGGGCACCACCCCGTTGCAGTGGCTGCTCAACGCCCGACTCGGCAGAGCACGGGAAATGCTGGAAACCACGGACCGCTCGGTGGATCAGGTCGCGCGGGACTGCGGGCTGGGCACCGCAGCCAACCTGCGACTGCACTTCCGGCGCACACTGGACACCACCCCCACCGCCTACCGCCGCACCTTCACACACTTGACCTCGCGCAGTCCGGCCCGTTCACCAGCAGCTCCGCGCTCGGACCGAGAACGGCCACCACGACACTGAAGGGTCGCAGGCGGGTCGCCGCCGTCCGATGAGAGGTTTCGTAGCGCCTGTGAGGCTCCTACGCAAGCCAGGAGCGCCAGTGTCCACCAGGACCTTGCCAACCGCGCGGCGCAGCAGCGCGACGGCCTCGCCGCGGCGGTCGCGCAGGCGCTCGAGCTCCAATGCGCCGTAGCCGATCCGGAATACGGTGCAGGCGGCGAATGAAGCGGTCGCGGTGGTCATGACGCTGTCTCCTCGGTCGGTGCTCGCAAGGCGGTGTACAGCAGTTCGGCCTGGTACAGCGCCATGACCCGGTGGGCAATCGGGGTGGCGAGCTCCCGAGCCTGCGCCGGCTCGTGCTGCTCGACCTTGACGAGCCAGGCCGTGACGCAGTCGTGCAGCATCGCGCGCATCCGGTCGGTCATGTCGACGACGATGTCGCGCATGGCCGGGTCGGTGGTCGCCTCGCCCCAGGTCTGCACGCCGACGCGGGCCTCGGCGGGGTTGATTGCGGCGATCAGGCGGGAGAGCAGTTCGTCTGGGCCGGGTGGGGCGTCGGCCGCGGCGTACTCGCCGAGGACGTCGGCGCGCTTGGCGAGCACCTCACGGGCGGCGGCCCGCACCAGGTCGGCCTTGTTGCGGTAGTGGGCGTAGATCGAGCCGGCCGAGAGGCCGGACTCGGCGGTGATGTCGGCGATCGAGGTCCGTTCCAGGCCGTTGCGACTGAAGCAGCGGACGGCGGCCTCGGCGATCTGGGTCTTCCGGAGTTCCTTGCGCGCGTCGGTGAGCCGAGGCACCACGCCCCCACAAAGAGAATCGCTGTTCTGCTTGTGGGGACATGAGCAGAACCATGGTTCTGTTTGCGCTGGATGCGCGGGGTGTGCAACGTGCCGCTGGGCGGCGGCTGCTGGCCTGGGAGGTGATGCTCGGCGCCCTATCGCTGCACCTGCCCCTGGCTGCATTTCCACGCGGTCCTCACCGGTCCACGCCTCCCATCACCGGGTCGATGCTTGCCACCGCGACGATGACGTCCGCGACCTGCCCGCCCTCGCACATCGCGGCCATCGCCTGCAGGTTGGTGAAGCTCGGGTCGCGGAAGTGCACCCGGTACGGCCGCGTGCCGCCGTCGGAGACGACGTGCACTCCCAGCTCACCCCTGGCGGACTCGACCGCCACGTAGACCTGCCCCACCGGGACGCGGAAGCCCTCCGTCACCAGCTTGAAGTGGTGGATCAGCGCCTCCATGGACTCGCCCATGATCTTCCGGATGTGGTCGAGCGAGTTGCCCAACCCGTCCGGGCCGACGGCCAGTTGGGCGGGCCAGGCGATCTTCTTGTCGGCCACCATGACCGGGCCGGGGGCCAGCCGATCCAGGCACTGCTCGACGATCCGCAGCGACTGGCGCATCTCCTCCAGCCGGATCAGGAACCGGCCGTAGGAGTCCGCGGTGTCGGCCACCGCGACCTCGAACTCGTAGTTCTCGTAGCCGCAGTAGGGATCGGACTTGCGCAGGTCGTGCGGCAGGCCGGTGGCCCGCAGGATCGGGCCGGTGGCGCCGAGCGCCATGCAGCCGGCCAGGTCCAGGTGGCCGACGTCGACCAGGCGGGCCTTGAAGGCCGGGTTGTCGGTCGCCAGCTTGTCGTACTCCAGCATCCGCGAGCGCAGCAGCTTCACGCCCTCCTGGATCTGGTCCAGTGTGCCCGGGGGCAGGTCCTGCGCCAGGCCGCCCGGCCGGACGTAGCCGTGGTTCATGCGCAGGCCCGTCACCAGCTCGAAGATGTCGAGGATGACCTCGCGGTCCCGGAAGCCGTAGATCATCAGCGTGGTGGAGCCGATCTCCATCCCGCCGGCGGCGATCGCCACCAGGTGCGAGGAGATCCGGTTGAGCTCCATCATCAACACCCGGATGACGGTGGCCCGTTCGGGGACGTCGTCGGTGATGCCGAGCAGCTTCTCCACCGCCAGGCAGTAGGCGGTCTCGTTGAACAGCGGCATCAGGTAGTCCATCCGGGTCACGAAGGTCGTGCCCTGGACCCAGTTGCGGAACTCCATGTTCTTCTCGATGCCGGTGTGCAGGTAGCCGATGCCGCAGCGGGCCTGTCTCACCGTCTCGCCGTCGATCTCCAGGACCAGGCGCAGCACGCCGTGCGTGGACGGGTGCTGCGGACCCATGTTGACGATGATCCGCTCGTCATCGACCTGCGCGGCGGCGTCCACCACCTCGCCCCAGTCGCCGCCGGTGACGGTGTAGACGCGACCCTCGGTCGTGTCGCGCGCTCCTGCCGACTCATGCTCGCTGCCGCTCATCAGCCGTATGACCTCCGCTCGGGTCACCAGTCGCGTCTGTGTGCCCGTGTCGCGGCGCGCGACGGGCACAACGGGCCGCAGCCCGTCTCAGCCGGCCGGCCCTCGCGCCGGTCGCACGGGCACGACCTGGCGGCATGGGCTGCTCAAGTCCAGAATCACGCACATCTGCCATGAACACCCGGCCGGACCGGCAGCGCACCAGCCACGGCCGTACCGCGGAACAGTCAAGGGGGTTCGGGGCCGGGCAGACCGTTCGTGATCGGCACACACCGCGCCGAAGGTCCGACGGAACGGCCCGCGCATCCGGGACGAGGCGGCTTGCCGCCGGAAGCGCGGAGGGCAGGCACATCCATGACTGACTGCCGCAGGATTAGCGATTCATCATCTTTCAGGGCGGACCGCAACTGGCGCCCACGTGCCGGTTGCGTACCCCCCACCTCCGTCCCTCCAGCCGGGGTTGGCATTGGCCGAGGGACGGTGATTCAAGAATTCGTCATCTCCTGAAACCACGACGTCTACGCCGCCCAGTGCCCCTGTCGCGCACTACTCGACCTGCTCGCCAACAAGTGGTCCGCCCTGGCCATCGGCGCCCTGGAGGAGGGGCCGCAGCGGTTCGGAGAGCTCCAGCGCAGGCTCCAGGGCGTCAGCCCCGAGGTCCTCACCCAGACCTTGCGCCGGCTGGAGGACTTCGGCCTCCTCGACCGCACCGTCTACCCCGCCGTCCCACTGCACGTCGAGTACTCCCTCACCCCTCTCGGCCAGAGTGCCGCCGTCCCGCTCAACGCGCTCCGCTCCTGGGTCGAGGACAACATCGACCACGCCTTTCCACCCAAGCCGGTCGCGCAGTAACAGACGCACAGCGCGAACCAACCGGGCCCAGGGCGGCTGGAGACGTTCGCGATGCTGATGCGCACCGGTCGGGCAGCACCCGGGCGTCGACGGGGACGCCAGGGCCGTCCCGCACCGGGGTGAGCAGCAGCAGGACCGGCTCGGCCAGCACGTCCAGGGCGGCCCGGAACCACGGCTCTCCGATGCCGGGTGGGGGCCGCAGGGCTGGACAGCGCGAGGCGATAGCTGGTCTGACGGCGCTCGGTGTCGGAGTCCGAACGGACTGCATCGGGCCAGCCGACGGCCAGTGCGCCGATGATCCGGTCGCGAATCCGCAGCGGGAGGGCGCCTATACGGTCCTGGCTGGCACGACGGCCTCGTTCTGTCGCCCGGCCAGCTGGGCCCTAACCGGTCGGCCCCCTGGGCCGCCCTTGGGCCACGCCGGGCTGGCTGGCACTGACGAGTGCTGGACCTGCCCGCTGGCTCATGGTGACGGCGAGCGCGGCTTGTGCTGTCCCGGCCCGCCGCATGGCCGCGACGCCGCGGGTCGTCGTGCGGAGCAGTATCCGTTAGCCGGACATCCGCCGGGACCACGTCTCCGGTTTCCAGTTCTATGACCTGCCCCGGCCTCAGTCGTCCTGCCGGGACCAGGACCACGTCGTTCCGCCGCACCAGCCGAGCCCTGCGCTGCTGCCCCGCCGAGAGAGCGGACAGCGCCTTCTCGGCGCGCAGCCGTTGCACGCCGCCCACCGTGGCGTTCAGCGTCAGGGCACCGACGACCAGGATCGCAGGCGAGATCGATGTGCCCATCGCGCCAGGTGGCCAGCCAAGTGCCCGGGCCGGAAAGGACCGGCCGTACCAGGGTGCCGTCCTCGGCACGCTGCCACCCAGGGTGGTCGGTGGGGAGGACGGTCATGGGCCGCTCCAGACATGAGGTGATGCGGTGTCAGGATCGTACGGGCGCCCCAGGCTCCAGCCGGGCAGGATCGGTTGACCCGCCAGGCGTCTGCGGAAGGTCGGTGCGGCGCTGTATGGCCCCCGTGTGAAGTGGTTGCGGTGGTACGGAGCCTTGGGGCGACCAGGGGCGTGAGCCGCTGACGTGGGTGATGGGTCGCTGCGGTCCTGTCGGTGGCTACCAGGATCATGGCGTCATGAAGCCGCTGATCGATCGCGTCGCCATGGAGCAGGCCTTCACATCCGGGGGCCTGTTTGTCATACCGGACCACCTGCTCGCCGGAATCACGCACGCTCCGACCCGTGCGTTCCTGCGGGACGTCGGGCTCCCGGACCGCGAGCGGTGGTTCGAGTCGAGTCAGGAACTCGTCGACGGCTACGTGCGGATCGGGGGCGAGGCCTGGCAGCGGGTCGCGGAGCAGTACCCCAACTGCCCGTTCGACATGTCGGTGTGGCTGACCGTCGGCGGCATCGTCCTCGACAGCGTGATGGTGGACACCGTGACCGGACTCGTCTACTCCATCCCCGACGGAGGCTCACCACATCTGCTGAACAGCAGCGTCGACGCCTTGGCGTACTTCCTGCACGCCCTGGAGGTGGAGCGCGACGCCTACGATCCCGAGAGCGACGGCGAGGCCGACCCGGGTGGAGCGGAGGAGCGGCTGCTGGCGCTGATGCGGGCAGCGGATCCGGTGGCTCTGGAGTACCCGGGATCCACCTGGCACATGGTCTTGCGCTACGTCGGCAACATGATGCAGGACTAGGAACCACTCGGCGAGGGTGGCGCGCTGCCCGCCGAACTCGCCGCTCTGCTGCGCCCGGCCGGTACGACTACCCTTCTGGTCGCCGAGGAGAAGGCCGCATCCAAGAAAGACAAGGCCGAGACCTCGGAATCCGCATCCTCACCCCCGAGGACTTCGCCAACCTCGTCTCCGACCACCTCGCCTGACATCCTCTGGCCGCACGGCGGGCCTGAGTCAGCACGGGACCGGTGGCGGCCACCGGGGGCCATGCGTCACTGCACCTCCACATCGGGCCTCGGCGGGCGACGTGGGAGAGGACGACGGACGGTAGAGCGGTAGCCGGAGCGAGTGCGACCAGGCGTCCGCTGCCGACGACTAACAGGGCGAGCGACTGGATTGCGTGAGACGGATCCGAGTCGACGAAGGTAGTGGCTGCGGGACAGGCAAGCCCGAATGTGGTTGCCGGTGCGGTCCCCACCGCCTGCTTCTACGTGCCGAGGATCTGCGAGTTGGGTGGGAAGCGGGCCCTGTCTTCCAGGTCAACGATGTCGTCGAGGTCGCTGAAGTAGAACGACGTCGTCGTGCCGGCCACCAGACGGTGGAGCAGGGCGCCGAGATCATCGTGCGGATGGCACAGATCGGCCCGGACGGCCCGACCGGCGGGTACTTCGACGCGGCGGGGAAGCTGCCCTGGTGGGCTGACGACACGTCAGTTGCGCAGCTGGAACGGCGCGCTCGGGCTTGGCAGGGTCCCCGTGCCGGGGAAGAGGTCCGAGGTGACGGTGGCGCACTCCGAGGTGGCCGTGACTCCGATGTGCTCCAGCGAGTCGAAGGCGACATCGACGGTGTCGCCGGCGGGGGCGGGCGGTTGGAGCACCAGGTGGACGGAGGTGGGGTCGTAGCTGACCACCGTCCAGCCACGGGTGGTCAGGGTCTGCTGGGCGCGCTGGAGCGCGGCCTGGGCGGCGGGCCTGGTGACGTTGGCGACCTTCCAGCCCTCGATGATCGCGTAGGTGTTCGGCGCGGGGTGCCAGCCGCCGACCACCTTGTCGATCCGGGCCTGGATCCCCCGTATCCCGCAGGCGCTGCTGTCGGCACTGATGTCGTTTTGGCCCCACGCGGTTTCGAGGTGCACGGGGGGCAATGCCATAGCGTCGTAGACGGCCTGGGTCCGGTCGTCGAGCCGGTGGGCGGTGGCGACGGGATCGGCCACGGGGTAGGGCTTTCCGGAGCAGGCGCGCGCGAGCAGGGTGAGGCCGATGCCCAGTCCGACCGTGACGGCGGCGATCGCGGCGATCGCGGCGATCCGCCTGGTGGTCCAGCGGTAGGGAGTGGTCGGTTCAGGGCTCGGTGTCATGGCTCGCATGGTGCCAGTTCGCGCGTATCGGGCGCATGAGTACGTGTACTCGACAACGGCATGGTGCGGGGCCGCCGGCCATGGAGGTGCCGACGGCCCCGCGTTCCCTGCGGGCGCTGCCCGGGGCCGGATTCCGGGCAGGCCGGCCCGGGGGCGCCTGTGGGTGCGGGAGGCATGGTTAGTGGGAGGACGACGTCCTCGACCAGGCCCTCGTCCCTCAGCTGGCGCAGCCGTCGGCGCATCAGCTCCGGCTGGCTGTCGGGGGTGTGCAGGATGCGCAGCTGCTCGGCGGTGGCCATCCGGAACTGGTACAGCGCGGCCACGACCTGGTGGTCGATCTCGGGCGGCGTCGCCATCACGGGCTCCTCAAGGTCGGTGCCCGCCGCCACGGTGGCGGCGAGCACCGTAGGAAAGCCCGCGCTTCTCGCCTAGGCGAAGGGGAGGTTCCGCCAGGGGCTGGCCGGGTCGGTCGTCAGGATGTTGTGTGGGTTGAGCGCGGAGGTGTACATGTGCCCGAACTCCTCCTCGTCGAAGCGCAGCACCCGCCCGAGCATGTACCCCGCGGAGAACTCCCCCCAGGAGTCGTAGTGCTCGCGGACTAGCGAGCCGGCGATGGGGATGATCTGCTCGGCCGTCTCCGGTGTGCAGAAGCGTGCACCGACACCCCACCGGACGAAATTCACCGCGCGGCCGTAGTCGTAGCCGACGGCACTGGTGACGAAGCCGTCCGGTGGTAGCACGCCATCGGCGCGGAAGCGCTGCTCGTAGCGGGTGATCTGCCCGACGAGGTCCACCGCCTGCTGGATGTGCCCGGCCGGATATCCGCGCGTGGTGAGGGTGTTGGCCACCAACGCCCGCCACCAGTGCGGGTCGGTCGCCTCGGAATACTGGGCGAGGGCGTTCCTGCGCAGCCGCAGCACGAACTCTGGTGCCCACGGGCTGTTCCGCGCCCTGATCAGGTGGTCGAGCTGCTCCCGCCACTGCTGCCGCGTGTCGCATCCCCAGGTCTGGCTGAGCAGCCTGACATCCCTCGAGTAGTTCCAGTAGACGTCGCCTATCTCGTTCCACGGCACCTGGTTGTGCACGGCCAGGTGCCCGCCGCAGGCCAGCGCGTGCGCGAGCGGCCCGTGCAGCGGACCGGTGAACCGGGTCACCAGCGCGTCGTCGTCATGCCCCAGTTGTGGCGCCTCGGCTGCGAGTTGCTTCCACTGCTCGCGGCTGCGGGCATCCCCGGCGAAGTAGGTCTCCAGCGGAGTACCCGGGTTGACCACCAGCCACCATCCGTCGCCCGGCCACCGCTCGGCGAGCGCGGCGAAGCCCGTCTCCACCAGGGCGATCTCGTTGCGCTGCGGCAGCAGTTCACCCCGAGTGCGGATCGCGATGCAGGGCCGGCCCCACGCATCGCGGTAGTCCAGCAGTCCGACACCGTCCGAGTCGTCCCAGAAGCTGCTCAGACGCGCATCCCGATAGATCGGCGTCGAAGCCAGCAGCCGTAGGAACCAGCCGTGATCCCCCCGGTTCTTGGCCCCGTACAACTCGTGTTCCACCTGCGTGGCCGGCATCCACTGGACTGGGCGTGTGCCGTTGATCGAGTCCCCCATGGTCCGGACACTACCGTGGAATTGATCCCCCTGATCGGGGCACCGTTAATGAACGTGACACCAACCCCCCGTCGTCAGGGCGTGCACGGGCTCCGGCGGCGGTTCAGCCGGCCTTGTGCAGCAGCCCCCACCCCCCGCCGACCGGGACCTGGGCCGCCCGATCCTCGACTCCGCGCTGGTGCGCGGCTCGATGGGGCTGCGCTGGAGCGGCCACGACGGCATCCGCCCCTTTCCACCAGGGAGCCGGACTTGCCCGCGGCTGGACCGAGCGCGACGTCGACAGACTGGACGACTGGGCGTTCCTGGTGGAGGGCCGGGTCGACCTCGGTGCCCGTCGGGGCCTGTCCGTGCGGGAGCCCGTCGTGCACGCCGAGGCGTGGCAGGCCGGCGCGACGCTGCACGCCGCCCTCACCCAGTACCCCGCCCGCTCCGAGCACACCCAAGACGAGGACGAGCTCGACGAGGACCAGGAGCACGGGCTGTTCGGCGACATCTCAAGGCCGGCCCCGACCGGCTGGAGTGCCCGCAGTGCGTCAGCGACCGGGAGATGGAGGAGCTGGGCCCGCTGGTGCTGCCCGCGCCAACCAAGCGCGAGCAGGTGGCAGCCCTGGTCTCCACCCCGGACGATCCGTGGTGGGAGGAGCGGGTGCTGCACGCCAAGCTCTACCCGGTAGAGGGCCACGCCGCCTGAGTGCCGGCCCCCGCGCAACTGTCGCGGGTGCTGTCGCGACCCCCTGCCGCGGGGGGTGCTGTCACGCCCTGTGACCTGCGCAATAGGCGCTTATCCCTGTTCCTGGTCACGCCAGCCGCCCGCACCGACCGTTGCTCACCAGCAGAAACGGCCGCAGCCGCTCCCACTCTGCATCCGACAGATCCCCGCGTTCATCCCGGACCATGCACGGGACAACGATCCGACCAGACGACAGTCACATGATCAGCCGGACAGTGCCTAGCTAGGCGAGCGCTCGCCTCCTGATCGGATCGTGGTGGCACCCGGGCATACTGGCGCGGTGCCGATAGCCGATGATCCCCAGCCACACTCATCCGACGATCCGGGGCAAGCGGCACCGGACCCGTTCGACGGCTTGGAGCTCGACGAGTCCTTCCTCCGGAGCGCCACCGCCAACGAACCGACGGCGCGCACCCGTATGCTCTCGGCACGATGGCGGCTGAAGCCCCCGGTGGATCCCGGAGGCCGCCGCTGGTCACCGGAACCCGCGCCGACCATCTCCCGCGGGCCCCGCTCCAAGGTCCGGTCCATCGTGCCGGTCGTACTCGCCGTCGGGATCACACTCGTCGCCATCACCATCGGGCCGGGAAGCAAGTCACACTCCGCCGCTCGGCCCGCAGTCCCGCCCTCGCGTGTGGCAGGTTCCTCCGGTCCGACGACGGACGTCGCACTGCCCGGAGGCGGTGTCACCGACGGCAGCAAGTGCGGCGCCAAGGGATTCCACCACTTCGCGTCGCCGACGCCTCCCACCCATCCCGAGGCGCGGCCGGGCGGCCCGGGACCGGGCCCGCAGCTCGTGCTCGGCTCATACGGCTTCGAACGGCGCTCGGCACACGATCCTGGGCGTTTCACGCTCGATCTCCTCCTCGCACCGGGCGCCGACCAGCCGCTCGACCTGTCCGCACCTCTCGGGCCGCAGGGCGTGGCGGTGGAGATCGAGGGCCCGAACGGGCTGGTCGGCGGGGCATACAACGTGCCGATCACACTCGACGATGGCACCTCCCGCACGACGGATGGCAGGATCCGCATCAGGTCGGAGAACGGCGGGAGCGCAGAGGTGGTGCTCCCGGCCCAGATCCTGTGCCCCGGCATCGACGCCCTCGCCGTCAACCTCTCGGCGCCGCTCGATTCGAGGAACACCATCATCGGCCAGCCGCCCTACACGCTCACCGTCTCCATCTCCGACCCGGCGATAGGCGCCCTCCGGCGAGCAGTGGGCTCCACGGCAGCGGGCGACGTCCTGAGTACCGACAACCGCGTGCCGCGATAGCGCAGGCACAAAGACCGCCCGTTCACGCTGAGCGTCGCGATGAACTGGCAGTGCGACACCTCTGTCGACGAGGTGCTGTGGACGCTGGAGGTGGTGGCGGACCACTCCGCCAACTACTGATCCGAGCTGGTGCTGTCATCGAACCGGCTCCCACGCCGCCCGAGCCGTTCGTCCTCGCCAACGGCCACCTCGACCTACCCACCGGCCCGGGTCTCAGCGTCGGGCGTCTGCCCGACCGGTGGGACGAAGTGACCGTCTCCAGCGGATGACTCAAGCCCTGACGGACAGTCAGCCCGCACGCGCGGCACAGCTTCTTGGCGTACACATTGCCGATCCCCGCCAGGTTGCGCTGGTCTAGCAGCGCCTCCCCGGTCGGCCGTTCCGGCGCGGCGGCCAGCCGGCGCAGTGCCTCCTCGACCGACCAGTCCGGGCCCAGAAGGTCGGGACCGAGATGGCCGACCACCTCGGCCTCTGCAGTGGTCGGCAGCAGCTCCAGCACCGGCAGCCGGTAGCCGACCGCCGTCCACTCGGCATTGCCCAGCACGGCCCGGATCTGGTGGCCAGGCCCGCCGGTGCACCGCTCCCCCGTCCGATAGACCTGCCATCGGCCGTCCATCCGCAGATGGGTGTGCAGGGTCAGCCCGCCCTCGACACGCATGAGCAGATGCTTGCCGCGCGGGCAGACCTCCAGCACCTGACGGCCCGTCAGCCGGGCGGTGGCATGCGCGGGCACCCGCAGGTCGGCGGTGGTCAGCACCCGCCCGGCCAGGGCCTGGTGCAACTGCGCGGCGGTGGAACACGGTGTCACCCTCGGGCATGCCCCCAGCATGCACCCACCCGGCGCAACCGCCGGTGCGTGCCGCCTGTCGCACGGGGCCCGGGCCGGGTGTTGCGCCTAGGGTCGGCGGCAGTGCCGGGCACCCGCGGCGGCACGTCCCGTCTGGCGAGGAGGCGACCGATGGCCATCGCGACCGTGAACCCGGCAACCGGGCAGACCCTGCGGACCTTCGAGCCCTACACGGCGCCCGCCGTCGAACAGCGCCTGGCCCGCGCCGAGCAGACCTTCGCGCAGTACCGGCTGACCGACTTCGCGCGGCGCGGTGAGCTGATGCACCGGGCCGCCGAACTGCTGGACGCCGACCAGGAGACCATCGCCCGGCTGATGACCACCGAGATGGGCAAGCCGCTCACCGCGGCCCGTGCCGAGGCGGCCAAGTGCGCGAAGGCGATGCGCTGGTACGCGGACCGGGCGCCCGCGCTGCTCGCCGACGAGCACCCGGCGCCGACCGATGTGACCGACGCCGGAGCCTCCCGCGCCCTGGTGCGCTACCGCCCGCTGGGTGTGGTGCTGGCCGTGATGCCGTGGAACTTCCCGCTCTGGCAGGTGATCAGGTTCGCCGCACCGGCGCTGATGGCCGGCAACGTCGGCCTGCTCAAGCACGCCTCCAACGTGCCGCAGACCGCGCTCTACCTGGAGGACCTGTTCCGCGGCGCGGGCTTCCCGGACGGCTGCTTCCAGACCCTGCTGATCCCCTCCGCCACCGTCTCCGACGTCCTGCGCGATCCCCGGGTGGCGGCGGCGACCCTGACCGGCAGCGAGGGTGCCGGGCGGTCGGTGGCGGCGGTGGCCGGCGACGAGGTCAAGAAGACCGTGCTGGAGCTGGGCGGCAGCGACCCGTTCGTGGTGCTGCCCTCGGCGGACGTCGCCGCGGCCGCCCGGACCGCGGTCACCGCCCGGGTGCAGAACAACGGGCAGTCCTGCATCGCGGCCAAGCGGTTCATCGTGCACGAGCAGGTCTACGAGGAGTTCCGGGCCGCCTTCGTGCAGCGGATGGCGGCGCTGCGGATCGGCGATCCGTTGCAGGAGTCCACCGAGGTCGGGCCGCTGGCCACCGCCCAGGGCCGCGAGGATCTGGGTGAGCTGGTGGCCGACGCGCTGGACCTCGGCGCGCGGGTGGAGTGCGAGGTGGCGGTGCCGGCCGGGCTCGGCGAGGGCTGGTGGTATCCGCCGACCGTGCTCAGCGGGATCACAGAGCAGATGCGGATCCACCGCGAGGAGGCGTTCGGCCCGGTTGCCACGCTCTACCGGGCCGAGAGCCTGGACCACGCCGTGGAGCTGGCGAACGACTCACCGTTCGGGCTGAGCTCCAATGTCTGGACCACCGAACCCGCCGAGCAGGAGCGGTTCGTCCGCGACATCCAGGCCGGCGGGATCTTCTTCAACGGGATGACCGCCTCGCACCCGGCGCTGCCCTTCGGCGGGGTGCGCCGCTCGGGCTACGGGCGCGAGCTGTCCGGGCACGGCATCCGCGAGTTCTGCAACGCGACCACGGTGTGGGTCGCCTGAGCGCGGCCGGGGGTCCGGCCCGCGCGAACTCGGTGCCGGCCCCGGTCAGTGCGGTCCGGCCTCAGTCCTCGCCCAGTACGGCGTACCACTCGACGTCGCCGTGCTCGAAGGAGTCGGCCGCCGCCTCCTCCTCCAGCATCCGGCGCTGCGCCTGCTCGGCGTGAGTGGCGGGCTCGCCCGGGGTGTTGGTCTCGCGTTCCATCATGACCTCCTCGGCTAGGGATTCCTGCAGCTAGCAGCCAGCGGTACCCGGGGCGTTGGTGATCAAACGGACCCGCCGGGTGGTTCGCTCGGATAGCGGACAAGTAGCCTCGGGCTATGGCAGATTCGAACACCGAGGGTGAAATCCGCCCGATAGCCGACCCGGTCGGGCCGGAGCGGCCGGAGCGGCCGCGGGAGCCGGCCGGGCCGGAGCGGATCGGTGGCGAGAGCGCCTGCCTGCTCCCGCTGGTCTGCGCGGAGTGCGGGGCGCTGGCCGAACAGCGGCCGCCGACCGTCTGCCGGCGCTGCGGGGCGGTCGTGGACCGGGACTGACGGCCGGGGCCGGCGCGCTCGGGGCGGCCGTCAGCCGCCTTCGGGCCGCGGGCCCTGCAGGCAGAACCGGCCGCCCTGCGGGTCGCGCAGATCAGCCCAGCGCCCGTACGGGCTGTCATTGACCTCGCCCAGCACATCGGCCCCGAGCCGCTCGGCCAGTTCCACCGATTCGTCGGCGTCGGCCACCGAGAAGTAGACGTTCCAACTCGGCCGGGCCTCCGGGTCGGTCGCCGTCACCAGGGCCGCCACGCTCCGCTCGGCGGACCGCAGCACCACCCGCTCGTTCTCCCAGCGCACGTCGAAGGCGCCCGACTTGCGGCTGTCCCAGCCGAACACCTCGCCGTAGAAGATCGCGGAGTCGAAGGCGTCCTTGGTGCGCAGCTCGATCCAGACCGGGCCGCCGGCCAGCGAGTTGAGGACGGCTCCGCTACCGGTCTCGCCCTCCCAGACGCCGAAGGGAGCGCCGGCCCGGTCGGCGGCGATCAGCATCCGCCCGGCGTCGAAGCCCAGCGGACCGATCGCCACCGTGCCGCCGCGGGCCTGGATCCGCTCGGAGATGGCATCGGCGTCCTCGGTGCCGAAGAAGGTGGTCCAGGCGACCGGCAGGGCCAGCTCGGAGGCGCTCATGCCGGCCACCGCGACGCCCCCGGCCAGGGCGCGCACATAGCGACCCCAGCGGTCCGGGCCGCGGCTGAACGTCCAGCCGAGCAGCTCGCCGTAGAAGGCCTGGGCGCTGTCCAGGTCGCTGACCGTCAGGCTCACCCAGCTGGGCACGGCCGGCACGCACCGCACCGCAGCCCCCTTCGCCGCCGCCGGCTCGGTCATCGCACCGCCTCCTCGCTGCCCGAGCACCGACCGGCCCGGCCTGGTCCGACCGTACCCGGAGCACGCCCGCGTCGCACGGACCCGCCCGGCGAGCGCCGCGCTGCGCCGCAGGCTGGGTCGCAGCGCTGGTGCCCGGCGGCGCTACGGCCTGGTCATCCGCAGCACATCGAGCGCCTCGTCCAACTGCTGCTCGGTCAGCAGGCCTTGCGACAGATAGCCGCGTTCCACGACCACCTGACGGATCGTCTTGCCCTCGGCGAGCGACTGCTTGGCCACCTTGGCGGCCTCCTCATAGCCGAGGTACCGGTTGAGCGGGGTCACGATGGACGGCGAGGACTCGGCGTACTCGCGGGCCCGCTCGACGTTGGCGGTGATCCCGTCGACGGTGCGGCCGGCCAGCAACCGGGCGGCGGAGGCGAGCAGTTGGATCGACTCCAGCACATTGCGGGCGATCACCGGGAGCATCACATTGAGCTCGAAGCTGCCGCTGGCGCCGGCCATGCCCACGGTCGCGTCATTGCCGACGACCTGGGCCGCCACCATCGCCACCACCTCGGGGATCACCGGATTGACCTTGCCCGGCATGATCGAGGAACCCGGCTGCAGATCGGGCAGGTTGATCTCGCCCAGGCCGGTGCGCGGACCGGAGGACATCCAGCGCAGATCGTTGACGATCTTGGTGAGCCCGACGGCGATGGTCCGCAGCTGGCCGCTCAGCTCGACCAGGCCGTCACGGGCACCCTGCGCCTCGAAGTGGTTCCGCGCCTCGGTCAGCGGCAGGCCGGTGGCGGCGGCCAGCTCGGCGATCACGGCGGCGGAGAAGCCGGGCGGGGTGTTGATGCCGGTGCCGACCGCCGTGCCGCCCAGGGGCAGCTCGGCCACTCGGGGCAGCGTGGCGCGCAGCCGCTCCTGGCCGTAGGCGATCTGGGCCGCGTAACCGCCGAACTCCTGGCCGAGGGTGACCGGGGTGGCATCCATCAGATGCGTCCGGCCGGCCTTGACAACGCCGGCGAACTCCTCGCCCTTGGCCGCCAGCGCCGCCCCCAGCTCGGCCAGCGCGGGCAGCAAGTCCTCGGTGACGGCCGCGGTGGCGGCCACGTGGATCGAGGACGGGAACACGTCGTTGCTGGACTGGCTGGCGTTGACCTGGTCATTGGGGTGCACCGGCCGCCCGAGCCGCTCGCCGGCCAGGGTGGCGATCACCTCGTTGGCGTTCATGTTGGACGAGGTGCCGGAGCCGGTCTGGAAGACGTCGACCGGGAACTGGTCGTCCCACCGCCCGTCGGCCACCTCGGCGGCGGCCTGCTGGATGGCCTCGGCCACCGGGGCGTCCAGGATCCCGAGCGCGCCGTTGACCTTGGCCGCGGCCGCCTTGATCCGGGCCAGGGCCGCGATGTGGGCGCGGTTCAGCCGCAGGCCCGACACCGGGAAGTTCTGCACCGCACGCTGGGTCTGCGCCTGCCACTTGGCGGCGGCCGGGACCCGCACCTCCCCCATCGAGTCGTGCTCGATGCGGTACTCACCCTGCTGGGGACTCATGACTCCACCTCCACGGATCACAGCTCTCCGAGGGGCGGGGGTATTTCCCGGCGCTACGCCGTGTGGGTGACCGTCGCCCGTCAGGCCCGGTGGCTCTTGCGCGGTGCGCCCCGGTAGCTGCCGAAGTTCCAGCGGTTGCCCTCCGGGTCGACGGCGGCGAAGTCGTACGACCCGTAGTCGGTGGTGTGCGGCTCGGCGGTGATCCGCGCACCGGCCGCCTTGGCGCGCTGGTACACCTCGTCCAGGCGGTCGGTGACCACGTACGCGCCGAAGCTGCCCGGCGGGAGGTCGAAGCCGTCGTCCTCGCTCTCCCGGACCGAGCCCAGCATCACCCCGCCGCCCTCCGGCCAGTCCAACTGGGCATGGTGCACCACCTCGCCCTCCCCGTAGACGACGTTCTCCTCGAAGCCGAACGCGTCGACCAGGAAGCGGATCAGGGCCCGGGCGTCCCTGGCCCGCAGGCTCGGCCAGACCTGTGGCGACCGCTGCTGCTCGGTGGCCCCGGTCTGCTCGGTTGCCATGGCGAACGACCTCCTCGCGCCGACGGCTCACGACGCGCCGCCGGCTGCGACGCCGGCGGCGGCTACTTCCAGCCTGCGCCGGCGGCGGGCCCGTGCCTACCCGAGCAGCCGATCGAGGAACGGGTTGCTGAACACATGGTTGGGGTCGTGGCGGTCGAGGGTGGCGACGGCCGCGTCCCAGCCGGGGCCGCCGCCGGCCCGCAGGCTGTCGGGGATCACCCGGCCGAGTACGTCGGGGTCGGCCCAGGTGGCGTCGGCGGTGTAGGCCCAGCCCTTGGACCACTCGACGCGCAGGCCGGCCCTGGTGCCGTCGAAGGTGGCGATCAGGAACTGCTCCAGGTCCCGGCCGAACTGGTGCAGCCCGGGCGTGCCGGGCAGGGTGAGCACGTCGAACCAGACCGCCACATCCCACTCGGGGTGGTCGGGGCGGGCCCGGATCGCCGAGAGCAGCGGGGGCTGGGCGCCGGGGACGCCGCTGGCCGCCGGATCCTCCAGGCCGGTCACCCGGATCTCCACGGCGCCGTTGACCGGGAACTGGCCGCGGTCCTGGTACTGCGTCAGCAGCCGCTGGTACTCGCCGGTGACCTGGTTGACCACCCACTGGACGTCCGCCCGCCGGGCCAGCACGGCGTACCCGTTGGCGGTGACCCGCAGGGTGGTCGGGCGGACGTACTGCAGCACGGTGCGGGAGGGGCCCCAGAGGTCGGAGCGCAGGCCGTCGGCCAGCAGGTGGGTGACCACGTCCAGGGTGAGCAGGTCACGGATCAGGGTGCCGGAGAGCAGTACATCGGTGAGGTCTCCGGTGAGCCCCAACCTGGCGATCAGGGACTGGAGTTGGCCGAACGTTGGGGCCAACCCCCAGGATCCGGCGACCAGTTCGCCGGCCAGTGTGGCCACCGGGGTCGGGATGCTGTCCGAGAAGGGGTAGTTGTAGGGCTGGTCCACGGCCCTGGAGCCGAACGGCTGGGTGGAGCTGACGCTCCACGTCTTGATCCACGGGAAGTCGGTGAAGGCGAACCAGATCGCCTCGATCCGGCCGGTCTGCTCCATCAGCCCGGCGAAGGTACGGGCGCCGGCGGTGCCGGGGGCCGCGAAGAGCTCGCTGACCGGGATGTCCATCCGGCTGAGGCAGCGCAGGTTCTGGTCCGGGCCGACGCGCAGCACGGCCTCGGTGACGAACGCCCGGCCCAGGTTCACCAGCAAGGCGGCGCAGTCCGGGTCGGCGCGGTCGAAGGTGCGCAGCGCGTACCGGCCGGCGGTGGCGTCCCAGACCACGGCGGTGAGCTCGGTGACCAGGTTGCTCACCGAGCCGAAGCCGTGCCCGGGGGCCGCGGTCTCGCCGGCGGTCGGCACCGCGGTGCCGTGGCCGCCGATGGCGAGCACCCCGCCGAGGGTGAGGTCGCCGGGTGCCGGGCAGTGGGCGATGCCGAGGCCGTCGCCGGCCAGCTCGGCGAGCAACTGCTCCATGGCGGCGCCGGCTTGGGCCCGGACGGCGGGCGCCGCGGTGCTGCCCGCCGCGCTGATCGCGGTGAGGTGGCGGGTGGTGTCGAGCAGCAGCACGGTGCTCGCGGCGGGTGTACCGTCGGCGACGGTGAGCGGTGCCCAGGTGTGCCGGAAGCCCTGGGCGCGCAGCTGCCAGCCTTGGGCGTGCGCCCAGTTGGCGAGGGTGACCACGTCGTCCGGGGTACTCGGGGCACAGGTCCACAGCTGGTCGGCATGGATCTCGCCGGCCCAGTTCTCGAAGACCTGGCGGTAGACCTCGATGCCGCCGGGGAACGCGGGCGGCGCGGGGAGGGGCGGGCCGGCGTCGGCCCGCGCCTGGTCGGGCGTGATGGCGCCGCGCAGCAGCCAGGCGGCCCCGCCGAGCGCGGCGGACCCGGCCAGCAGGCGGCGGCGGGTCAGGCCGCCGTCCGAGGTCGGCGCGGTGTCGTTCTCCATTGGTCCCTCCCCGGGCCCGTGCGGTGCGTGACGGTGTCGACGCTAGGGATCAACGGTGTGCGGTGTCCGGGCGTTCTTCATCAATCAGTAGTTCGAGTGAAGCTAGACCGTTCGGGGAACCGTTCGGGCCCTCGGTACGTTGTTCGCTGCCCTCGGCGCGCGCCCGGGCCCGGCTTGGGCCACGGTGGAGGTGACAGCAGCCCCAGGACCGCCAGGAGGCCTCCATGACCGAGCACACCTACCGGGTGACCGAGATCGTCGGCTCCTCCCACGAGGGCACCGACGCCGCGATCCGCAACGCGCTCGCCCGCGCCTCGCAGACCCTGCGCAACATCGACTGGTTCGAGGTGACGCAGGTGCGGGGGAACGTCGCGCAGGGTGCGATCGAGCACTACCAGGTGACCGTCAAGGTGGGCTTCCGCCTGGAGGACGCGCACTGAGGCCGCCGCGGGTGCCGCGGGTGCCGCGCCGAAGACCTCGGCGCGGCACAGCCATGCCGCGGCGCCCGGGCGTGCGGCTACGCGGGCTGCCCCGGCAGCGGCGGCGGGCCGTCGGCTTCCGGGGGCCCGCCGAGCTCCGGGGGCCGCGGCGGCCGGCGGTGGCGACGCCACGGCGTCAGCAGGTTCAGCAGGCGGCGCATCCGGATGAACCGCATGGTGGACAGCTCGGTGTCCAGCACGGAGTCCGTCCGCAGATCGGCCTCGATCTCCTCAAGGAGCTGCTGTTCGCGCGGGGAGAGAGCCGGACCCTCCATGATCCCCGCCTCCTCACCTCTGGACCTCTGGGTGACGCTATATCCCCGCTGGTGCCCCGGGCGGGCCCTTCCTAATCGCCCGGGGGACGCAGCGGCGGGCTCAGGGTTCCGGAACCCCGGGCAGGCCGGTCTCGACGCCGTCCAAGGCGTGCGAGCAGACGCAGTCGCGGTCGGCGGGCAGTGCCTCGACCGCCTTGAAGAGCACCCCGCGCAGCCGGTCGACATTGCGCGCGAAGACCTCCAGGACCTCCGCATGGGTGACCCCCTCACCGGCCGTCACACCGGCGTCGAGGTCGGTGACCAGCGCGAGCGAGGTGTAGCAGAGCCCGAGCTCGCGGGCGAGCACGGCCTCCGGGTGGCCGGTCATGCCGACCACCGACCAGCCGCCGGCGGTGAACCAGCGGGACTCGGCCCGGGTGGAGAACCGCGGGCCCTCGATGACCACCAGCGTGCCGCCGTCCACCGGCTCCCAGGCTTGGGAGCGGGCGGCGGCGAGCGCGGCGGCCCGGCCGTCGGGGCAGTACGGGTCGGCCATCGACACGTGCACCACCTCGGGGACGGTGCCGTCGGGCAGTGACAGCCCGTCGTAGTAGGTCTGCACCCGCCCGGAGGTGCGGTCCACGAACTGGTCGGGGATCAGCAGGGTGCCCGGGCCGTACTCGGGGCGCAGCCCGCCGACCGCGCAGGGTCCGACCACCTGGCGGGCCCCGAGCGAGTGCAGTGCCCAGAGGTTGGCCCGGTAGTTGATCCGGTGCGGTGGCAGCTTGTGCCCGCGGCCGTGCCGGGGCAGGAACGCGACGGTGCGCCCGCCGATCCCGCCGAGGAACAGCGAGTCGCTGGGCGCACCGTACGGGGTGTCGACGGTGATCTCGGTGACGTCGTCCAGCAGGGCGTAGAGGCCGGAGCCGCCGATGACTCCGATCTCGGCCCGCTGTGCGGTGTGCTGATCAGTCATACCTAATGATGCACCGTCGGACGCAGCACGCTCTTGAAGGCTGGGACGTGCCAGCGGCCGGCGATCTCTTCCTCCTCCCGGTCTCCTTCCCCACCGTGCCGTTGCCGCCAGTAGGGGTTGTCGTGCGGGAGGTGGCCGCTGACTCTGCCGTACATGCCGAAGGAGGCGATCACCAGCCCGAAGATGAAGCTGAAGATCACATTGGTCATCCGGAACGCCAGCCGGTTCCAGGTGCCGTCGAGCGCGATCAGGCCGACGAAGCCCGCCACGAAGAAGATGAAGCCGACGATCATATTGAGCCAGGAGGCGAAGTTGCCGCCGACGATGGCGCCGATCATCAGGATCGCGCCGAAGATGATCGACAGGACGCCGAGCGCGCCGTTGCTGGACATGCCCGCGGTGGTCTTGCCGTGGACGCTGGAGAAGCCGACGTTGCCGGCCAACCCGAAACAGCCCCAGATCAGCAGCGCCAAGCCGGCCAGGCCGGCTCCGAAGCGGTAGATCTGGGCCAATCGGTGGTCGACGGGAAGTTCGTCCTGCAGTTTCATGACGGCCTCCACTGCTCCTGACGGCCCTCACCGGAGGGTTCCCGAAGGAAGCGGCGGGTTGGCCGCTTCCGGAAGCTCTGGCTCCACGCTACGCCGGAAGCCACGGCGCAGCGCTTCGAGCGGGATTGACGGTTCCCGGCCGGATCCGACTGGGCCGAGGATCCCGAAAACGGAGGCGTAGTGTCACCGAACGCACACGCAACGACGCGAGCGGCGGCGCTCGTTCAGGGCTGGGCGGGTCATTCCCCGGTGCCGCCGCAGGCGGGGGCACCGAGCAGCCGGACCGTCGGGGCGGTGGTGGCGTGGAGCTCGAGGACGGTGATCTCGTTGCGGCCGGGCTTGAGGACCGCCGCAGGCACGTAGAGGGTCTGCTGCGGGCCGCGCGAACAGCCCGACCAAGGGCGGATCCAGCTCCTGGGCGAGCCCGAAGCCGCCGCGCTGCCCCGCCGGCTCTCCGGCGGCCAGCGTCAACGGGCGCCGATCGCACGGGCCTTGGCGGTCGAGCCGGCCGTCCTGGTGCTGGACGCGGCGGCCCTGGCGCGATCGGCCGCCGGCGCCGCGACCTCGTGTCGGACCTGGCCACGGACCGACCCGGTCACCTCCTACGGGGTCCACCACCGCCCCAGCGTCCGAACATATTTGACGCAACGACATGTGAACGCCACCGTCGCTCGCTAACCTCGCGCGCGTACATGCCAGAAAGGCTCGCCCCCGCTCTCGGAGGTCCCATGTCCGTCCTGCCCGCTCTCGCCCGCCCGGTTCGCCGGGCGGCCGTCCTGCTCGCCGCCGTGGCCTGCGCGCTACCGCTCGCCACCGCGCCGTCCGCCGCCGACACCGGTGGCCTGTCGCTCGCAGCCGGCACCTCGGTCGGCATCCACAACACCTATGACGACACCACCCAGTTCCCCTACCTCGCCGACGCGCTGGACACCGGGGCCTCGCTGATCGAACTGGACACGTGGGTGGATCCCTTCACCCACGAGTGGAAGGTCAGCCACGCCAACCCGCTTGGCAACAACAACAACTGCGTCGACGCGTCCAGCCCCGCCGACCTCTACCGCGGCGGCGCCAACAAGGACCTGGGCAGTTGCCTGGACGACATCCGGATCTGGCTCGCGGCCCACCCCGGACACCCGCCGATCATGGTCAAGCTGGAGATGAAGGCGGGATTCGACGCCACGATCGGCCTCGGCCCGACCGAGCTGGACGCGCTCGTCCAGACGCACCTGGGCGCGGACGTCTACCGCCCGGCCGACCTGTTGGGCGGCTACCCGACGCTCGACGCCGCGGCGCGGGCCGGGAACTGGCCGACCCGCTCGGCGCTGGCCGGCAAGGTGATCCTGGAGGCGATCCCGGGGACCTTCGAGATGAACAACCCCTTCGACCATCTGTGGACCGACACCGAGTACGCCCAGCATCTGGCCGCGCTCCAGGCGGCGGGCACCCTCGGCCAGGCGCAGATCTTCCCGTCGGTGCTCGGCGCGGCCTCCGGTGACCCGCGCACCCGCTACCCCGACGCCTCGCTGCGTCCGTGGTTCGTCGTCTTCGACGGCGACGCCCACGCCTTCGTCGACGGCGGCATCGACACCTCCTGGTACGACACCAACCACTACCTGCTGGTGATGACCGACGCCCAGAACGTGAACCCGGCGCTCTCGGACACCGCCCCGAGCCAGGCCGACGCGCTCGCCCGGGTGGCCCGACTCGCGGCCGCGCACGCCTCGTTCGTCTCCTGCGACTGGACGGGCCTTCCGACGGTGCTGGCCGAGCAGCTCACGCGCGGCTAGCACCGGAAGCTTCGGGCCGTCCGCCGGACACCGGGGCCGGAACGGTCACGGACGAGCCGAGTGAAGCCGGGCAGCCCGGTCCGGCACCGAGCGGATCAGCAGCAACGCGATGTCGTCGGTGCGGTGGTCGGCGTGGCCGGCCTGGCCGATCAGCGCGTCGGCCAGTTGGTCCAGCGGCGCCGCCCCGTGCCGGGCGAGGGCGGCGGCGAGCACCGCCTGGGCCTGCTCGATGTCGGTGCCGGGCGTCTCGATCAGGCCGTCGGTGTACAGCAGCAGCGTGGTGCCGATCGGCAGCGCGATCCGGGCCTGCGGGTAGTCGGCGCTCGGGTCGACGTTCAGCACCATTCCGCTCGGCGGCTCGAGCAGCCGGGTACTGCCGTCGGGGTCACGCAGCAGGGGGGCGGGGTGGCCGGCATTTGCCAGCCAGGCCTCCCGGCCGGCCAGTTCGACCCGCAGGTACGCGCAGCTCGCGAGCAGCGTGGTGCCGAGGTTGATGACCAGGCGGTTGGTCCGGGCAAGCACCGTGCTGGGGTCCGCGTCGGCGGTCGCGAAGGCGCGCACGGCCGTGCGGATCTGGCCCATCAGTGCGGCGGCGTTCACATTGTGGCCCTGCACGTCGCCGATCACCACGGCCACCGCGTCGCCGTCCACCGGGATGATGTCGTAGAAGTCGCCGCCGACCTCCATGCCCTCGGTGGCCGGCAGGTAGCGGGCCGCGGTGGCCAGGCCCGGCACCACTGGCAGCGTGTGCGGCAGCAGGCTGTCCTGCAGGCCGTGGGCGAACTCGAACTTGGTGTCGTAGAGCTGGGCGCGGTCCATCGCCTGTGCGATCAGGCCGCCCAGGGACGTCAGCACGGCGCGCTCCTCCAGGCTGAAGCGGTGTGGCTCGGCGAAGGCGAGCACGCAGGTGCCGATCAGCCGACCGGAGGTCATCAGTGGCAGGTAGGCCCACGCGGCCATGCCGTCCTGGGTCTCGCGGCGACCGGCGTAGAGCCGCTCCAACTCGGCGCGGTTCTCGAAGAAGGCCGGCACCGGGTTCGTCGAGGCCTGCACGCCTGGGGTGGACGCGGTCAGCGGGGTGCCGTCGAACTGGTCGACCAGCCCGGCCGGATAGCCGCGGTGACCGACGATCCGCAGCTTGCCGCCCTCGGTCATCAGGATCGCGACGGCCCGGCCGCCGAAGGCCGGCACTATCTGGTCGGAGACCATGCCCACCACGTCCTGCACAGTGGCTGCCTCGGTCAGCGCGCTGGCCAGGTGCAGGATGTGGTACAGCGCGCCGGGGCGGGTGTGCGCGAGCGGCTCGGCGGTGACGTCGGAGGCCGACGGCTGGCGCTGGCCGACAGCGGCCGTGTCGATCCGTACCGTCAGTCCGGTCGCGTCCGGGAAGAGCCGGAACGAGAGCCATCGGTCCGGCGGCCTCAGCGCGACGAACGAGGTGGCCTGTCCGCTGATCACCGCCGCGCGGTAGTGGTGGTCGTAGATCGGGTCGCGCAGCCACGGCAGCGCCGACCACGGCTTGACGCCCAGCAGTTGCTCGACCGGCTTGCCGAGCAGTTCGGCTGCGGTCGGCGTGACGAGGTTGAGCCGGCCGTCGTGGCCGATGCCGCAGAGCCCCTCCGGCAGCCGGCCAGTCACGGCGGCGAAGGTGTCGGCCGGCGCCGGCGGGTTGACTGGCACCGGCCGCGGTCCCGGTCGGACCGGACGGCCGGACCGGGCCGCCGCCGTCAGCAGCTCGGCCAGCTGGGCGGCGAGCGCGCTCAGCCCGTGCTGCTCGTCGGGCGACAGCTCGGCGGGGTGTGCGGCCGGCCAGATGAAGAACGCCACGCCGTACGTCGTCCCGCGTGAGACCAGCGGCACGGTGCCCAGGCAGAACGCGTACGGCATCGCGACCGCGACGCGCGGATACCGACGGGCCAGCTCCTCGGGCCCGGCGACCCAGACCACCCGGCCGGCGCGCACCGCGTCGGTCACCGGGAGCGGCGCGGCCATGGCCACGTGCTGCCAGGGCCGGGTGAACTGCCGGGCGGCCCCGAGGATCATCAGCAGCTCCAGCAGCTCCCCGTCCTCGGAGAGCAGGTAGAGCCCGCCGCTGTACGCGCCGATGCGTTCGGGGGCCGCCCTAAGCAGCTGGGCGAGCGCTTCGACGGTGTCAAGGGCATCGTCGGCGGGCGGCTCGGCGCCTGTCGATCCGAGCCGCGCGGATTCGGGCCGTGATATGCCCACCGCAAACCACCTCATCCGCGCCCGACGGGGCGTGCCCGCGCGGTCCTGTTCCTATGGTGGCCCGTCCGGGCGTCCCCTGTCCCACCCGAGTCGTGCGCGAGTTCCGTCGGACCTGCGCGAACGGCCCGCGCCCCCGGTTCCGGGGCGTGGACCAGCCCGGACCGGCCGCCGTGGTGACCCGTAGTATGCGGAGTACCGGATACGTATACCTATCACCGCCGTTCCGCACTTCCAACGCCCAACACGGGTCGGCTTCGTCGAAGGAGATCAGCAAGACCCATGGGGCACCGCCGGCCTGCGCGACCGCGGCCGGGAGCTGGTGAAGGCCTTCACCAACTGGTGTGCCTCTTCACTTCGACGACGGGCACCCGGGTTTCTGGGGCCTGCGTCCCGGTCGGCGACGCCGGGGGGCAAACGCGGTCGACAGAGCACTCTCTTCACAGTTTAAACAGATACGAACAGCTCCGTACCGCATCATCGGCACAGGGCTGTCCGATGTTCCCCAGATCGTCAGGTTGCCTGCTAGACCGCACTCTCATGGCGCATAACGAGCGGGTTTCGAAATCGCACAGGTTGATCCAGACACTTGACGCCTGCTGTGAACCACGCGTTTCCTGTGAGTCAACGCGTTTGATTACGTTGCTTTCCGATCGGTTGTGTTAATTCGGACCGGTCGCTGATGACCTTCCCTTCAGGAGCCGCGCCATGGGTCCCACCCTCCGCCACCGCATCGCCCCCGCCGCCGCACTCGGCATCGCCACCGTGCTCGCCCTGACGGCGTGTTCGACCGGCCAGACCTCCTCCGGTGCCGCGGCCGCGGTGGCACCGGTGACCGGCAAGATCTCGCTCACCTACCTCCAGAAGCAGGGCGACCAGCAGTACTTCGTCGACGAGGCGGCGGGCGCCAAGGCCAAGGCGGCCGCGCTCGGGATCGATCTGAAGGTCGTCGACCTGGGCAGCGACGCCAACAAGACGGTCAGTGAGGTGCAGTCCGCCATCGCGCAGAAGACCAACGGGCTGATAGTCGTCGTCCCCGACCCGGCCGTCGGTCCCCAGGTCGTGCAGATGGCCAAGGACGCCAAGACCGCGTTGCTCACCTCCGACGACCAGGTCTGCGCCACCGGCCCCAGCCCCGCCAAGTGCGCCAAGACCGACCTCGTCCCCCGGATCGGCTTCTCCGGCCAGCAGATGGGCCAGCAGGTCGGCCAGCGCGCCGCCGAGGAGTTCAAGAAGGCCGGCTGGAACCCCGCCGACACCCGGATCATCTCCGCCTGGCAGCAGGACGTGACCGTCTGCGGCGACCGGGTCAAGGCCGCCAAGGACGCCTTCAACCAGGCCGTCCCCGGCGTGCAGAACATCGACGTCGCCACCGACAACACCCCCACCGGCGCCCAGGACAAGGTCGCCGCCACCATCACCGCCAACCCCGGCGTCAAGCACTGGGTCGCGTGGGGCTGCAACGACGAGAACGTCCAAGGCGCCGTCACCGCCCTGCAGAACGCCGGCGTCACCCCGGACAACATCGACGGCGTCGGCCTGGGCGCCTACCTCGCCTGCAAGGACTGGGGCAGTGGCAAGCCCACCGGTATGAAGGCAGCACTCTTCATCAACGGCAAGGATGTCGGTGCCCTGGCCGTCCAGACCATGTACGACAAGCTCAAGAACAGCAAGGACTTCCCCCAGGAGGCCTTCGCCCCCACCCAGATGGTCGATGGCACCAGCTGGCAGTCCGCCGGTGTCTCCTGCAGCTGACACCGCACCAAACCGCCGGTGCGGCAGCGCTGTCACGTGTTGCCATGCGTCGCCGCACCGGCCCGCCCTCGCACAACCACCGGAAACGCTCTGCCTGTGAGGCCCCGATGACCGCACCCCGACCCTTGTCCGCCGCGCCACCCGGCGGATCAGCCGGCCTGACCGCCGAGGGCGTCTCCAAGCGCTTCGGTACCGTACAGGCCCTGCGCGACGTCACCGTCACCTTCCACCCGGGGCAAGTGACCGCCCTGATGGGGGAGAACGGCGCGGGCAAGTCCACCCTGCTGCGGATCCTCACCGGCGACCACCGGCCCACCGAGGGCCGCGTCCTGCTCGACGGACAGCCCCTGACGCTGTCCTCACCGGTCGATGCCCGCAAGGCCGGGATCCGGATCATCCCGCAGGAGCCGGAGATCATCCCGCACGTCTCGGTGGCCGAGAACGTCTACGCCGGCTCCCTCCCGCGCGCCGCCGGGCGGCGCCTGGACCTGGCCGAGCTGCGCCGCCGAATCACCGCCGACCTGGAGCGCCTGGGCTTCGACAAGGTGCTCGACCCCGACCTGCTGGGCTCCGAACTCACCGCCGCCCAGCGCCAGCTGGTGGAGATCATGCGGGCGCTCACCGGGTCGACCCCGCCCCGCGCAATCGCCTTCGACGAGCCCACCTCCTCGCTGTCCGAGCACGAGGTCGACGCGCTGTTCTCGCTGATCGGCCGACTGCGCGACGACGGAATCGCCGTCATCTACGTCTCCCACCGGATGAAGGAGATCTTCCAACTCGCCGACCGCATCGCCGTGCTGCGCGACGGTCAGGTCGCCGGGGTCGTCGATGCCGCGACCACCGACGAAGGCGCGCTGGTGCGCCTCATGGTCGGCCGCGACCTGTCCGCCCTCTTCGTCCGCCAGCAGGTCGCCACCGACCGGGTCGTCCTCGACGTCAAGAACGTCACCACCGACGATGTGACCGACATCAGCCTCCAGGTCAGGGCCGGCGAAGTCGTCGCGCTGGCCGGCCTGATCGGCGCCGGGCGCTCCGAACTCGCCCTCGCCCTCAGCGGGGACGCGCCCATCCGCTCCGGAACGGTGGAACTGAACGGCGAGGTGCTCCGCCTGAAGACCCCGCGCGACGCCATCAACGCCGGCATCGGACTCGCCCCCGAGGAGCGCAAGGCCCAGGCGCTCTTCCTGCAGCGGTCCATCCGCGACAACACCTCGCTGGTCAACCTCGGCCGACTGCGCCGGTGGCGGTTCGTGAAGAAGCGCCAGGAACGGCATCTCGCCCAGGAGTTCACCGACCGGCTGCGGGTGCGCACCCCGTCCATCGAGGCCGAGGTCCGAACCCTGTCCGGCGGCAACCAGCAGAAGGTGGTCCTGGCCCGCTGGCTCGCCCGCAAGCCCGCACTGCTGATCCTCGACGAGCCCACCCGCGGCGTCGACATCGGCGCCAAGGCCGAGATCTACCACATCGTCGCCGACCTCGCCCGCGAAGGCACCGCGGTCCTGCTCATCTCCTCCGAGCTCCCAGAGGTCCTCGGCCTCGCCGACCGCGTCGTCGTCATGCAGAACGGCCACACCACCGGCGAACTCGCCCGTGCGGAGGCCTCCGAGGAGGCCATCCTCGCCTTGGCCATGGCGGACGACCTCGCCGACACCGGCACCACTGCCCACCCCTCGACCGGAGTTGCCCGATGAGCACCAGCACCGCCCCCACCACACCGCCGCAGTCCGCAGCGAGCGAGCATGGCGATGAGCAGCGGCGCAGCGGCCTGCGCGCGCTCCTCGCCACCGTCGGCGGCCAGAACCTCAGCCTCATCGGTGCCCTCGCCCTCGTCGTGGCCCTGTTCGGCTCGCTCAACAGCAACTTCCTGAGCTGGGCCAACATCCAGGTCATCGCCGAGGCCGCGACCATCTCCGGCCTGCTCGCCGTCGTCCAGACCGTCGTCATCATCTGCGGCGCACTCGACATCTCGGTCGGCTCCCAGGCCGGACTCGCCTCCGTGGTCAGTGCCATGGTGTTCACCTCCACCGGCGCCAACCCGTTCGCCGGTATGGGGGCGGCCATCGCCCTCGGCGCCCTGATCGGCCTGTTCAACGGCGTGGTGATCGTCTACGGCCGGGTCAACCCGACCATCGCCACCCTGGCCGGCCTGGCCGCCTACAAGGGTGTGGCGCAGTTGGTCTCCAACGGCTCGGCCCAGGGCTACGTCCTCAACGACCCGGTCTTCATCTTCCTCAGCCGCGGCAGCATCGCGGGCCTGCCGGTCATGGTGTGGCTGCTGATCGTGGTCGCCGCCGCCATCCACGTGCTGCTGAAGTACACCGACATCGGCCGCAACATCTACGCCATCGGCGGCAACGACACCGCCGCCCGGCTGGCCGGCATCAACCTCAACAAGTACCTGATCTCCGCCTACGCCCTGTCCGGCATGGTCGCCGCGCTCGCCGGTATCCTGCTCACCGCCCGCACCGGCTCCGGCCAGCCGGTCTCCGGCAGCGAGGGCCTGGAGCTGCAGTCCATCACCGCCGCCGCGCTCGGCGGCTGCGCCCTCAAGGGCGGCAAGGGCGGCATCGGCGGCACCCTGCTCGCCGTCGCCCTGCTCGGTGCCCTCTCCAACGGCCTGACCGTCCAGGGCATCAACGCCTTCTGGCAGAACGTCGCCCAGGGCGGCCTGCTGGTCGCCGCCGTCGTCATCCAGCAGCGCCGCAGCGGCGAGCGGGCGGTCGGCCTGCCCGCCTAGCCGTGCGTGCGCGCATGGCGCGCGCCCAGACCCCCGCCTGGACGAGTCACACCAGGCCGCCTCGACGATGTGGTTGGCCGACTCGTCCACTGGGCGGAACGGGCGGTGGGCCGCTGAGGGTCGGCCGAACCGCCACCTGCCTGCCGGTGCCGCCTCCCAGCGGCACCGGCAGGCGAGCGTCGTTCGGAGCCGGCCCGGGAGTACGGCCTCCCGGTGCCCACGGTCACCTTCCTCTTCAACGGCGACGAGGAGGTCGGCTCCCGCTCCTCGCGTCCGGTGATCGAGGACATCGCGCACCACGCCGACGTGACACTGGTACTGGAACCGAGCGCGCACGGCGCGGTCAAGACCGCCCGCAAGGGCAACGGGACCTTCCGCGTCACCGCCAGCGGCGTCGAGGCGCACGCCGGACTCGCACCCGAGGACGGGGCCAGCGCCATCACCGCACTGTCCGAATTCGTGGTCGCCGCCGCGGCCGTCGCCGCCCCCGCACTGGGCACCACGATCAACCCCGGGCTGATCACCGGCGGCTCCGCCGCCAACGTCGTCGCCGGGCCGGCCACCGCGAGCGTCGACATCCGGGTCAGCAGCGAGGCCGAACGGGAACGCGTGGACGCGGAGTTGGAGGCCATCAAGGTCAGCGACCCGCGGGTCCGGATCGACATCGACCACGCCTGGAACCGGCCACCGATGACCCTCAACGCGGCCTCCGCACCACTCCTCGGCCTCGCCCGCGAAGTCGCCCGCGAACAGGGCCGCGACGGACTGCCCGCCGCCGCCGTCGGCGGCGCCAGCGACGCCAACTTCGTCGCCGCCCTCGGCCTGCCGGTCCTGTGCGGCATGGGCGCGGTCGGCGACGGCGCCCACGCCCAGGGCGAGTTCATCTACCCCGACACCGTACCCACCCAGACCGCACTGGTCGCGGGCCTGCTCGGACGGTCGGCCGAACCGCTGCACAGCTGAGCGGCGACACCTCCTCGCCAACCCACGGCGAGGGGGCCGCCACCATCACCAACGACACGCCGGTCGACCAGTGCCGATCCTGGCGACTAATTACTCCTTACTGGCTCCGGAGCGTGCACCCTAGCCATACGCTGGGTGGCCTGTCATAGTCATGGCATGTGCGGGATAACCGGCTGGGTAGCGTTCGACAGCGACGTGAGGCAGCAGCGGCAGGTGGTCGACGCGATGACCGCGACGATGCTCTGCCGGGGCCCGGACGCCGGCGGTGTGCACCTTGAGCCGCATGCGGCGCTGGGCCACCGGCGGCTGGCGGTGATCGACCTGGTCGGCGGTGCGCAGCCGATGACGGTGGAGGAGGACGGGCGCCTGCTGGCCGCGATGACCTACAGCGGCGAGGTCTACAACTTCCATGAGCTGCGCGCCGAACTGGAGGGCCACGGCGTGCGGTTCCGCACCCGCAGCGACACCGAGGTGGTGCTGCGCGCCTACCTGCGCTGGGGCGCGGACTTCGTCACCCGGCTTAACGGCATGTTCGCCTTCGCCATCTGGGACGCTCGCCGCGAGGAACTGCTGCTGGTCCGCGACCGCATGGGCATCAAGCCGCTGTACTACTACCCGACCGCCGACGGCGTGCTGTTCGGCTCCGAGCCGAAGGCGATCCTGGCCCACCCGCAGGTGCCCGCCGTGGTCGACCGGGACGGGCTGCGCGAGCTGCTGGCCTTCGTGAAGACCCCGGGGTACGCGATCTACCGGGGCATGGCGGAACTGAAGCCCGGCCACTGGCTGCGGGTCCGCCGCGAGGGCCTGACGGTCCACCAGTACTGGCGGCTCGGCGCTCGTGAGCACACCGACGACCTCCCCACCACCATCGCCACCGTGCGGGAGCTGCTGACCGACACCGTGCGGCGGCAGCTGATCGCGGACGTGCCACTCTGCTCGCTGCTCTCCGGCGGGCTGGACTCCAGCGCGGTCACGGCGCTCGCCGCCCACGGGCTGGCCGCCGCCGGCGCCGGTCCGGTGCGGTCGTTCTCGGTGGACTTCGTCGGCCAGGCGCAGAACTTCCAGCCGGACGAGCTGCGCGGCAGCCTGGACACCCCGTTCGCCCACTCGGTGGCTCGCCACATCGCGGCCGACCACCAGGACATCGTGCTGGACGCGGCCCAGCTGACCGATCCCGCGGACCGGGACGCGGTGCTGCGCGCGGCCGACTTACCGACCGGCTTCGGCGACATGGACACCTCGCTCTACCTGCTGTTCCGGGAGATCCGGCGGCACTCCACGGTGGCGCTCTCCGGGGAGTCCGCGGATGAGCTGTTCGGTGGCTACCGCTGGTTCCACGATCCGGCCGCGGTGGCTGCGGAAACGTTTCCCTGGCACGCCGACATGCACCAGATCACCGGCCGGGGCGCCGAACCCCGGCTGTCCCTGCTCGACCCGGGGCTGCTGGCCGAGCTGGACCTCGCCAGTTACATCGCCGACAGCTACTCCGACGCCATCGCCGAGGTCGAGCACCTGCCGGGCGCCGACCCCAAGGAGCGGCGGATGCGGGAGATCTGCCACCTGCACCTGACCCGGTTCGTCCGGATGCTGCTGGACCGCAAGGACCGGATGAGCATGGCGGTCGGCCTGGAGGTCCGGGTGCCGTTCTGCGACCACCGACTGGTCGAGTACGTCTACAACACGCCCTGGGCGATGAAGACCTTCGACGGGCGGGAGAAGAGCCTGCTGCGGGCGGCGGCCGCCGACCTGCTGCCGGACGACGTGCTGGCCCGGGTGAAGAGCCCCTACCCGGCCACCCAGGACCCGGACTATCCGCAGGCCCTGAAGGCAGAGCTCGCCCAGGCCTACCGGGACCCCAAGGCCCCGCTGCACGCCCTGGCCGATCCGGTGGCGGTGACCCGCGCCCTGGCGCCCGACCGGGATCCGCGCCACGACCGGCCGGCCACCGAGCTGCTGCTGGCGCTGAACCGCTGGCAGCGCCTCTACCCGGTCTCGCTGCTGCGGTAGCGCCGGCGAAATGCTACGCGCCGACCGGCGGTGGGGCGCCGGTCAGCGCGGGTACTCGTCGTCGTCCACCGGGACCTGACGGGTCTGCTCGACCGCGTCGGCCACATCGGCGGCGGCGTCCAGGGAGAGCTCGGCACGCGGGGTGGGCTGCTCGTCGCTGCCGGACTCCAGGTCCTCCGGGTCGTCCATGGCGTCCCGGGCGTCGACGGCGTACTCAGTGGCGTTGTCGGTCATGACCTCACCCCTTACAGCTACGGGGCTCGGGCGGCCCCTGCTGTCTCCAACACTTACCCGACCTGCGCCGTCCCACGCAGCACCCGGGTGAGACGTCGGCGTGTTGTCCGAGCGGGGTTCGGCGGACGCTCAGGTCCAGGAGGTGTCACGCTTGGCGGTCATGCGGCCTGTCCTCCCTCGTGCGGCGGGTCGTGCGGCGACAGGCCGACTGGATCGGTGCCCTCCCCTGTTCGGCACCGACCCAGTCCGGCTCGGTCGTCATGAGCCTGCCGTAGGCCGCTCACGGGCGGGTAACATCCCGATAATGGACCATCAACAAGGGCCCCGGCAGGGCCGCCCGACCACCCCTGACGAGCCTGTCGCCGGGCTGCGATTCGGGTTGCTCGGGCCCTTGACGGTCCACGACGGCACCGGTACGGCGCTTCCGGTCAGCTCGCCGAAGGTGCGTGCGCTACTCGCCATGCTGCTCCTGGAACCCGGTCGAGTGGTATCCCGCGACCGGCTGACCGGAGCGCTCTGGGGCGAGCACCCGCCGGCCACCGCGCCCACCTCGCTCAACAACCACGTGGTCCAGCTGCGCCGACTGCTCGGCCCCGGAGGCCCGGCCCGGCTGCGCACCGCCGCCCCCGGCTACCTGCTCCAGGTCGGCCCAGCCGAGCTGGACAGCGCGGTCTTCACCGAACTGCTGGACCTCGCCCGCGGCGCCCGCCGGGCCGGCGACTGGCAGGCCGTCAGCAGTCGCTGCGCCGAGGCGCTGCGGCTGTGGCGCGGCACCCCGCTGACCGATCTGCCGTCGCTGGCCGAGGAGGCGCTGCCCCATGTGCAGCAGCTCCAGGAGCTGCGGCTGCAGGCCCTGGAGTGGCAGTTCGACGCCGAACTGGAGCTGGGCCGGCCGCACGGCGTGATCCCGGAGCTGAACCGGCTGACCGCGGAGCATCCGCTGCGCGAGGCCTTCCACCGCCAGCTGATGATCGCCCTGCACCGCACCGACCAGCGGGCCGAGGCGCTGGCGAGCTACCAGCGGCTGCGCCGCACCCTGGTCGAGGAGCTGGGCATCGAGCCCGGCCCCCGGGTCCGGGCGGCGCACCAGGAGATCCTGCGCGCCGAGCAGCAGGCCGCCGAGGCGCAGGAGGACGCCGAGCTGCCGGCGGTGGCCGCGGGCGCCGGCCTGCCGCGGGACGTGGCCGGCTTCACCGGGCGCTACGAGGAGCTGGAACGGCTGCTGGCGGCCTGCCGCACCGACCGCCCCGACGGCTCGGTGCGGATCCTGGCCCTGGACGGCATGCCCGGGGTCGGCAAGAGCGCCCTCGCCGTGCACGCCGCGCACCGGCTGGCCGCCGACTTCCCGGACGGGCAGATCTTCCTGCCGCTGCACGCCCACACCCCCTGCACCCCGGCCGTCGAGCCGGCCGACGCGCTTGCCGCGCTGCTGCTCACCGTCGGGGTGGCACCCCAGCAGATCCCGCCGGACCTGGACGCCCGGGCCAACCTGTGGCGCAGCCGGCTGGCCGGGCGCCGGGTGCTGCTGCTGCTCGACGACGCCAGCGGCAGCGAGCAGGTCCGCCCGCTGCTGCCCGGCTCCCCCGGCTGCCTGGTGCTGGTCACCAGCCGCCGCCGGCTGCCGGCGCTGGGCGACGCGGTGCCGATGACGCTGGGCGTGCTGCCGCCCGACGAGGCCGCCGAGCTGTTCACCGCCACCGCGCAGCGACCCGACCTGGCACCGGACCAGCCGGCCGTGGTCGAGGTGGTCCGGCTCTGCGGCTACCTGCCGCTGGCGATCCACCTGACCGCCGCCCGGCTGCGGCACCGGCGGGCCTGGTCGGTGGCCGACCTGGTGCCGGACCTGGAGGCCGCCGCCGGCCGGCTGGCGGCGCTGCGGGCCGAGGACGTCTCGGTGGCCGCCGCCTTCGACCTCTCGTACCGGGATCTGACCCCCGCCCAGCGCCGGCTGTTCCGCCGGCTCGGGCTCAACCCCGGCGACCACTTCGACGCCCGGGCGGCCGCCGCGCTGGACGGCACCGACGTGGCCACCGCCCGCCGCCTGCTGGAGGAGCTGGAGGACCACCACCTGGTGGACGAGCCGGTCCGCAGCCGCTACCGGATGCACGACCTCATCCGTGAGCACTCCCGGGCGCTGGGCACCATGGACGACCCGTCGGTGCGGCACGCCGCCGTGGGCCGGCTGCTGGACTCCTACCTGGCCACCGTGATCGAGGCGGGCCGCCGGCTGGCGGTGCGCCGGCACCGTTGGGTGCCCGCCCAGCGCACCCCCGGGGCCGAGCTGCCCACCGAGGAGGCGGCCACCGCGTGGCTGCGCGCCGAGCGGGGCAATCTGCGGGCGGCGATCGAGTACGCGGCGGCCAACGGGCATCCCGACCACGCGATCCGGCTGCCCGCCGCGCTGCACGACTTCCTGCGCACCCAGGGGCACTGGAACCAGGCGCGGGCGCTGCACCGGATCGCCCTGGAGACCGCCCGCAGCAACGGCGACCGGTTCGGCCAGGCCGAGGCGCTCACCCACCTGGGCACCTTCCAACGGCTGACCGGCGAGCACGAGGCCGGGGCGGAGCATCTACGGCTCGCACTGGAGCTCTTCCGGCACTTGGACGACCCGTCCGGGCAGGCGGCCGCGCGGGTGCAACTGGGCGCCATGGAACGGACCTTCGGCTGCAACACCCGGGCCCGTGACCACTTCGCCGAGGCACTGAGCCTGGCCCGCGGCGCGGCCGACGCTCCCGGCGAGGCGGAGGCGCTCAGCCAGCTGGGCATCCTGGGCCGGATCACCGGCGAGTACCCGGAGGCGACCACGCACACCACCCGGGCGCTGCTCCTCTTCCGGGAGCTGGGCAACCGGACCGGGCAGACCGCCGCGCTCAGCGAGCTCAGCCTGATCCAGCAGCTCACCGGCGACGTGCCGGCCGCCGAGGAGAGCCTGCACCAGGCGCTGGAGCTGTGCCGGGCCCGCGACGACCGGCCGGGCGAGGCCTATGCGCTGGCCAGCCTGGGGTCGCTGCAGCAGCTGACCGGCCGCTACCAGGCGGCCGAAGCGACGCACCGCCAGGCGATGTCCCTCTACCGGGGCCTGGGCAACCGGATCGGCGAGGCCAACGGGCTGATGGCGCTCGGCGCGGTCCGCCTGGTCATCGGCCAGTACCAGAGCGCCGAACAGGACCTGCTGCAGGCTAGCGCGATGTACCACGAGCTGGACGAGGCGCGCGGGCGGATGAACACCATGGCCTACCTGGGCGTGCTGCGGCTGGCCACCGGGCGGCCGGCCGCGGCGGTGGAGAACCTGCGGGCCGCGCTCGCGCTCTACCGCGAGCAGGGCGACCGGCTCGGCGAGTCCCGGGTGCTGGCCTACCTGGGGGACGCGCTGCTCGCCCTGGGCCAGTACCCGGGGGCGGAGGAGCACCTGCGGGCCGCGCTGGCGCTCTGCCGGGAGCGGGGCGACCGCGGCGGCGAGGCCGAGGTGCGCAACATCCTGGGCCGGCTGCTGAACGCCGGCGGCCGCCCGGACGCGGCGCACCGGGAGTTCACGGCGGCGCTGGACGGCGCCCGGGCGGCCGGCTCCCCGCTGGAGCAGGTGCGCGCGCTGACCGGCCTGGGCCGCCACGCGCTGCGCACCGGCCGCCAAGCGGAGGGCACCGGGCAGCTCCAGGACGCGCTGGAGCTGGCCCGGCACCTCGGCGTCCCGGAGGCCGCCGAGCTGGGCGAGCTGCTGGCCGGCCTGCCCAGCCGAGCCGCCGCCGGCTGCTGACGGCGGGTCGGCCGGGCGGTCAGCCGGCCGGACGCACTGACGGCACGTCAGCCGGTCGGCGCAACGGCGGTTGCGCGGCCGGGCCCGGCTGGCAGGCTGGACCGGGGGCAGGCCCGGCGGAACGGAGTGCGGTCTCGGTGAGCTACGCCCACTGGACGGAACGCGTGCTGTCCTTCCTCATCGACATGCTGGCCTGCTTCGCGCCGAACATCATCGCCGGCGCGGCCGACCCCGGCAACGAGACGCTGCAGGCCGGCCTGCTAGGGCTCTCGCTCCCGCTGCTCGCCTACAACCGCTGGTACCAGGCCGGGCGCACCGGGCAGAGCTGGGGGCGGCAGCTGTTGGGCAGCGAGCTGGTCGGTGCGCAGGACGGCCGGCCGACCGGGATGCTGCGCGCCTTCCTCCGCGACCTGGCGCACCTGCTGGACGCGATCCCCTGCTTCCTGGGCTTCCTCTGGCCGCTCTGGGACGACCGCCGGCAGACCTTCGCCGACAAGCTGGCCGACACCGTGGTGCTCGGCGACTGACCCGGCCCGGCACGGCAGGGCGCCGGCCGGCATCCGACGACCGCACCCCGGGAGGGGCCGATGACCAGCGCGCAGCAACCCCCGCCCGGCCGATTGGGCAGACTCGGCGCCTGGTGCGCCCGTCACTTCGTCCTGGTGGTGGTCTGCTGGCTGCTCGCACTGGCCGGCCTGCACATCCTGCAGAACACCGTCGGCGGCACCTACTCCGACGACTTCAACCTCCCCGGCACCCAGTCGGACACCGGCCTGAACCTGCTCAAGACGCACGCACCCGCTTCCGGCGGCACCAGCGCCCAGGTGGTGCTGAACGACGCGCAGGCCCCGCTCTCCGCGGTGTCCGGGCAGACCGGCCAGGTGGTCGCCAACCTCCAGCAGCTGCCGCACGTGCTCTCCGCGGCCGGACCCACCGTCTCCCAGAACGGACACATCGGCTACCTCACGGTGCACTTCGACACCAACCCCACCTCGCTGGGCAAGTCCTACCTGAACCAGGTGGACACCGCGGTGGCCCCGCTGCGGAACGCCTCCGTGGAGGTCGAGTACGGCGGCCCGCTGGGCGAGTTGGCCCGTCCCAAGGCCACCGACCTGACCAGCGAGGCGATCGGCTTCGGGGTCGCGGTGGTGGTGCTGCTGATCGGCTTCGGCAGCGTGATCGCGGCCGGTCTGCCGCTGGTCAGCGCGCTGGTGAGCGTGATCGTCGGCTTGAGCTGCCTGAGTCTGCTGGCCGCCGCCTTCACCTTCGCCACCGTCTCCCCCACGCTGGCCACCATGATCGGTCTCGGGGTCGGGATCGACTACGCGCTGTTCCTGATCACCCGTCACCGCCAGCAGCTGATGGACGGCCGGGATCCGGTCACCGCGGCCGGGCGCGCCACCGGCACCAGCGGCCGGGCCGTGCTGGTCTCCGGCTGCACCGTGATCATCGCGCTGGCGGGGCTGTACGTGTCCCGGGTCGCCTTCATCGGCAAGCTCGGTGTGGCCGCCGCGGTCACCGTGGTCACGGCGGTCCTCGGCGCGCTCACCCTGGTGCCCGCGCTGCTCGGCTGGATCGGGCCGCACATCGACCGGTTCACCCTGCGCCGAGCGGTCGCCGAGGAGCCCGAACAGCCGGACGGCGCGGAGCCGGCCGTCCCGGCCGACGGCCTGGCCCGCTACGCCCGACGCGTCGCCGACCGACCCTGGTGGTTCCTGGCCGCCGGCCTGATCGTGATCGGGGTGCTGGCGATCCCGGTGTTCTCGATCCGGCTCGGCCACATCGACGACGGCGCCGACCCGACCAGTTTCACCGACCGCCGGGCCTACGACCTGATCTCCACCGGCTTCGGACCGGGCGCCAACGGCCCGCTGACCATCGTCGTCGACCAGAGCGCGGTGGCCGCGGCCGACCGCCAGGCGCTGGCCGGCAAGGTGCAGCAGGCGCTCACCGGTGTGCCCGACGCCGCGAGCATCAGCCCGCCGCAGCCGACCTCCGACGGGGATCTGCTGCTGGCCACCGCCATCCCCATCGGCCGGCCGCAGAACGCCACCACCACCAGCCTGTTCGACCACCTCCGCAAGGACGTGCTGCCGCAGGCCCTCGCCGGGACCCCGGCCAAGGGCTACATCACCGGCACCACCGCCGCCCAGCTGGATTTCATGGAGCTGATGACCAGTCGGCTGCCGGTCATCATCGCGGTGGTGGTCGGCCTGGCCTTCCTGGTGATCCTGACGGTGTTCCGGGGCGTGCTGGTCGCGGTCAAGGCCGCGGTGCTCAACCTGCTGTCGATCGCCGCGTCGTACGGCGTGGTGGTGGCGGTCTTCCAGTGGGGCTGGGGCGGCCCCGCCCTCGGCGTCTCGGGGAAGGTCCCGATCGAGAGCTATGTGCCGATGATCATGTTCGCCATCATCTTCGGGCTGAGCATGGACTACGAGGTCTTCCTGATCTCCCGGGTGCACGAGTTCTGGCTGCGCACCCACAGCGGGCACGACAGCGTCGCGCACGGCCTGCGGATCACCGCCCGGGTGATCAGCTGCGCCGCGCTGATCATGGTCAGCGTCTTCGCGGCGTTCCTGCTCAGCCATGCCATCGTGGTCAAGATGCTCGGGCTGGGCCTGGCGGTCAGCGTGCTGATCGACGCCACCGTGGTGCGCCTGCTGCTGGTGCCCGCGGTGATGGTGCTGCTGGGCGGCCACGCCTGGTGGACGCCGCGATGGCTGAACCGCCTGCTCCCGCACATCGACCCCGAGGGCACCACCACCGACCGGCCGTCGGAGAACCGCGGGTGACGTCGGGGCGAATTCTCGACGACGGTCGTCAAGGGGAGCCTGGATCCGGCCAGTTGCGCGGCGAGTGGCCCGGCCCGATCCGGCTAGGGTGCGGGCAGGCCGTTGTCCGTACAACTCGATCGGAGCCCCCGTGTCCTCGTCCAGCCGCTGGCCCGCCGGGCCGCGACGTGTCCTGGTGGTCGGCATCGACGGCGTCCGCCTCGACCTGCTGCCGGAGCTGAACACCCCGCACCTCGACGCGGTGGCGGCGGCCGGGTTCCTCGCCCCGGTGGAGGTGGACGACGCCACCCCGACCATGTCCGGGCCGTGCTGGGCGACCATCGCGACCGGTGTGACGGTGGCCAAGCACGGGGTGTGGGGCAACCACCTGGGCGGCAACCGGCTGGACGTGTTCCCGGACTTCACCACCCGGCTGGCCGCCGTGCACCGCCGCCGCACCTTCGCCGCGGGCGGCTGGGAGCCGCTCTTCCTGGCCCGCCAGGGCGGCCCGCTGTTCGCCGCACCCGGCCGGCTGTCCTACATAGCCCCGTTGGAGGACACCCCCGAGGACTGGGAGGTCTGCGACGAGCGGGTCACCGCCGAGGCGGTCACGGTGCTGGCCGGGGACGACGACCCGCAGGCGAGCTTCGTCTACCTGGGCGCCGTGGACGAGACCGCGCACTTCCTCGGCTGCGGTGCCGAGTACCGCCGCTCGATCGAGGCGGCGGACGCCCGGCTCGGCCGGCTGCTGGCGGCGCTGCGGGCCCGGCCGGGGTACGCCGACGAGGAGTGGACGGTGATCGTGGTGACCGACCACGGCCACGTCGACGCCGGCGGCCACGGCGGGCGCAGCGCCCAGGAGCGCACCGCCTGGGTGGCGGCCTGCGGGCCCGGCCTGGTGCCGGGCGGCGCGGTGCTCCCGGTGCGCCACGTGGACGTGGCGGCCCAGGTGTTCGCGGCGCTGGAGATCGTCCCGGATCCGCACTGGACGCTGGACGGCCGCCCGTTCACCCCGGCGGCCGAGCTGGTCCCGCAGGCCTGACCGCCGTCAGAGAGCCTTGACCAGCTTCTCGAAGGCCAGGTCGTCGCGCTTGGGCAGCCCGAACCGCTCGTCGCCGTACGGGAACGGCGACAGCTCGCCGGTGCGCCGGAAGCCGCGCCGCTCGTACCAGGCGATCAGGTCCTCGCGCTGCACGATCACCGTCATCTCCAGCGCGGCGGCGCCCCACTCGGCGCCGGCGAAGCGCTCGGCCTCGGCGAGCACGGCGCGGCCGACCCCGCCGCCCTGCTGGGCCGGGCGGACCGAGAACATCCCGAAGTAGGCACCGGACGTGCGGCGCTCCAGCGAGCAGCAGGCCAGCAGCGCCCCGTCCCGCTCGGCGAGCAGCACCACGGTGTCGGGCTGGGCCAGGGTGGCCGCCAGCGACTGCGGGTCGGTGCGCTGGCCGTCCAGCAGGTCGGCCTCGGTGGTCCAGCCCGCCCGGCTGCTCTCGCCGCGGTAGGCGGACTCGACCAGCTCCACCAGGGCGGGGACGTCCGCAGCGGTGGCGGGGCGGAAGGCCAGGTCGGGGGCGGCGGTGGCCATGGCGGGGCTCCTCGGCTGTTCGAATCTCCAGGGTGTCCGGGCATCGTGCCACAGCCCGCCGACCACCCGGACGGAGCAATTCCCGATGAGTCGCCACGCGGTCACGGTTAAGGATGGGACGGTAACCGTACGCAATCGAACGGTAGGGATCCGCCAGCCATGAAGCCGCGCTTCTTCGCGATCGTGACCGCCGTCCTGATCGGCCTGCTGGGGATCGGCGCGGCCGCCGTCACCCAATGGGTGCCGGTCGCCACCCCCACCGCCGGCCGCGCGGCCGGCGCGGTCCGGCCGGCCGGCGCCGCGTCCGCCTCCCCCACCGGCGACCCGGCGGTGTGGACCCGCAGCACGCTGCGCAACAAGCTGATGGCCGAGATGCAGGCGACCGACCCCGGCGTGGCCCTGGCCGACCTGGACAAGATCACCAAGGAGAAGCCGTACACCGTGCGGTTCTGCCACCCGATCGCGCACGAGCTGGGCCACGCGGCCGTGAAGCGCTACAACCACGACTTCCAGAAGGTGCTGTCGTTTCCGCACGACACCTGCGCGGCGGGCTACCTGCACGGCGCGGTCGAGGAGATGCTGGCCGGCTCCAGCGATCCGACCCGCGACCTGCTGAAGCTCTGCGAGCCGCAGATGAGCGGCCCGTGCGTGCACGGCGTGGGCCACGGCACCATCTACGTCACCAACCAGGACGTGCCCAAGGCCCGTGACCTGTGCAGTGAGTTCGGCAGCGACAGCCGGATCATCACCTGCTCCGAGGGCCTGTTCATGCAGCTCTTCTCCCCCGACGAGGAGGACGAGAAGGCCAAGTCGCTGGTCCCGCTCGACAAGCTGTCCGCCGACCTCTACCCGTGCCCGCAGCAGCCCGTGCTGTTCCAGTCCGCCTGCTTCTTCTACGCGCCGACCCTCTACCTCTCCTCGCACGACTACCCCAACCACCCGGAGATCTACGGCCAGGCGCTCAAGTGGTGCCTGAACGCGCAGGCCGGCGGCGGCGCCAACGACTGCAGCCGCGGGCTCGGCTCGCGGCTGATGAAGTACAACCTGGACCGGGAGGACTGGGCGGGCCAGCAGTGCGCCACCGCGGCCGACGGCTGGCAGCGCAAGGCCTGCACCGAGGGGCTGGTCAGCTACTACACGGTCAACTACACCGATGCGGGGGCGGCGGGCCGGCTCTGCGCCAAGCTGACCGATGAAGAGATCGCCCGGTACTGCCGCTCGGCCGCCCACCTGTCGGGATCGCTGGACTGACCACCTACTGGAACGGCCCGGCTGACCTGCGCGTCAAGGTCATACGATCGGCCGCATGTCCGACTTCCGCACCGCTGCCCATGCCGCTGCCGAGCTGGTCTCCGACTACCTGGCCGGGGTGCCGGCCGGCCCGGTCTGGCGGCCGATGGACCCGGCCGCCCGGCAGGCGCTGCTGGACGCGCCGCTGCCGCACACCGGCCGCGAGCTGGACGAGCTGCTGGCCGTGATCGCCGAGCAGGTGCTCCCGGCCCCTATGGGCAACGGGCACCCGCGGTTCTTCGGCTGGGTCAACTCGGCTCCCGCCCCAGCCGGCGTGCTCGCCACCCTGGCGGCCGCCGCGATGAACCCCAGCTCGGCGGGCGGCGACCACGCCGACGTGCACCTGGAGCGGGCGGTGGTGCGCTGGATCGCCGAGCTGGTCGGGTTCCCCCACCGGCCCGGCGGCGGCCTGCTCACCTCCGGCACCTCGATGGCCACCATCGTCTGCCTGTCCGCCGCCCGCGGCCGGGCCGCCGCACGGGCCGGCCACGACGTGCGGGCCGACGGGCTGGCCGGACTGCCACCGCTGGTCGGCTTCGTCACCGGCGAGACCCACTCCTGCGTCCGCAAGGCCGCCGAACTCCTGGGCCTGGGCAGCCGGCAGCTGCGGGTGGTGCCCGCCGGCGCCGAAGGCCGGATCGACCCGGACGCGCTGCGGGCCGAGATCGCCGCCGACCGGGCGGCCGGCCGGCTGCCGTTCCTGGTGGTCGCCTCGGCCGGCACCGTTAACACCGGCGCGGTGGACGCCTTCGAGCCGCTCGCCGACCTCTGCGCCGAGGAGGAGCTGTGGCTGCACGTCGACGGGGCCTACGGCGCCTTCGGGGTGCTCGATCCGGCGATCGCGCACCGCTACGCGGGGCTGGACCGGGCCGACTCGCTCGCCCTGGACCCGCACAAGTGGCTGGGCGTGCCGGTGGACTGCGGCTGCGCGCTGGTCCGCGACCCGGAGCAGCTGCGGGAGACCTTCAGCCTGGTGCCGTCCTACCTGCGGGACGAGGAGGACGGCGGGCTCGGCTGGTTCTCCGAGTACGGCATCGAGCAGACCCGCCCGTTCCGCTCGCTGAAGGTGTGGGCCACCATCGCGCACCGCGGCCGGGACGGGATCGCCGCCGACGTCGCGCACTGCACCCGGCTGGCCCGGCGGCTCGGCGAGTCGGTGGCCGCCGACCCGGCGCTGGAGCTGCTGGCGCCGGTGGACACCTCGATCGTCGCCTTCCGGTCCCGGCCCGCCGGCCTGTCCGAGGCCGAGCTGAACGCACTCAACCGGGCGCTGCCGCTCGCCGTGCAGCGGCGCGGCCGGGCATTTGTGACGGGCACATTGCTCGGCGGCCGGGAGGCGGTGCGGGCGTGCCTGCTCAACTCGGCCACCAGCGAGGCTGATCTGACCGTTCTGCTGGACGAAGTCCGGTGCGCGGTAGACGAACTGACGATCCGGCAGTAGACCTGGCCGAGTCCCGGGGCGCACTCGCAGACATTAACCGCGTGGTCATAACGGATTCGTGATCGCGAAACACCAATCCGTCATGGTGGTGTCATGAGTGAATCGTCTTCGACCGCCCAGCACCCCTCCACCACCCCGTCCCGAGCCCAGCGGCGGCAGGCCAGAAGCGCGCGTTGGCGCCACTCGACCGTCGAGCTGGCCGCCGTCTTCCTCGCCGTGGCCACCGCCGACCTGATCGCCAACGTGGTCGTGCACGGGCACGACGGCCCCGTACTGCTCTTCGCCTCGGCGCTGGCGCTGCTCGCCACGGCGGTGTTCCACGCCTGGTGGGCGCATCGCCATCCCCATGGCGCGCCGCCGCCCACGCCCGAGGCCGAAGCCGCTGCCGAGGCGGGCCCGCCGGCCGAGACCCGGCTGTGGCGGCTGCGCACCACCGTGTCGGACGCGCCCGGCAGCCTGGCCACGGTCTGCGCGGCGCTGGCCGTGCTGCGGGTCAGCATCATCTCGCTGCAGACCCACCCACTGCCCGAGGGCACCGTGGACGAGTTCCTGCTGCGCGCCCCGCGGGACCTGCCGCGCGCGGGGCTGACCGAGGCGGTGGCGCTGGCCGGCGGCCGGGAGATCTGGACCGACCCGGCCGACGCGCACGACCTGGTGGACGTGCCGACCCATGTGCTGGGCCTGGCCACCCGGACCGCGCTGGACACCGCCGAGCTGCCGGTGGCGCTGCGGCAGCTGTTCGGCCGGCTCACCGTGCGGCACTTCCCGCGCCGCCCGGGCGAGGAGCCGGCGCCCAGCCTGGCGGGCCACCTGATGCGGCTGCCGGTGCCCGGCGGCGGCCTGATCGAGCTCTCCCGGCCGCACCTGCCGTTCACCCCCACCGAGTTCGCCCGGGCCAAGGCCCTGGTCGACCTGGACGGAGTGCTCGGCCCCCGGGTGCCCAAGGTGGCCGACCGGCTGCGCAGTCCGGCCGGCGCCGAGCTGACCGTGCGCCGGGCCGTGCCCCAGGACCGGGCCGCCGCGCTGGCCATGCACCACCGCTGCTCCACCGAGACGCTGCGCCGCCGCTACCACGGCCCGGTCGCGGACGCCGACCGCTACCTGGCCCACCTACTGGACCCGCGGCACGGCCAGACCCTGGCCGTGGAGACCGCCGACGGCGAGCTGGTCGCCCTGGCCCACCTGCTCTGGGACGACGACAGCGCCGAGCTCGCCGTGCTGGTCGAGGACGCCTGGCAGCGCCGCGGCCTGGGCGTGGACCTGCTGCGCCGGATGGCCGCACTGGCGGCCGAGGCGGGCGTGGCCACCGTCTACGCGGTCACCCAGGCCGGCAACACCGCGTTGATCGGCGCCATGCAGCGACTGACGATCCCGCTGGACTACCAGGTGGAGGACGGCACCCTGGTGATCACCGCGCACCTGGCGGGCGCGGCCGGCCGGCTGCCGAGCCCCTGGCCGAGCCTGCCGGGCCGCCCCTGAGCGCACCGGCCGTCGGAGCGCCCGACGACACCACCGTGGCCGCCCCGCCCGCGCGGGGCGGCCACCGCGCGTACCGGGGGCGGATGACGGCCGTTCGAGCCACCGTCAGGGCGCTGAGCAGTCATGACCGGGGGCCGCGGCTCACCGCGATCCCGATGAGCCGTTAGGCTGGCCCCGTCCCAGCCTTCCGACGGCCCGCCGGTCCGACCCCGGCCCAGCGGTCCCCGGGAGGTCGTCAGTCAGAGGAGGAACCCCTGAGCATGCCAGGCACCGAATCGGAGGCCGCGGCGACCGGCGCGCGCGACTCCTCACTGCCCGCCCGCTCCAAGCTCGCCGTCACCGCGGGCCGGATGGCTGCCGCCGCCTCCCGCTCGGTCGGCCGCGGCAGCGGATCGGTGATCGGGGGCAAGGTCGCGCTCAAGCTCGATCCCGACCTGCTCGCCCGGCTCGCCGACCACCTGGACGTGGTCCTGGTCTCCGCCACCAACGGCAAGACCACCACCACCCGGCTGATCGCCGAGGCCCTGCGCGCCGCCGGCCCGGTGGTCTCCAACGCCCTGGGCGCCAACATGCCGGCCGGGATCACCTCCGCCCTGGCCGGCGGCTCGGACGCCCGGTACGGCGTGATCGAGGTGGACGAGAAGTACCTGGCGGGCGTCGCCCGGGACACCAGTCCCAAGGCGATAGCCCTGCTCAACCTCTCCCGCGACCAGCTGGACCGGGCCGCCGAGACCCGGATGCTGGCCGAGAAGTGGCGCGAGGGCCTGCAGCACACCGAGGCCGTGATCATCGCCAACGCGGACGACCCGCTGGTGACCTGGGCCGCCTCCTCCTGCCAGCGGGTGGTCTGGGTGGCCGCCGGGCAGGCCTGGAAGGAGGACGCCTGGTCCTGCCCGTCCTGCGGTGGCGTGATGCAGCGCCCCGGGGACGACTGGTACTGCCAGGAGTGCGGTTTCCGCCGTCCGCAGCCGCACTGGGCGCTGCAGGGCCACCATGTGATCGACCCGAACGGCTCCGCCTGGCCGATCCAGCTGCAGCTGCCGGGCCGCGCCAACCTGGCCAACGCCACCAGCTCCGCCGCGGTCGCCGCGGTCTTCGGCGTGTCGCCGCAGGCGGCGCTGGAGCGGATGCAGTCGGTGACGGCCGTCGCGGGCCGCTACGACGTGGTCAACTTCCGGGGTCGTGACGTCCGCCTGCTGCTGGCCAAGAACCCGGCCGGCTGGCTGGAGACCTTCTCGCTGATCGACGGCCCGCCGGCACCGGTGATCCTCTCGGTCAACGCGATGGACGCCGACGGCACCGACACCTCCTGGCTCTGGGACGTGGACTACGAGCGCCTCGCCGGCCACCCGGTCTTCGTGATGGGCCAGCGCAAGCTCGACCTGGCGGTCCGCCTGGAGGTGGCCGGCCTGCAGTTCCAGGTGGTGGAGTCGCTGGAGGAGGCGGTCCAGATGGCGCCGCCCGGACGGATCGAAGCAATCGCCAACTACACGGCGTTCCAGCAGCTGCGAAAGGTGGTGGCGGCCGGATGAGCACGCCTCCCGGATACGGCGGCCACGGCGGGCAGCCGGGCTATGGTCAGCAGCCCCCGATGCAGCCCGGCTACGGCCAGCAGCCCCCCATGCCGCCCGGCCACGGCCAGCAGCCGCCGATGCCGCCCGGCTACGGCCAGCCGCAGCCGCCCCAGCACCAGCAGCCGCAGCAGCCGATGCACCAGCAGCCTCCGATGCAGCCCGGCTACGGCCAGCCGCAGGGCGGGCCGGGCGGCTACCAGCAGCAGCAGCCGCAGCCCGGCTACCAGGCGCCGCAGCAGCAGCCCGCGCAGCACCAGCAGCCTGCGCAGGCGCAACAGCAGCAGCACTATGGAAGGCCCTCTCGGATGAGCGACAGCAGCCTGCGGCTGGTCTGGGTCTACCCCGACCTGCTCAGCACCTACGGCGACCGGGGCAACGCGCTGGTCGTCGAGCGCCGGGCACGGCAGCGCGGGCTGAACGTGCAGCGCATCGACGTCCGCTCCGACCAGCCGATCCCGACCAGCGGTGACATCTACCTGATCGGCGGCGGTGAGGACCGCCCGCAGCGGCTCGCCGCCGAGCGCCTGCGGGCCGACTCCGGCCTGCCGCGCGCGGTGGACAACGGGGCGATCGTCTTCTCGGTCTGCGCCGGCTACCAGATCCTGGGCCACGAGTTCATCAACGACCTGGGCCAGCGCGAGCCGGGGCTGGGCCTGCTGGACGTCTGGTCCACCCGTGGCGAGGGGGCCCGCAGCGTCGGCGACGTGCTGGCCGAGGGCGACCCGACCCTGGGCCTGCCGACCCTGACCGGGTTCGAGAACCACCAGGGCGTGACCCACCTGGGGCAGGGCGTGTCGCCGCTGGCGCACGTCACCGTCGGTGGCGGCAACGGCGACGGGAACGGCACCGAGGGCGCCTGGCGGGACACCGTCTTCGGCACCTACCTGCACGGCCCGGTGCTGGCCCGCAACCCCGCGGTCGCCGACCTGCTGATCAAGCTGGCGCTGGACGTGAACGCGCTGCCGCCGGCCGACACCACCTGGTACGACGCGCTGCGCGCCGAGCGGATCGCCTCCGTCAGCCAGAACGCCTGATCGGGCGTTGAGTTGATCGGGCGCTGACGGGCATCAGCTCCCGTGAGATGAACGTTCGCCGGCCGCCGGATGTCCAGCATCCGGCGGCGCGAACGGTCGACTCAAAAACGTAAGACAATATGCACCGTCGGATGCAACCCTCCTCGGCAACCGGCACCATCGCGCGGGCGCGCCGACGACGCCGCCCCCGTGCCTGCTCCCGCCCGGCCGGAGGTGGGGGCCGCTACGATCAGTTTCGGCGTGATTTGTCCGATTCTGACCTCGACCTTCCAAAGGTGGTAATCCGGCCGTCCGGTATCTCCCCCAGCCTCGCCGGCTGGCGGAGCCCCCAAGGGGAGTTGCAGAACAATGCGTATTGGAGTGCTGACCAGCGGCGGCGACTGCCCCGGCCTGAACGCGGTGATCCGCTCCGTGGTCCACCGCGGCGTGGTCGACCACGGCGACGAGATCATCGGCTTCCAGGACGGCTGGCGCGGACTGCTCGAAGGCGTCCACCGCCCGCTGACCCTCGACTCGGTGAGCGGCATCCTGGCCCAGGGCGGCACCATCCTGGGCTCCTCCCGGGTCCAGCCCAGCCATCTGCGGGACGGTGTGGAGCGGGCCAAGCAGTACTGCGAGGACCTCGGCATCGACGCGGTCATCCCGATCGGCGGCGAGGGCACCCTCAAGGCCGCCAAGCTGATGAGCGACGCCGGACTCCCCGTGGTCGGCGTACCCAAGACCATCGACAACGACATCGCCTGCACCGACGTCACCTTCGGCTTCGACACCGCCGTCTCGGTGGCCACCGACGCGCTGGACCGGCTGAAGACCACCGCCGAGTCGCACCAGCGGGTGATGGTGGTCGAGGTGATGGGCCGCCACACCGGCTGGATCGCGCTCAACGCGGGCATGGCGGCCGGTGCGCACGCCATCGTGGTGCCGGAGCGCCCGTTCCACATCGACAAGCTCACCGAGGTGGTCCGCGAGCGGTTCGAGCGCGGCAAGAAGTTCGCCATCGTGGTCTGCGCCGAGGGCGCCAAGCCGGAGCCCGGCACCATGCACTGGGAAGAGGGCACCAAGGACATCTACGGCCACGAGCGCTTCACCGGCATCGCCAACCAGCTCTCCCGCGAGCTGGAGCACCGCCTCGGCAAGGAGGCCCGCCCGGTGATCCTCGGCCACACCCAGCGCGGTGGCACCCCCACCGCCTACGACCGGGTGCTCGCCACCCGGTTCGGCTGGCACGCCGTGGAGGCCGCGCACAAGGGCGCCTTCGGGCACATCACCGCGCTGCACGGCACCCAGATCAACCTGGTGCCGCTGGGTGAGGCGGTGGCCGACCTGAAGACCGTCCCCGCCGACCGCTACATCGAGGCCGAGACGGTCATCTGACGCGCCGTCACCGGGAAGCGGTCACCGCCGCGAGCAGCGCCCCGCCACCACCCGGCGGGGCGTGCGCGGCCCGTGCGCCGCATGCCCCGATCTCCTGACCGGAGGCCCCCGGCCGCGCTACAGTGGGCGGCGCGTCGGCTTGGCGCCGGCGGCTTTTGAGGTGTGGGTTCTCCAGAGGCGATTGAGGTCATTGTGGCGTCTACAGGGCACATTCTGCGGTTCGACGAGGTTCGCGGGTACGGCTTCATCGCCCCCGATGAAGGGGGTGAGGACCTCTTCATGCACGCCAACGACCTGCTCGGGGAGAAGCACCTCTTCCGCGCGGGCCTGGCGGTGTCGTTCGACGCGGAGCAGGGCGAGCGGGGCATGAAGGCCTCGCGGGTGCGGCTGGTCGACGCACCGCCCCGGGAGGGCATCGGAGTGCAGCGCCCGCCGGTCGCCGTCATCCCGCCGTGGGCCACCCGGGAGGAGACCCCGGGTGACAACCTGTGCGACGTCCTCTCGCCCGCCGAGTTCCAGCACGAGCTGACCGAGACGCTGCTCACCGCCGCGCCGACGCTGACCGGCACCCAGATCCTGGCGATCCGCAAGGCACTGGTCGACCTGAGTCGGCAGCACAACTGGCTCGAGGGCTGAGACTCCGCAGCTGTTCCTGACGTTCCGTCACCATGCGTGGCGCGCCCGCACGGTGCGCCACGCGCGGCGAACCGGCCGGTAGCCTGGGCCGGTGCACAACTCTCCCCGGGGCGGGCCGGCCGGCCACCGCCGGGAGGGCTCCTCCCGAGAGATCACCCGCTGGTCCCCGTTCCTGCTGATCGCCCTGGCGGTGGTCATCGATGTGTCGACGCCGGGCGCGCAGCGGTTCGACCGAGTGCTGTCGGCCGCTCCCGCGCTCGCCGCCGCCACCTGGAACGTGCCCGCGACCGCCGCGTTCGGCGTGCTGGCGGCCGCCTTCGAGGTGCTGCTCAGCTTCACCCGGGGCGGGCCGGTGCGGCCGTCCTCACTGCTCACCGGCCTACTGGTGATCCTCGCCGTCACCCTGGCAGCCTGCTTCGCCAGCCATGTGCGCCAGACCAGGGAACGCGAACTGGCCGAGATCAGCGCGGTCGCCGACACCGCGCAACAGGTCCTGCTGCGCCCGATGCCACCCCGCCTGGCCGGGGTGGACCTCGATCTGCTGTACGCGGCCGCGGCCGCCCGGGCCCGGATCGGCGGCGACTTCTACGAGGCGCTGCGCACGCCGCACGGGGTGCGCATGATCGTCGGCGATGTGCAGGGCAAGGGGCTGGCCGCGGTGGAGACCGCCTCGGTGCTGCTCGGCTCGTTCCGCGAGGCCGCCTACGACGAGCCTGACCTCACCCGGCTGGTCGACAGGCTGGAGACCAGCATGCGCCGCTACTCCGAGCGGGTGCCGGGATCGGACGCCGCCGAGCGGTTCGCCACCGCCGTGCTGCTGGAGGTGCCGCCCGACCAGCCGGTGGCCCGCCTGCTCAACTGCGGCCATCCGCCGCCGCTGCTGCTGCGCGGCGGGGCGGTGCGGCCGCTGGAGCCCAGCACCCCCGCGCTGCCGCTGAACCTGTCGCCGCTGCTGAACGACGAGCACCCGGTGGACACCGTCCCGTTCGGCCCCGGCGACCGGCTGCTGGTCTACACCGACGGCGTCAGCGAGACCCGGGACCGCACCGGCACGTTCTACCCGCTGCTGGAGCGGATCGAAGGCTGGACCGGGCTGCCGTCCCGCCGCCTGCTCGACCGGCTGCAGGGCGACCTGGCCGACTACGGCACCACGGCCAGCGACGACATCGCGGTTCTGGTGGCCGGGCGGCCCGTCGAGCCCCGCGTGCCGTGACGCGGCCACCCCGGTGGCCCTGCCGCGCGTGGGCGCCCGTACTGTGGAGCCGATGAAAAACGGACGAACCGGACCTGACGCGGTAACGGGGGTCCGCCGCCACGAAGGAAAGCAGGGCCGCCGATGGACGGTATGACGGGGATGCACCACCACGGTGGCGGGATGCTCGGGCCGTTCTCACTGGACTCGGCGCTCACCTGGTCCCCCGACTGGCCGTTCCTGGTGGGCTGCCTGGTCGCGCTCGGCCTGTACGGGGCCGGGGTGGTCCGACTGGTCCGGCGCGGTGACCGCTGGCCGGTGGGGCGCACGGTGGCCTGGCTGCTCGGGGTGCTCACGGTGGTCGCGGTCACCTGCTCCGGGCTGAACGACTACGGCATGGTGCTGTTCAGCGCCCACATGATGCAGCACATGGTGCTGAGCATGCTGTCGCCGATCCTGCTGCTGCTCGGCGCACCGATCACGCTGGCGCTGCGTGCGCTGCGGCCGGCCGGCCGGGGGCGGCCGCGCGGGCCGCGCGAGCTGCTGGTGGCGCTGCTGCACAGCCGTTACGTCCGGGTGATCTCGCATCCGGCCTTCACCATCCCGCTCTTCATCGCGAGCCTCTACGGCCTCTACTTCACGCCGCTGTTCGACACCCTGATGCAGTCGCGGATCGGGCACCTCGCGATGATGGTGCACTTCCTGGCCGTCGGGCTGCTCTTCTTCTGGCCGATCATGGGCGTCGACCCGGGACCGCACCGCCCCGGCCACGTGATGCGGATCCTCGAACTGTTCATGGGGATGCCGTTCCACGCCTTCTTCGGGGTGGCGGTGATGATGGCGACCAGTCAGCTGGTGACCACCTTCAACATGGCCTCCGCGCCGCCCGGCACCGACCTGATGGCGGATCAGAAGATGGCCGGCGGGTTCACCTGGGCCTTCGGTGAGATTCCGACCGCCGTGGTGCTGGTCGCGCTGGTCTTCCAGTGGGCCAAGTCGGAGCAGCGGCAGGCGACCCGCATCGACCGCGCGGCGGACCGCGACGGGGATGCCGAGCTCGCCGCATACAACGCGTACCTCGCCTCGCTGGAGAAGCGCGGCAGCCGGCCGGCCCAGGCGGGCTGAGGCACCGAGAGCTCGTCGAAGTCCTGTCCACCCGTGCGGGTGGGCGGGACTTCGGCGTTTCCGGGGCGGGGCGGGGCGGGGCGGCGGGGCCGGGGCGTGCCGGGGCGGCCGACGGGGGCGACACAGGGCGGGGGGTGGCAGGGCCTGGGTGTCAGGGCCTGGGTGTCAGGGCCGTTCCGGCGGGGCCGGGGCGACGAGGCCGTGGCAGGCTGGAGGGTGGGTGAGAGCGATGACCGTCTTCCATGCGCATGGTCAGCACCAGATGAGGTTCCGCGACCGCGCGGACGCCGGGCGGCTGCTCGGCAAGCGGGTGGCCGGCTGGGCCGCCGACCGGCCGATCGTGGTGGGACTGCCACGCGGCGGGGTCCCGGTCGCCTATGAGGTGGCCCGGATGATGGAGGCGCCGCTGGACATCCTGGTGGTCCGCAAAATCGGCGCGCCCGGGCAGCCGGAGCTGGCCCTGGGCGCGGTCGGCGAGGGCGGCATCCGGCTGTTCAACCACGACATCATCGCCGCGCTCGGCATCTCCGCCGAGCGGCTGGAGCGGCTGGCCGACGAGACCGCCGCCGAGGTGGCGGAGCGGACCGGGCGGCTGCGCGGTGACCGTCCGCCGTTGGATCCCGCCGGCCGGGCCGTGGTGCTGGTCGACGACGGGATCGCCACCGGCGCCACGGTACGGGCGGCGATGGCGGTGCTGCGGCGGCGCGACGTCGACCAGTTGCTGCTGGCGGTGCCGGTGACCTCACCGGAGGCGCTGCGGGTGCTCGGGCCGCTGGCGGACGACCTGGTCTGCCTGAGCGCACCGGCGGCCTTCATGGCGGTGGGGCAGTTCTACGACGACTTCGACCAGACCAGCGACCAGGAGGTGCGGCGGCTGCTGGAGCTGGCCGGTGGGGGTGACACTCCGCGGCAATCCGGCTAATCCGGCTGAGCAAGCGCTTGGCCACCCGAATCCCCCGCAGCAGCGTGCTACTACTGCCGAAGGGTCATCCACTTCCCGGGGTCGGCCAGCGGCTCGAAGCCCGCCTTGGCGTAGACGCCGTGCGCGTCGTCGGTGGCGAGCACGATCCGGCGCAGCCCCAGCGGCGCCAAGTGGTCGCGCACCGCGGCGGCCAGCGCCGTGCCGAGGCCCTTGCCGCGCACCGACCGGTCCACGAAGACGTCGCAGAGGTAGGCGAAGGTGGCGTGGTCGGTGACCACCCGGGCGTATGCCACCTGGGCGCCGGACGAGCTGTCGTAGACGCCGAAGTTGAGCGAGCCGGCCATCGCCCGGTCCTGCTTCTCCCGAGGCCGGCCGATCGCCCAGTAGGCGTCCTCGGAGAGCCAGCGGTGGATCTGCGCGGCGTCCAGGCGGGCCGGGTCGGTGGAGATCTCGTAGCCGTCGGGCAGGTCGGGAAGTTCCGGCAGGTCAGGCAGTTCAGTCAGTTCAGTGGTCATGCCGAGATCCAATCAGCAGTGCGGCCGGACCGTCACCAGGGGTCCGGCCGCCACCGCTACTGATGTCCGCTCAGCTGGTCACCGTCCAGCTCTGGCCCGGCGCCGAGGAGTTGCCGGGGTTGGTCACCGCGACCGAGCCGGCGGCACTGCCACTGGTGTCCAGCACCATGCCGTTGCCCACGTTGGTGATGGTGAGCGCACCCGCGGCGTTCTGCTGCACCTTCCACTCCTGCCAGGGGTTGCCCGGGTAACTGTTCAACAGGTAGGCGCTGTTGCCGGCCTGGGCACCCGCCGAGAGCACGCCGTGCGTCTGAGCCGTGGTGGCGCAGTTGTCGGTGATCTGCACGGTGCCGTTGGTGTTGGGCGTGAACAGCCACTGCTGGGCGGCGTTTCCGCTCTGGTAGGCGTTGATGTCGGAGTTGCCGCCCACCGCCGCACCGCAGCCGCCCTGCACCTCCAGCACCCGGCCACCGGTGCCGCCGGCCGCGATGCTGTGGTACTTGCCGTCGCCGACGACGTTCGACCCACCGGTGCCGCCGGTGCCGCTGCCACTACCGGCGGTGAGCCGGTAGAGCGCGACGCCGTGCGCCGGGATCCAACTGCCGCCGATGGTCCCGGTGGTGGTGCCGGTGGCGCCGCTCCAGATCTCCTTGTAGCTGTAGCTGGACCCGGTCAGGCCCAGGGCGCTGAGGGTGGTGCTGGGCATGGCCCAGTTGCTCGGGTCCTGGTTGACCAGTGCCACGGCCGTGTCGCCGTTGGCCAGTTGGCGCTTCAGGATCACCGGCGCGGTCGGCGACGAGGGTGCGCTGCCGACCAGGGTGGCCGCCTTGCCCAGGGCGTCCTGGTCGATGGCGATCACGTCGGCGTTCTTCAGGATCGCCAGCGAGGAGGCGGTGATCCCGGTGGACCAGGTGTAACCGCTGTCGGTGTGCTGCGAGTCGGCGGCGGTGCGCAGGTCGGCGCCGGAGATCAGCGGGGCCGCCATCATGGAGAGGATGGAGAGTTCGGTCCGCGACTCGTCGTCGGTGAACGGCTTGTGGCAGGTACAGGTGTCGGTGACCCCGTAGTCGCCGAAGACGTCCTGCCAGCCCGCGAAGCTCATGTCCAGGTCGTTCCAGCCGCCCGGGCGGACGTTGCCCGCGTACTGCAGCGCGGTCTGCAACTGGCCGTTGTAGAGCACCCCGTTGAGCTCGCTGTCGCGGTCGCCGCCGATCCGGCACAGGTTGGCGACCTGGCCGCACCAGATGCCGGTGGGCGAGTAGCCGGGCGACTGGTACTGCGGGGTGCCGGCGGCGACGATCACCGGGTCGGTGCGGGCCGGGTCGTTGGCGTTCAGCAGGTAGGGCACGCCGGTGTGGACCGGCTGGGCGGAGACGGAGAGCACCACGCGGGGCTTGCCCTGGGCGGCGGAGGCGGCGTCCAGGGCGTGCTGGAAGGTCTGGACCCTGGCGTAGATGGACTGGGTGAGCTCCTTGCCCTCGCCCTGGGTGCCGTAGTTGTGGCCGTCGGGACCGGTGATCGGCGGGCCGTACGGGCAGTCGTCGTACTTCACGAAGTCGACGCCCCAGGAGACGAAGTCGGTGGCGTCGGTGCTCTCGTGGCCGAGGCTACCGGGGTGGCCCTGGCAGGTGGTGTAGGTGTCGGTGGCGTAGACGCCGAACTTCATGCCCTTGCTGTGGGCGTACCAGGCCAGGTACTGGATCCCGTTCATCGTCTGGCCGTTGACGGTCTGCGAGGGGAAGGCGCCGTTCGGGGTCAGGTGGCCGGAGGTGGGGTCGTTGCCGGTGCCGTCGGTGCCAGAGACCGGGTTGCCGTTGGCGTCGTAGAGCTGCATGGCGCCGTAGGAGTTCTTGGCGAAGTCCGTGGTCTGGCCGTCGCGGTGGCCCACCGACCAGCCGTCGTCGATGGTGACGCTGTTGTAGCCGGCCTGCACCAGGCCGTTGGCGGACATGAAGTCGATGGTCTGCTGGACCTGCTGCTCGGTCACACCGGTGCCGAGCGAGTTCCAGGAGTTCCAGCCCATCGGCGGGGTGAGGGCGACGCCGTTGCCGAGTGCGGCGGCGGGGGTGGCGCTGCCGAGGGTCAGGGTGGTGAGCGAAGCGGCGGCGAGCGCCATGGTGGCCAGTGCGCCGGTGAGTTGTTTCAGCGGAACACGCATGTGGGGGCTCCAGAAGTGGAGTGAGGTGGGGGGCCTGGTCAGGCCGGCCGCCGGACCGGCCCGACCAGGGTTGGTTGACGATCCGTCAGTTCTCGTGAACCGAGGCGTCGTCGATCAGGAAGGCGGTCGTGGGGGTCGAACCGCTTTCGTGGGACACCAGCTTGAGGTTGATGGTGGTGCCCCAGCCGACCTGGCCGATGAACGGGGTCAGGTTGACGGACTGCTGCTGGTAGCCGGGCTGGCTGCCCGTGCTGTTCCAGGTCTTCACCACGCCGATCTGATGGCCGTCGTACTGCGAGTAGGCGATCAGCTGGAGGGTGTCCGGGTTGCTGCCGGAGGTGTTGGTGGACTCGGTGTCCAGCCAGAACGAGAAGTTGGCGTTCTGGTAGCCCGCGTAGGTGTTCAGCGAGGTGTTGATCGAGTCGTCGGCGCCGCTGCCGTTCTGGCCCAGCCAGGCGTACCACGTGCCGCTGTGCGCCGAGTGCAGGCTGGACGGTGTGATGATGTTGTAGCCGGACGGGCTCCACGCGTCGGTCATCACGGTGTGGTTGACGTCGGCGGAGCCGTTCTCGAAGCCCGGGTCGATCAGTTGCTCCGGGCCGGCAGTGCAACCGGTCTGGCCGGAGCCGATGTTCTCCCAGAAGCCGGTGCTGGCCGTGCGACCGCCCGCGTCCGCGGCGTTGACGGTGATCCGCTGCCAGCCGTTGCTACCGGAGCTGCTGCCGGAGATGACCCCGGTGCCGGAGTTGATGCTCAGACCGCTCGGCAGGCCGGTGGCGCTGTAGCTGACGGTCGCACCGGAGCTGTCGGCGGCCACCGCGCCGATGTTCACCGGGGAGTTGGGGGCGTCGGTCCGGTCGCACATCACGCTGAGGGTGAGGGTCGGCCCGGTGACGATCGGGCCCGAGGACTGGCACAGGTGGTCGGTGTTGGACCAGAGCGTCTGCAGCGGGAACGAGCCGGTGGAGAGGTTCTCGAAGAACAGCCCCCCGTTGGCACCTTGGGGGATCCAGGCGCACTTGTCGCCGATCTCCTGGCCGGTGGCGTCGGTCCAGCCGCCCGGGGTGTTGGGGTCGGTCAGCGTCTCGGCGTACTCGTGGCCGCCGATGATGCCGTAGCCGTCCAGCTTGCCGCGCGCGGTGTTCTCACCGAACCAGTTGGCGCCGCAGCCGGCCACGTCGGGCTGGTAGGGCATGTTGGTGTAGGCGATCGAGCCGAAATTGGTGTGCTCGAAGTCGTGCCAGGCGCAGTAGCCGAGGTCCTTCCACTTGTCCGGGTTGGTCCCCTGCGGCGAGTCGATGATGTACTGCACGTTGCGGTTCTGCGCCTCGGTCACATTGCCGAAGTGCTGGGCCGCGGCAGTCGCTTCGGCGGCCAACTGGGGCTCGGTGGCGGCTTGCGGGGCCGCCGCGGCGTTGTCCACCCAGACGCCGGCCAGCACACTGCCGGGCTGCGGGTACTGGATGTGCGCGGCATTGGCAGGGCACTGCAGGCTGCCTGCCTGGATGCCCTCGCAGTACTGGGTGAGCACGGCGCTCCAGCCGTCGCCGGCGCTGCCCAGGCCCTTGAAGAAGTCCTGCTGGTAGGCGGCCGCGCCGTCCGGGTCACCGGAAGGCACCACGTCGCCGGTGGAGTTGGTGGACGGCGTGCCCCACTGAGAACCCCAGAGCACCAGGTAGACCTTGGGCGGGCCGGTGACGATGCCGGCCGAGTCCTGCGCGCCCTTGTACGTCATCTGCAGGTCGTACTCGTTGGCCACCGAGCCGTCACCCTGCGGGCCCGGGTCGGCGCCGTCGGCGGTCTGCGGGGTGACCTTGCCGCCGGTCTTGCCGGCGGTCGCGAGCGGTCCGGCCTTGGCGGCGTGCGGCTTGGAGGCCGCGGCCTTGTGCGGGCCGCCGGACTTGGGGGTGGCGGGCATGGCCTGGGCCTGAACGGTCCCGTGGGTGGCGGGGTGGGGGTCGGCCGCCGCGGTCAGCGGGGCCACCAGCCCGGCTGCGGCCAGGCCGGCGGCGAGGCCGACCATGAGGGTTCGTCTACTGTGCAGCAGCAGACCGGCTCGATGTCTGAGCACGTGTCACATTCCTTCTGGGGTCGCGATAGCACCCGGCTCGACCGGAGACGGCGTCGGGCGGGGTCAAGGAAATGCGGTGGGGGACACGAGGGCGGCACTCGGAGAGGTGCCGTCGACGAGGCACTGCGTGGGGGGAACTGCAGGAGGACAGCCGTGCCGCCGGACCCGGCAGCAGTGCCATACGATATTGCACTGACCGGAGGCCGACAAGAGTCCACACAAGCACTCGTCTTCACGCGATTGATCTGTTTGTTTGTGATTGTTTCTGTGCATAGGTGGGATGTCAGTGCATGACTGCGCAGATCGATGGCCACGGTCATGCGCGTGTCGATGCGCATGGTGACGCGCGTGTCGATGGCCAGCGTGACGCGCGTGTCGATGGCCAGCGTGACGCGCGTGTCGATGGCCAGCGTGACGCGCGTGTCGATGGCCAGCGTGATGCGCAGGTTGATGCACAGGTTTGAGTGGCATCGCCGCACGCCAGGTATCCGAAATGACGCCAACCACGTTCCAGTACTCAGCCGAGGTCCGCGACGCACTCGACCGGGGTGCGCCGGTGGTCGCGCTGGAGTCGACGATCATCGCCCATGGCCTCCCCCGCCCCCGCAACCTGGCCGTCGCCGGTGAGTTGGAGGAACTGGTCCGGGCGCACGGTGCGGTGCCGGCCACCATCGCGGTGCTGGATGGCACGGTCCGGATCGGCCTGGACGCCGGCGGGCTGGACCGGGTCGCCAACCAGGAGGGCCTGCGCAAGTTCGGGTTCCGCGACCTCGCGCCCGCACTGGCCACCGGCGCCAGCGGCGCGACCACCGTCTCCGGCACCGCCTTCCTGGCAGCGCGGGCCGAGATCCGGGTCTTCGCCACCGGCGGGCTCGGCGGCGTGCACCGGGACTGGATCAGCACCCAGGACGAGTCGGCCGACCTGGGGCTGCTGGCCCGCACCCGGATCACCGTGGTCTGCGCGGGCGTCAAGTCGATCCTGGACGTGCCCGCGACTCTACAGCGCCTGGAAACTCTAGGAGTTGGCGTCATCGGCTTCGGCGCCGAGGAGTTCCCGGGCTTCTACCTGAGCAGTTCGGGCAATCCGGTGGACTGGACACTGCACGAGCCCGCCCAGGTGGCCGCCGCGATGCGGGCCCAGGACGCCCTCGGCGGGCCCGAGTCGGCGCTGGTGGTGGCGAATCCGGTGCCGCGCGAGGAGCAGTTGGACCCGCTGCTGCACGACCGGGTGCTGGCCGACGGGCTCGCCGCCGCCGACCGGGAGGGCGTCACCGGGCAGGCCGTCACCCCGTTCCTGCTCGCTTATCTCACCGAGCACACCAAGGGCGCCTCGCTGGAGGCCAATCTCGCGGCGGTGCGCGGCAACGTCCGACTGGCGGCCCGGATCGCCGCTGCCTGGGCCAGCGCATGAGCGAGCGGTGGGGGTCCCCCCGGCCGGAGGCTGGGGGAGAGGTCGTACTCAGGAGGTGCGTGTGCCGCGAAGCGCTCGCCGAGCGCTGCGAGGTGGGCGCATGAGTGGCCTTCTGGTGATCGGCAACGTGGTCACCGATGTGGTCGCCCGGCACCGCGGGCCGCTGGCGCCGAACACCGACACGCCCGCCCGGATCGTCCTGCTGCCCGGCGGCGCGGCGGGCAACACCGCTGCCTGGGCGGCACGTTCGGGTGCCCGGGAGGTGCGGGTGCTGGCCCGGGTGGGGGCCGACTCCGCCGACTGGCACCGGGCGGCGCTGGCGGCCGCCGGTGTGACGGCGCAGTTGGTGGTCGCTGCGGAGCAGCCGACCGGGGTGGTGATAGCGCTGGTGGACGAGACGGCCGAGCGCAGCATGGTCACCGACGTCGGCGCCGCCGCCGGGTTGCGGCTCGCGGACTGGGATCCGGTGCTGCTGGCTGGAGTTGGCCGCCTCCACCTGTCGGGCTACCTGCTCTTTCCACCTGCCGGGCGGGAGTTGGCGCGGGCGGCTATCGCGGACGCGCGGGCCGCCGGGGTGCCGGTGAGCGTGGACCCGGCTTCCACCGGCTTCCTGGGGGCGTTGGGAGTGCCGGCGTTCCGGGCGGCCGTGACCGGGGTCGACGTGCTGCTGCCCAACCTGGAGGAGGCCCAACTGCTCAGCGGCGAAGCCGAACCGGAGGCGGCGGCGATCGCGCTCAGCCGCTGGGTCGGCACCGCGGTGGTCAAGCTCGGGGCGGCGGGCGCGATCGCCGCCCGGGCCGGCGCGGTGATCGCCCGCGCGCCCGGGGTGCCGACCGCCGCGGTGGACAGCACCGGCGCGGGTGACGCCTTCGCGGGCGGGTATCTGGCGGCGCTGCTGGCCGGGGCCGACCAGCAGCGGGCGTTGGCGGTGGGGTGCGCGGCCGGCGCGCAGGCGGTGGCGGTGGTGGGCGCGCGGCCGACCGTCGGGTGAGGTGCTGGTGAACCGCCTGGCCCACCAGCACAGTTGGCTAGCGCCTGCGCAGCGCGACCCCGGCCACCAGGATGCCGACGACCACCAGCGCCGCATTGGCCGTGATCGCGGTGGCGACGCCGTGGAGCACCGTGGCGGAGCCGGCGGATGCGCCGAGACCAGCGGTGGCGATCGCGCTCATCACGGGTGTGCCCATGGTGATCCCGATCTGCTGGGTCATGGTGGCCAGGCCGGTCGCGGTGCCCTGGTCGGCGGTCGGCAGCCCCGAGGTGGCGGTCACCATGAACCCCACGATCACCACCATGTTGCCGACGCCGCCCACGAAGGTGGCCGCCAGGAGCAGACCCAGCCAGCCGCGCCCCTCCCCCAGCGCGATCAGCGCCGTCGTGGCCAGCGCCTGCACCGCACCACCGAGCACCAGCGCCCGGGTGGTGCCGAGCCGCCCGATCACCCGCGCCGCCGTCACCCCGCCGACCACCGTGCCGAGCCCCAGCACCGCGAAGCAGAGGCCGGCGGCGAGCGGCGCGAAGCCGAGCACCCGCTGCAGGTAGAGGGTGAGCAGGAAGACCAGCGAGGTCTCGGTGGCGAAGGCCAGCAGCCCGATCAGGTTGCCCCACACGACCGTTGGCCGGTGCAGGATCCGCACCGGTACCAGGGGGCTGGCGGCGCGACGCTCGATCAGGTAGCAGGCCACCAGCAGCACCGCCCCGGCGAGCAGCCCCGGCAGGCGCAGCGCGGGCGTGGTCAGCCCGGCGACCAGGGCCAGCAGCCCGGCCGTCACGGTGACCGCGCCGGGCAGGTCCAGCCGTTCGCGTGCGCCACGGCTCTCGGTCAGCACCCGGGGTGCGATCAGCAGCACGGCCAGCACCACCGGCACGTTGAGCAGGAACGCCCAGCGCCAGCTGAGCAGGTCGGTGAGCACGCCGCCGAGCACCGCGCCGGTGGTGAACCCCGCCGACATCAACGCACCGTTGAGGCCCAACGCCCGCTCACGCAGCGGGCCTTCGGGGAAGGCCGAGGTGAGCAGCGCCAGGCCGGCCGGGGTGACGGCGGCGGTCGCCAGGCCCTGGGCGACCCGGGCGGTCAGCAGCATTGCCGGGTTCACCGCGAACCCGCCCAGCAGTGAGGCCGCGCCCAGCAGGGCAAGGCCGATCAGGAACAGCCGGCGGCGTCCGATCAGGTCGGCCAGTCGGCCGAAGAGCAGCGTGAAGCCGGCCGCCGCGAGCGCGAACGCGCTGGCCACCCACTGGAGTTGGCCGATCCGGAAGCCCAGGCCCCGGCCGATCGCGGGCAGTGCGACGTTCAGGATCGAGAAATCCACCGCCAGGGTGAACTGGGCTACCAGTAGGACGGCCAGCACCAGCCGGGCACGGCCGGTGAGCCGGTCGGTAGGTGCTGCTGATGTTCTGTCGAGTACCGCCATGTCGTGGACTCCCTCCGGGTTTTTGTGGTCACCGGGAGTCTGTGGTGGCGCGTCGGGGGGCAGCCATCCCCGAGCGGTTGGTACCAATGGCAGGGTCAGGCTGAGTCGTTGCGTACCGGTGGCAGCGCCAGGCGGAGTCCTTGCTTACGGTCGGCCGACCGCGCCGAATCACCGGCAGCGTCAGGCCGGCCGCTTTCCTGTCCCTGGCAGGGGCAGGCTGCGGGGGCCGGTTCGCGCGATACTCATCCGTATGGATACGGATCTCGGAGAGTTCCTGCGGGCGCGGCGGGCTCGGCTGCGGCCCGAGGACGTCGGGCTGACCTCGTTCGGCGGTCGGCGACGGGTGCCGGGCCTGCGCCGGGAGGAGTTGGCCCAGCTCGCGGGCGTCAGCGCGGCCTACTACACGCGACTGGAGCAGGGGCAGAGCGGCAACGCCTCCGAGGCGGTGCTCGACGCCCTGGCCCGAGCACTCCGGCTGACCGAGGACGAGCACGCCCATCTGCGGAATCTTGCTCGCCCGCGCCGGGCCAAGCGCCGCCCGGCGGAGCGCCCCGAGCAGGTGCGCCCCGCGACCCGCCAGCTGATCGAGGCGATGGACGGCGTCCCGGCCGTGGTGCTGAACCGCCGTCGCGATGTGCTCGCCTGGAACGCGCTCGGCCACGCCCTGGTGGCCGGGCACCTGGACCGCACCGCGCCGGAGCGCCCCGCCGACCGGCCCAACCTGCAGCGGATGCTCTTCCTCGATCCGCACACCAGGGAGCTGTATCCGGACTGGGCGACGGAGGCCCGGCGTGCGGTGGCCTCGCTGCGCCTGGCGGCCGGGGGTCACACGGACGACCGGCGACTGGCCGAGCTGACCGGTGAACTGCTCCTGAACAGCCAGGAGTTCGCCGCGCTCTGGGCCAAGCAGTCGGTCGCCAACTGCACCACCGGCCGCAAGTCCTTCCACCATCCGGTGGTCGGCCCACTGGAGTTGGACTTCGAGACCCTCCAACCGGCCGACGGCACGGGCCACTGGCTGCTGCTCTACAGCGCCGTGCCGGGATCGGCTGATGAACTCGGACTCCGGTTGTTGCAAGGCACTCTGACTTCGACCCAGAGTATTTCGGTGGTCGCCTCGGATCGATGAACATGCGAGGAACCATGGAGACTCCGCCCCGCCCCGTCTCACCCAGCTGGCGGTAGTGCCAGGGCCACCGTCAGCCGTGGGGCTACCCCCCCTACTGGACGGGTGGCTGAGACTAGATCAGATACGCCTGTTAGCCCCCTCGTTGTGCCGTCCGCAAGGGAGAAGAATTTTCTCCATGAAGATCACTCACCTGAACGGCTCGCGTCCGACCGGCACGAACCCGCAGAGCCAGCGTCTGCAGGGCACCCACCGTGTGGCGCTCCTGCTGGCCGCCACCTCGACTGTCCTGGCCCTCACCGCCCCGCTGGCGCACGCCGCGCCGCGCGGCCCGGAGCTGCACTGGGGGCCGTGCACCGGCGCGGGCACCGGTGTCGACCCGCGACAGCAGTGCGCCACGCTCGCCGTGCCGCTCGACTACCGACAGCCCGACGGCCCGAGCATCACGCTGGCCGTCTCGCGGATCCCGGCCACCCAACCCCGGCTGCGCCGCGGTGTCCTGGTGACCATTCCCGGCGGGCCGGGCGGCTCCGGCCTCAACCGTCCGAGCGACGCGGCCAAGCGGCTCCCGCAGTCGGTGCTCGACCGCTATGACCTCATCGGGTTCGACCCGCGGGGCGTCGGCCAGTCCACCCCGGTCAGCTGCGGGCTCTCCCATGAGGACCTGTCGCCGGTCAACATGTACCCCTGGCCGGCTCCCGATGGCGGCATCACGGCCAATGTCGCCTTCGCCCAGCACCTCGCCGACAAGTGCTGGAGCAATGGCGGTCCGGTGCTGCGCACCCTGAGCACCGCCAACGAGGCGCGCGATCTGGACAGCATCCGCAGTGCCCTCGGCGCGCGCCGGATGTCGGCCTGGGGCGTCTCCTACGGCACCTACGTCGGCGCGGTGTACGCCACGATGTTCCCCCAGCACACCGACCGGGTGGTGCTGGACAGCAACGACGACCCCGACGCGACCAGGGTCGGGCGCGGCTGGCTGGACGCCTTCGCCAGCGGCGCGGAAGACCGGTTCCCCGACTTCGCCGCCTGGGCCGGCCAGGCCGGCAACCCGGACCGGGTGGCCGACACCCCCGAGCAGGTGCGCGCCGACTACCTCGACCTCGCCGCCCGCCTGGACCGCTCGCCCATTCCCTGGCCGGGCGCCAACCCCGCCGAGCTGAACGGCAATGTGCTGCGCAGCGTCATGCTGCAGAGCCTCTACAGCGACGCCGACTTCCCGCAGCTGGCCGAGCTGATGCTCGCCGCACAGGGCCGACGCCCGCTTCCCGCGCCGACGGTTGCCCCCGACGCGGCGCTGCAGAACACCTTCGCCGTCTCGGTCGGCACCCTGTGCGGGGACGTCAGCTGGCCCGCCTCCGTTGCCGACTACGCGCAGGCGGCCGCGGTCGACCGCGTCGTCCACCCGCTGACCGCTGGTATGCCGGTCAATGTGATGCCCTGCGCATTCTGGCCCGCCAAGCCCACCGAACCCCCGGTGGTCGTCGGTGACCACGGCCCGTCGAACGTCCTGCTGATACAGAACCTCCGCGACCCGGCCACGCCGTACAGTGGCGCCCTGCGCCTGCGAAGCGACCTGGGCGACCGGGCCAGGCTGGTCACCGTGGACTCCGGTGGCCACGACGCGTACCTCGCCAATGGCAACGCCTGCGGCGACGACCTGGTGACGGAGTACCTGGTCACCGGCCGCCGCCCAGAGCAGGACGCCTACTGCCCCGCGCAGTGAAGGGATGTGCGGGCCGCGCTCAGCAGATCGGCGCTATCGGACCAGCGTCACCGGACCGGTGCTAGCAGACCGCGTCAGGCGTCATGCGTCCGTCGGCTTGGGCCGGCGCCAGAACTGACGCGGCGCGAAGCCCTCGCGGCGCAGCCAGTGCTCGGTGTAGACGATCCGGTCGGCCTCGACCACCACAAGCGGTCCTGATGGCGGCTCGTCCAGCGAACGGGAGCGCTCGACGTGATCGGACTGCCAGCGGACGGCCGGCCAATAGTGCGCGAAGTCCGGGTCGTCCTCGTTCAGCACCCGGGCTCGCCCGAAGATCTGGGCACCACGGCTGCTGGCCTGCCCGACCAGCGGGGCGAACACCCCCACGGACACGCGGGGATCCGTCGCCAGATTGCGCATCTTCGGCGACCCTGCCGCCGTGGTGAACATCAACGCGAAGTCGAGGTGGAAGTAGCGCACCGGCGTCGCCAACGGTCCATCCTGGCCCGCCGTTGCCAGCACGCACATGTTCTGGGACGACAGCAGGTTGAGGATGCGCTCTTCGAGGCGCTCGCGGTCAAGCCGCTGCTGCGGGGCCGGTCCGGCCAGCCAAGGGTTGGTTGCGGGCATGATCAACCATCCCACATCGTTCCCGGCACCGCCGGTAATTTTGATCATGGAATGGCCAGGATCGGCCTGTGCTCCCCCGCAACACCGGACATACCGTGGGCTGATGCCGAGGACATTGCGTTTGGCGGTCGCGCAGAGCACCGTGGCGGAAGATCCCACCGACCCGGAGACCCTGCGGGCGAGCGGCGCCCAGGTCCGCCGGCTGATGCGCGAGGCGCATGCGGGCGGGGCGCGGCTGGTGCAGTTTCCCGAAGGTGCCATCACCTACCCCGACAAGCACGTGATGTCGTCCGGTCCCAGGGGAACGCTCGCCGCCGCGGATTGGGGCCGGGTCGACTGGGACGTCATGCGCGCCGAGGCCGAGGCCGTGGCCCAACTGGCCGGGGAGTTGGGGCTGTGGGTGGCGTTCGGATCGATCCATCCGCTGACACCGCCGCACCGCCCGCACAACAGCCTGTACATCGTCTCGGACCAGGGCGAGCTCGTGGGCCGCTACGACAAGCGGTACCTGTCGCACAGCGAACTCTCGTACCTGTACACACCCGGCACGACTCCACTCGTCTTCGAGGTTGACGGCATCCGGTTCGGTGCCGCCCTGTGCATCGAGGCCAACTTCCCCGAACTGTTCGCGGAGTACGAGCAGTTGGATGTGGACTGCGTCCTGCTGTCCGCGATGGCTGACGACGCCCGACTCGCCGTGCTGGCTCAGGCGTACGCGATCCTCTACAACTACTGGGTCGCATACTCCATCCCGGCCCAGTTCGGTGCCACCGCGCCCGCGAGGATCATCGCGCCGGGCGGCCGCCGACTCGCGAGTTGCGCCGCCGACCGCCGACCCGGTCTCGCGTTCGCCGATCTCGACCTGGACACGCAGGACCCGGACATCTCGATGACCCGCCGCCTTGCCCGTCCATGGCGCCGGTCGGCACGCGCGGGCCTGTATGACGGGCATGTGGTGTCGGGTGAGGCGCGCAGCGACGTGCGCACCAGGTTCTGAACCAGTCAACTCGTGCTGCTCTCAGCACTCTTGCCGCCGGGGCCATTCTGCTCAATACTGCCCGTTGCATGCTGCTAGTGGTATAGACCCTGCAACCATCGAGCAAATTCTGCACGCACGCGCTCCCTCCCCCGACCCTGGGTAGGCCATGCGATCAGTCAAATCCACACTCGCCGCGGCACTCCTCACCACTGCGCTCCCCTTCTCCTTCCTGCTCCCGGCTACCTCGGCCGCTGCTGCTTCCCCCGCCGCTCCCCCGGCCGCCGCCACCCCGCCGACGACCGTCCCGGCCCTGCAGAGCTGGACGTCGGCGACCGGTTCCTTCACCTTCGGCCCGTCCAGCCGAGTCGTCGTGGACCCCGCCTACGCAGCCCAACTCGCGGGGGACGCCACCACCTTCGCCACCGACCTGACCGCCCTCGAAGGGCACACGGTCACCGTGGCACCGGCCGGTACCAGCGCCGCACCCGGCGACATCGCCCTCACCCTCGGAGGCAACCAGCCCGCGGAGGGCTACCGGGTCACCGTCGGCCCCGCCATCACCGTTCAAGGGTCCACCACCGACGGGGAGTTCTGGGGCACCCGGACCGTCCTCCAGTGGCTGCACCAGGGTGCGACGGTGTCGGCCGGCGCTGGGACCGACTCGCCCGGCAAGAGCGAGCGCGGGCTGATGATCGACACCGGACGGAACTTCTTCCCGGTCGACTGGGTCGAGAACCAGATCCGCGAGATGTCCTACCTGAAACTCAACTACCTGCACCTGCACCTGTCGGACACCTACGGGTTCCGCCTGGAGAGCAGCACCCACCCGGAGATCACCTCAGCGCAGCACTACTCCAAGGCGGACCTCGCGGCGATCATCGCGCTGGGCGACAAGTACCACGTCGCCGTGGTGCCGGAGATCGACATGCCCGGCCACATGGACGCGATCCTCTCCGGTGAGCTCTCGATCGGCAACGACTACCGGCTGAAGGACAGTTCGGGGAGTCCCAGCAGCAGCTACATCGACGTCACCATCCCGGGCGCCCGCACCCTGATGAGCGACCTGATCCACGAGTACGAGCCGCTCTTCACCTCCTCGAAGTACTGGCACATCGGCGCCGACGAGTACGTGACCGACTACGCCTCCTACCCGCAACTGCTCAGTTACGCCCAGGCCACTTACGGCCCCAACGCCACCGCGAAGGACGCCTTCTACGGCTTCGTCAACTGGGCCGACTCGATCGTCCGGGCCGGCGGCAAGACCGCCCGGATGTGGAACGACGGCATCAAGGCCGGCGACGGCACCATCGCTCCCAACCCGGACATCGTGGTCGAGTACTGGTACGACTACGGCCTGACGCCGCAGCAGCTGATCGACGCCGGGCACACCGTCGCCAACGAGTCCTGGACTCCGACCTACTACGTCTACGGCGGCGCCAAGCCCGACACCACCTGGATGTACCAGTCCTGGAACCCCGACCTGTTCCAGGGTTCCAACACCATCAGCGACCCCAGCCGCAACCCCGGCTCGCTGCTGCACGTCTGGTGCGACAACCCGACCGCCGAGACCGTGGACCAGACCGCCGCCAACCTCAAGTACCCGCTGCGCGACCTGGCCCAGCTGACGTGGAACTCCCCCAAGCCGGTATCGACCTACGCCGCGTTCATCCCGATCATGGACGCGATCGGCCGCAACCCGCTCTACCCCGTGCCGGTCATCCAAGGTGACCTCGCCCAAGGTCGGCCGACCACCGCGTCCAGCATCGAGACCCCCAACTTCCCGGCCGCCAACGCGACCGACGGGGACCTGAACTCCCGCTGGTCCAGCCAGTACACCGACCCGACCTGGCTCCAGGTGGACCTGGGCAGCGTGCAGACTGTCAATCGAGTGGTACTCGCCTGGGAGACCGCCTACGGCAAGGACTACCAGATCCAGCTCTCGAACGACGGCACCACCTGGACCACGGTCTACACCCGCACCAACGGAACCGGCGGCACCGAGACCCTGACCGGCTTCACCGGCAGCGGCCGCTACATCCGCCTCTACGGCACCACCCGTGGCACTCAATGGGGCTACTCGCTCTACGAGTTCGAAGTCTTCCGTGACACCGGGCCGAACGGCGCACACACGCTCAGCACCGGCGGCCAGGCGCTCGACGACCCGGCCGGCTCGACCACCGCCGGCACTCAGCTGATCAGCTGGGGCCTGCACGGCGGCCCTAACCAGGTCTGGACCATCACCCAACAGGCCGACGGTTCCTACCAGTTGGTCAATGATGCGTCCGGCCTGTGCCTGGACGTCAGCGGCGCCTCGACCACCGCCGGAGCCGCCGTCGTCCAGGAACCGTGCACCGGCGACGGCCACCAGCACTGGCGGCTCGCCCAACTCCCGGACGGCAGCTGGACCGTCACCTCGGTCCCCAGCGGACTCCTCCTGACCACGGCATCGACGGCCAACGACGCCCTGATCACCCAACAGCCCGACACCGGCTCGACACTCCAGCACTGGACGATCGGCTGACCCACAGCGGGGGCCGGGCGGGCGACCTCCCGGCCGTCGGCTCGGCCCGGGCCACCGGGACGTGCCGCACCGCTGAGCCGCCTACTGAGCCGGGAGTTCGACGATCAGCACGGCCATGTCCCGGAGCCGCTCGTAGTACTCGGCCTGGGTGTACCTGCTGGTCGCCGGGTCGAACAGGTAGCTGGAGCTACTTCGGGCTACGACGAAAGGACGGTCCGATGACCGTTCGACCCTCGCGCCGCCGTCGGCATCCGGGCAGGGCGGCCGCCGTGCTCGGCACCGGTGTGGCCGGGCTGGCGCTGGCCCTCACCCTCGCCACGCCGAGCGCCTCCTCCCGCCCTGTTCCGCCGACGGCCGGGACCGCCGCCGCCCAGCAGCTCCGGCCCGACCCGCACATCCTGGACTTCGCCCAGAGCCCGGCCGCGCATCCGATGGCCCCTCAGTCCAAGCGGACCGACGAGACCCCGGTCGCCCCCAACGCCGACGGTTGCGACCACCACTACGGCGCGCTCAACGTCTGCGTACCGGCCGCCTTCCCGCCCGGCGTCGGCACCACGCCCGGCGCCCGCTGCACCTGGCTGCTGCAGCACGGCTACCGGGACCTGGCCGTGCACGGCCGGGACGACCTCGGCCTGGACACCAACCACGACGGCGTGGCCTGCGGCCCCGGCGACGCGAGCGGGAGCCGCTGACCACCGCAGTCCAAAAGTCCGCAAGTCCGAAGAAGTGAGCCCGTGCCCGCCGGCGTCGGCCCCGGCGGGCACGGGGGTGGATGCTTGCCAAGCGGGGGGCCGAGCGAGGATCCATCTGCTGCGGCGGCCAGCCCTCTGGGATGCGCCGGCACGCCGCCTGGCTGGCCACGCACCGGCTGACCGAGCCGTCGGCACGGCAGTGAGCATCGGCGGTGTCTGATGCAGGCCTGCTTCGCGGTCAGCCCCGCACCCGTTGGGTGGCCGCGATGCAGGCGACCACCGCCAGCGCCGTCACCGGCACGGCCGCCGGCAGCCGCTCGCCGAGCACGAGCACCGCCCAGCAGAGGGTGAGCAGCGGTTGGGCGAGCTGGAGTTGGCTGGCGCGCAGGACGCCGATCGCGGCCATGCCCCCGTACCAGGCCACGAAGCCGCCGAACTGGGAGACGGCGGCGAGGTAGCCGAGCCCGACCATGCTGTGCGGGGTCAGGTGGACCGGCTCGGCGGGCAGGGCGAGAACGCAGGTGAGCGCGGTGGCGGGCAGTGCCGCGAGCACGCCCCAGGCGACCACCTGCCAGCCGGGCATCCGCTGCGCCAGCCGGCCGCCCTCGGCGTAGCCGGCTGCGCAGACCAGCAGGGCGGCGAACAGATAGCCGTCGGCGAGGCTCGGTCGGCCGGCGCTCTGCTGGAGGGTGAAGGCCAGCACCACCACGGCGCCGGCCAGTGCGGCCCACCAGAACATCCGGGGCGCGCGGGCGCCGGTGCGCAGCGCGGACAGCGCCGCGGTGGCCAGTGGCAGCATGCCGATCACCACGGCGGAGTGGGCGGTGGAGGAGGTCCGCAGCGCCAGGGTGCTGAGCAGCGGGAACCCCACCACGCAGCCGCCGGCCACCGCCAACAGCCCGGGCCAGTCGGAGCGGGCCGGCAGCGGGACGCGCCTGACGGCCAGGCAGACGCCGGCCAGGGCCGCGGCGAGCACTCCCCTCAGTCCGGTGATCGTCCAGGGGCCGAAGCCGTCGAGGGCCCAGGAGGTGGCGGGGAAGGTGAACGAGAAGCAGAGCACGCCCAGGGCGGCGAAGGCGGTGCCGCCGGCCGCTATCGAGCGGGTGAGGATAGCGCTATCATGTGCTGTCATGAATAAGCGTAGCAGTCGACGATGGCGGTGCGCATGACCCGAACCACGGTGACAGAGCTTGCCGAAACCCTGCGTCGCGAGCTCGCCCGCTACTCTCCCGGTGAGAAGCTGGCGTCCAGCCGGGAGCTGATGCAGCAGTACCAGGTGAGTCCGGTGACGGTCTCGCGGGCGATCGCCGCCCTGGTCGCCGAGGGGCTGGTGGTCTCCCGGCCGGGCGCCGGGGTGTTCCGCGCCGAGGCGGCACGTTCCGCGCCCGCGCCCGGGGACACCTCCTGGCAGGAGGTGGCGCTCAGCGCGGAGGCGGGCGTGCCGCCGGCCCGGGTCGCCGACGCGACCGGTGTGCTCGCCACCCTGCTGCTGGCGCCGCCCGAGGTGGTCGACCTCAACAGCGGCTATCTGCACCCCTCGCTCCAGCCGGAGCGCGCCCTGGCGGCCGCGCTGGCCCGGGCCGGTCGACGGCCGGGCGCCTGGAGCAGGCCGCCGGTGGAGGGGCTGCCCGAGCTGCGGGCCTGGTTCGCCCGGGACATCGCCGACGGCCTCGCCGCGTCCGACGTGCTGATCGCCGCCGGCGGCCAGAGCGCGCTCAACACCGCGCTGCGCTCGCTGGCCGCCCCCGGGGCGCCGGTGCTGGTCGAGTCGCCCACCTACCCCGGCATACTCGCCATCGCCCGGGCCGCCGGGCTGCGTCCGGTGCCGGTGCCGGTGGACGCGGACGGGGTGCGCACCGACCTGCTCGCCGACGCCTTCGCGGCCACCGGCGCCCGGCTGTTCGTCTGCCAGCCGCTGTTCCACAACCCGACCGGCGCCGTGCTCAGCGGCGAGCGCCGCGATGAGGTGCTGCGGATCGCCCGGGCGGCCGGGGCGTTCGTGGTGGAGGACGACTACGCACGGCGCCTGGTCCACGCGGACGCACCGCCGCTGCCCGCGCCGCTGGCCGCCGCCGACCCGGACGGCGTGGTGGTCCACATCCGCTCGCTGACCAAGCCGACCTCACCCAATCTGCGGGTCGCGGCGCTGGCCGCCCGTGGTCCGGCACTGGCCCGGCTGCGCGCGGTGCAGACGGTGGACAGCTTCTTCGTCCCGCGCCCCCTGCAGGAAACCGCACTGGAGCTGGTCGCCGCCCCGGCGTGGGCGCAGCACCTGCGCACCCTGGCGGCCGCGCTGCGGGATCGGCGCACCGCGCTGGCCACGGCGCTGACGCAGCTTCGACCTGAACTGATGTCCCATCAGATTGCCTATGGTGCTTATCAGTTGTGGGTAAGGCTGCCGCAGGGGCTCACCCCGGAGGCGGTGACTGCCACTGCCCTGCGCGCGGGAGTGGCGGTCACCCCGGGCGGGCCGTACTTCACCGCCGAACCGCCGGCCCCGCACCTGCGGTTGAGCTATGGCTACGCGGAGAGCGTGGAGCAGTTGGCGGAAGGCGCCCGGCGCCTGGACCGGGCACTGACGGAGGCTAGCGTCAACTGACAGTCGCCAGCCCGGCGCTGACAGCACCCAGCGTCAACTCAGCTCCGCCAACCGCGCCGCAGCCGTCGCCGCGTCGACCACCGGGAGCCGCGGCGCCAGATCGGCCAGCCGGTCGAGCAGCCGATCGCGGATCGGCCCGGGGCCGGCGGCCACCGAGCCCGCCAGGACCAGCGGTTCACCACGCACGGCAGTGGCGCGGACCAGGGCACCCAGCTCCCCGGCGGCGGCCTCGGCCAGCGCGACGGCGGCGGGGTCGCCGTCCAGGGCCGCCGCCGAGACCAGCGGGGCGAGGCCGGCCAGGCGGCGCGGCGGGCCGGCGTAGGCCCAACGCACCAGCTCCTGCGGCGAGTCGGCCGCGCACTCGCGGCGCACGGCGGCACCCAGCGCCCCGTCGGGGTGGTCGACGGCCTCGCGCAGCGCCATGCGCCCGAGCCAGAAGCCGCTGCCCTCGTCGCCGAGCAGCCAGCCCAGCCCACCGCGTAGCGTGCGCGGCCGGTGCCCGACGAGCCGGATGCAGATCGAACCCGTCCCGGCGATCAGCACGGTGCCGGTGCCGTCCGGCACGCCCCCGGCGGCGAGCGCGGGCACGGCGTCCGGCACCACCCGCACGGGGCACCGGAGTTGGAGAGCAGACCGGCAGCGGGCGGCGAACTCGGCGGGGTCGGGCAGCGACCGGTAGCCGGCGAGGCCGATCAGGCAGGCCGTCACCGTCGCCGGATCCCGAGTGGCCAACGCCGCTCTGACAGCCGTCGCGAGTGCCGCCAGGGCGGCGTCCGGGTCCGTACCGGCAGGGTTCGCACCCGCCGCCGTACCACGGCCGCGCACCTCGCCCGCGGCGTCGACCAGCACCGCGCGGGTGCTGGTGCCCCCCACGTCCAGACCGAGCCGCAAGCCGCTCATCCGACACCTCCCAACCCACCCAGCCCCACTGAACGCCCGATGCACTGTCAGATCTTGCCCGATGTGCACGGCCCTCGATGGCAGCAGGCTGCTGCACCGGTGCGCCGGGAAGTCCGGTCGGCATGAGACTCTGCACCCGAGACCGCCGGACCGCCCGGAGCGCCCGCCCGCCGAACCGCCGCCGCCTCCTGCGCGCCGGCAGGGCAGAGGCCTCGGGACCCGCCACACGGCCGAACCCGCTCACCCGCCGAACACCAAATCGAGACCCCAGTACGGCTCCCAACCACCAGCCCCTGCGCCTTGGCAGCGCGAAGCCTCGGAACCCGCCACACGCCCGAACCCGCTCACCCGCCGAACACCACATCCAGATCCCAGTACGGCTCCCAACCACCGGCCCGGGCGCGGGTGGTGTCGAGCACGACGCCTCGGGCCACCTGGTCCACGGCGTACGGCGTCAGGCCCGGCACGCGGCCGGTGCGGGCCGCCCAGGTTGCCGCGCGGACGGGCAGGTGCACGATCCGCACGCGCACGCCGTGCGCCGCCAGCACGCGGCGCACGGCGGCGTCGCGGCGGTAGGGGTGGGCGTCGGCGATGTTGTAGGCGCCGGGCGGCCACGCGGGTCCGGTGGCGAGTCCGGCGGCGGCCAGGCAGGCGTCGGCGAGGTTCTGTACGGCCGTCAGGCTGAGCGTCACGTCCCTGCCGGGCAGCGGGAGCAGTCCGTGGCGCACGCGGTCGAGCAGCCGGGGCACGAGGTGCGGGTCGCCGGGCCCGTAGACGGCGCGTGGGCGCAGCACGACGGCTCCGGCGGCCAGCGCGAGTGCGTCGGCGGCGGCTTTGGTGCGGCCGTACGCGTTGAGGTGGCCGAATCCGGTCGGCCGGTCCTCGCGCACGGGGCCGGTCGCGGGGCTCGGCGGGTAGACGCTGGCGCTGCTCACCTGGACCACCGGCCGCCCGGCGGCGGCGCGGAGCAGTCCGGCCGTGCCGTCGACGTTGACGGCCCGTTGGATCGCCTCACCTGGGGCGCCGGGCGGCAGGTCGTCGACAGCGGCAGCGCAGTGGATGACGAGGTCGATGTCGTCTTCGAGGTCCGGCTGCCCGGCGGCCGCGTCCCACCGCACATGACGCCCGACCGGTCCGGGCCGCCGCCCCAGGCAGACCAGGTCGGCGCCGAGCCCGGCGACGGCCCGCGCGATGTGGGAGCCGCAGAATCCGCTCGCACCGGTGAGGGCTATCCGCGTGGCGTCTATTCGCATGGCGTCTCCCGTCCCCGATCAGTCCTGCTTCCGGGCTCATCACGACCGGCGGTACCGGCCTGCCCATGAGCGACCTCCGCCCCTCTCAAGCGGACGACGAGCGCCCGGTACCCCGGCAGCGCGGCGCGGCGGTCGACCTCGCGGCGCACGACGGTGGGCCGGTACGGCGCCAGGGCAAGCAGGAAGTCCGCCAGTTGGGCCCGCGCCAGCCCGGCGCCCGGGCAGGCGTGGGGGCCGGCGCCGAAGACCGCCTGGGTGGTGGCGGCGGTGGCGGGCGCGGCGGGGCGGTGCGCCTGGGCCGCGTGCCGGGTGACCAGCAGCAGGCGGTCGCCCGCCCGGATCGGGACCCCGGCCACGATCGCGTCGGCGGCGGCGACGCGCGGCAGCAGCGGCGCGGGCGCGGTGCGCCGCAGCAGCTCGACGGCCAGCCCGTGGGCGCTTTGAGCGCCTTGGGCGCCGCGGGCGCCCTCGGTGTTGGGCCAGTGGTTGGCGTCGGCGCACCAGGCCGCGGCCCGGGGCAGTGCGGTGCGGGTGGTGTTGACGGCGGCGACGACGAGCATGGCGTCCGCCGGGTCGGGGAGCAGCGCGCCCAGCGCCGCCACGGCGGCGGTCGTCACGCCCTCGCGGTGCGGACGCAGGCCGGGCAGATGGTCACGCGCCGCGGCTGCGGCGGCCGCCGTGGCCGCCCGGGCGAGCGCGCGCGGGTCCGCGCGGCTCCCGGTCAGGGTGGCTGCCGTGACGCCGGCGACCTGCTCGGCCAGGTCCACCAGGTCGACGAGCCCGTCCGCCCGCGCCGCGTCGAGCAGCTCGGCCAGCGCGGCCTGCCACAGCGGCCGCAGGCGCGTGTGCAGCGCCGCCGCACTGAGCTCGGTCGCCGTCGATCGGCGGGCCGCCCGGTGGTCGGGGCCGTCCTGGTCGAAGAGCTGTCCGCCGCCGGTCAGTTGGGCCACCACGCCACCGGTCGTGCCCGGTGCCGCCCGGTCCAGCGGTACTCGGGTCAGCACCTCCAGGTAGGGGGTGGTGCCGTGCACGAGCACGGTGCGGCCGAGCCGGACCACCGGCCGCCGCCGGGTGGCGCAGAGCAGCGTGAAGAGCACGGGGTGGCTGCGCAGGTACACCCGCCGGTCCAGCCGCCGGGCGCGCGTCCAGTCGACTGCGGCCATAGCAGCGGTCTCGCAGTCCACCATGGCCGCGTCAGCGGTCTCGCCGTCCACCATGGCCACCGCAGCGGTCTCGCCCGCGGTCATCGGCGTCCGCCGTGGTGTGTCGCCAACTGTGCCGCGCAGTGGGCCGCCGCGGCCTTCCGGTCCGGTTTGCGGGAGCGGCCGGCGAGCGGGACCTCGCCGAACAGGACGGCGTCGGGGCGCGCCGTGCCCATCCGGGCGAGCGGGGCGGCAAGGGCGGCGCGGAGCGTGCGCGGATCGCTGCTGCCGCGCGGCTGGACCAGGGCGACCAGCCGCTCGTCGCCCTGCCCGTCCGAAACGCCTACCAGGACGGCGAGTTCGACGCCCCGCACGTGCAGGGCCGGCTCATAGAGGCCCGGGTAGATGTTCTCGGCGCGGCGCAGCACCATGTCCTTCAACCGGCCGGCGAGCACGATCCGGCCGTCCTGGGTCGGCGTGGCCCGGTCGCCGGTGCGGACCCAGGGGTCCGGTGCCTCACCGAGGTAGCGGTCACGGGCGGCGGGGCCGGCGAGCAGGAGTTCGTGGTCGGTGCCGAGGGCCGTCCGGACGCCGGGCAGCGGGTGCCCGACCAGGTCGCCCGCCTGTCCGTCCGCCGCGAACGCGCCCTTCTCCGCCGCCTCCACGGCGGCCGCCGGGAACAGCTCGGTCAGCGCGTAGACGCCCCACGCCTGTGCCGCGCCGGCCGCCCTGACCCGGCCGAGCAGCGCCGCGTCGGCGGGCGCCGAGCCGGTCCAGACGCGGCCGCCGAAGCGCGCCCCGGCGGCCAGGGCGGCCCGCAGCTGCGGCGGTGTGAGGTAGGTGTTCGCCGGTGCGAGGGCGGCGAGTTGACGCGCCAGCCGGACTCCCCGGCGGGCCGGGAGGGCGACCCTCGCGCCTGCGGTGAGGGCCGGGGCCAGGACGAAGAACGTGCCGCCGAGGACGGTGGTGCCGCGCTCCGGGGCGACCAGGTCCGTCACCGCCCGCAGGCTCGCCGCCAGGCTCGCGCGGCTGTGCACGACGGCGCGGGGTCGGGCGGTGGTGCCGGCGGTGAAGACGATGACGGCGTCGCCGTCACCGCTGACCGGCTCGGGCAGCGGTCCGGACCGGCGCCCGAGGGCGGGCGCGCACCCAGGCAGGCGCGGACCGACGGTTGCGAGTGGGCCGAGCGCGGCCAGCGGCGGCAGTGCGAGACCGGCGCGCCGGGCGAGCGGGCGGGCCCAGCCTGCCGCCGCCTGCGCGGTGGCATCGGCGACGACCAGGTCGGGCCGGGCCAGCGCGAGCCTGGCCGCCAGGACGTCCGGCCCTGCCGTCGGGTCGAGTACGGCGACTCGCAGCCCGAGGCGGTACGCGGCCAGCAGCACCGCGAGCCCGCGCGGACCCGGGCGGACGGCGACACCGAGGGTGTCCCCCGTGGTGAGCCCGCGCCGGTGCAGGGCGGCGGCATAGCCGTCGGCGAGTTCGGCGAGCTCACCGCGGCGGACGATCACCCGGGCCGCGCCGGAGCGGGTGGCGCCGAGCAGGGCGGGGCGGTCGGGGTCGATGGTGCGCAGCGCGTGCGCGAGTGCGTCCAGCATCGTTGCGGCTCCTTCCTCAGCGGATGTGCACGCGGCTTCTCAACGGATGTCCACGCGGCACCGGCCGGCCCCGCGATCGAGGTACCAGCGGGCGGTGCCGACGACGCCGTAGGCGCGGATACGGCGGGTGGAGTTCTGCACGACCATGTCCCGGCGGTGCACGATGGCAGTGGTGTGCCGGCGTACCCGGTTCATGAAGGTGCGGTCGGTGGGCGAGGGGCGGCGCGGCATGCCGCCGACGGCCTGGTAGAGCTCCGCGGTGATGGCCATGTTGTTGCCGGCGTGCATCCGGTAGGGGGCGAGGTAGCCGTGGCGCCGCCGGTGGGCGGGCCGGATCCGGCCGAAGCACGCGCCGAGGACGACCATGGCCCGGAACGACGCGCGACCGAGCGGGCCGTGCTCGTCGGGGCGGGCGGTGAGCTGCCCGCAGACCAGTCCACGGCTGTCGCGCAGACCGGCCCGGGCGGCGGCGGTCCAGCCGGGCAGCGGCAGGCAGTCGGCGTCGGTGCGGGCCAGCAGCGTCGCGCCCGCGGCGATGGCGTGGCGGAATCCGGTGTCGATCGCGGCGCCGACCCCCTTCTCCGGTTCGGACACCACCTCCACCGGGAAGGGCGCGCCGGCGGCGAAGGTCCGCACCTTCGCGACCGTGGCGTCGGTGCAGCCGTTGTCCACGACCAGCAGGGTGAAGTCGCGGTCCCGCTGCGCGGCCAGCGCCCGCAGGGTGTCCTCGATCAGCGCCTCCTCCTGGTAGGCCGGCACGACCACCCACAGGCGGGTCACGAGGCCTCCCAGACCATCGTCATCAGGCTGGCGCCGCCGCCCAGGCCGACGAGCAACACCCGGTCGCCCGGCGTCAGTTCGTGCCGGATCCGGGCGAGCTGCACGCCGATCGTCGCGCTGGCGACGTTGCCGAGTTCCGGCACGGTGAGCACCAGCTTCCCGGTGGGCACGCCGGTCAGCTCCACGAAGCGGTCCAGGTAGGGGACGGTCACCTGGTGGACCAGCACCCGGGCGTAGTCGTCCCAGCCGAGGCCGGTGCGGGCCGCCACTCGGGTCAGGATGTCGCCGCCGATCTTCTCGAAGACCTCGCGCAACTCGGCGCCGCTGCCCCGGAAGTAGCTGAACTCGTCGCCGCGCGGATGCCGGGAGCCGCCACCGGGGATGCCGCCGACCGCCCAGTGCTCGGACGCCGTCTCGGTCTCCACGTCGAGAATGCCCCCGGTCGCGACGGGCTCCACGACCACGGCCGCGCCCGCGTCACCGAACGTGTAGCCGGCGAAGCCGTCGCGGAGTTCGGCGAGGCCGGCCGGGTCGCGACGCATCGCACGGCTGGGTGTCTCCCCCGTCACCACGAGCGCGCGCCGCGCCCGTCCGGCCAGGATCATCGCGCGGGCGAGGTCGATGCCGTTCAGGAAGCTGTTGCAGGCGTTGCTGACGTCGAACGCGTGGGCGCGGGAGCCGAGTTCGGCCTGCACGAGGTGCGCGGTCGCGGGTTCGCAGAGGTCGCGTGTCGCGGACGCGAAGACCAGCAGGTCGAGTTGGAGCGGATCCAGCCCGCGTGCGTCGAGGGCTTGGCGGGCGGCAGCGATCGCCAGGGTGGAGGCGTATTCGTCGTCGGCGGCGAGGTGCCGGGTCCGGATTCCGGTGGCGAGCTCGAACAGCCGCTTGGGCAGCCGAAGTTCGCCGGCCCGGGCCACCTCGTCCTGAAGCTCCTGTGAGCCGATCCGGCGAGCGGGCAGGTGGGCGCCGACGGCGGTGATGCCGATCCGCGTGAGGGCTTGTTCCATGGCACCGATGGTCCGGCCCCGGGGTGGCCGCTCGCCTGAGTACGCGTACTCAGGCGAGCGGAAAGCGCACTCAGCGGCTACCTAGGCGCGGCACTATCGCTGAACTCCCGCGCGGCACCACCCCCTGAGCAAGCACTCATTCAGGCAGGCCCGAACCCTCGCCGCGATAATTCCGCTAAGAAGCCGTATGAACTTGCTAAAATACGCCCCTGGTGCGCCGGGAAGTCTGGTCGGCCGGGGAACGGACTGCGGCAGTCGGCGGCAGCGGCCCCGTGAGCGGAAGCTCGAGGACTCGGTCGATGCACTCGGTGGGGATGGTCCTTTTCCTGGTGGTGCTGGCGACGAGCGTCGCGACAGGCGCCCGGCGCTGGCGCATCCCCGCGCCCTCGCTCCTGGTGCTGGCCGGCATCGCGGTGGCGATGGTCCCGGGCGCCCCGGCGATGCACATCGCACCCGAGACCATCGGCCTGGTGGTGCTGCCGCCGCTGCTCTACGCCTCCGCCGAGGAGCTCTCGCTGCGCGACCTGCGCGCGGTCTGGCGACCCGTCACCGTGCTGGCGCTCGGCCTGGTGCTCGCCTCGGCGGCCGCCGTCGGCGCGCTGGCCGCGCTGCTCACCCCGCTGCCGCTGCCGCTGGCCTTCGTGCTCGGCGCGGTGCTGGCCAGTACCGACCCGGTGGCGGTCAGCGCGCTCGGCAGGCGACTGGCGCTGCCCGGCCGGGTACAGGTGCTGGTCCAGGCCGAGAGCCTGTTCAACGACGCCACCTCGCTGGTGCTGTTCAGAGTGGCGGTCACCGTCGCGGTCGCCTCCTCCGCATTCAGCTGGCAGGGGGCGGTGGGTGAGTTCGCGCTGCTCGCGGGTGGCGGCAGCGCGGTCGGCGCGGCGGTCGCCGGCGTGGTGCACCTGATCCGGCGGCGCACCGCCGACCCGGTACTGGAGACGGTGATCGCCCTGGTCACCCCCTACGCGGCGTACGTCCTGGCGGAGAGCGCGCACACCTCGGGGGTGACCGCCGTGGTGGTCGCCGGGGTGCTGCTCGGCCGGGCCGGGCACCGGCTCAGCGACGCCCGGATCCGGCTTCAGCTGCACGCGGTCTACGCGGTGGTGGTGTTCCTGCTGGAGAGCGTGGTGTTCAGCCTGGTGGGCCTGGAACTACCCACCATGGTACGGGAGTTGCCAGCGGACAGCGGATGGTGGCCGGTGCAGGCGCTGGCCGTGGCGGCCGCCCTGGTGGGACTGCGGGTGCTCTGGATGCTGCCGCTGTCCGCCGCGTTGCGGCCCAGCGGCGGGCGGCCGTCCTGGCGAATAGCCACGGTGATCACCTGGGCCGGTACCCGCGGGGTGATGCCGCTGGCCGCCGCGCTCTCCATACCGCTCGCCGACGCGCACGGCACCCCGCTGCCCGGGCGGCCGCTGATCCTGGTGCTGACCACCGCCGTCGTGGTCTTCACGCTGGTGGTGCAGGGGCTGAGCCTGGCGCCGCTGGTCAACCGCTCCGGCCTGGCCCTGGAGCCCGAGCACACCGCCCGCGAGGAGCAGCAGGCCCGTGAGCAGCTGGCCCGCGCCGGGCTGGAGCACCTGGACGGGCTCGCCGAGTTGGAGGCCACCCCGGAGCACGTGCTGGACCGGGTGCGACGCGGTCTGCAGGCCCGGCTGCGGCACGCCGAAGACGCCGAGGAGTCGGACGGCGGCGCGCCGGCGCTGGCGGTCTACCGGGAGCTGCGCCGCGAGGTGATCGATGTGCAGAACACCGAGCTGCACCGGCTCTACGACGACCACCGGATCAGCGACACCACCCGCCGCCAGTTGCAGCGCGACCTCGACCTGGAGGCGGCGGCGCTGGGCGCGAGCTGAGCGCCAGTCGATCTGAGCGCTGGCCTCTACCCGAGCGCCGGGAGAACGCAGGCCCTCTGGTCCGGCGCCCGCTCCCGGGGGAGACTGGGGGCAGAGGAACGGTCGGGCTCGGAAGGCGGGGTAGCCATGATCGGCGCACAGCCATGATCGGCGTGACGGCCCTGGTGGTCTTCCTCGCGCTCGGTGGCGTCGGCGCCTACCTGGCCGGGATCGCCGGCCTGAACGGGATCCGCCACCTGGAGGAGGTCGGGGAGCCCGCCGAGGCGCTGGTCCGCTACCGCGCCCCTGGCCCGGACGACACCGCACCGCCGCCGCACCCGCTGCTGCAGTTCACCACCCGCACCGCCGAGGTGGTCGAGGTGTTCTCGCCGGTGGCATCCAGCCGCGCCCACCCGCTGCGCCCCGGCGCGCTGGTCCGGCTGCGCTACGACCCGGCCGACCCGCGCCAGGTGCTGCTGGAGGGCCGCCAGCGGCGCGGCGTCGAGCGGGTGTTCGTCCTGCTGGGCGTGACCGCGCTGCTCACGGCCGTGGTGCTGCTCGTCGTCAGCCCGTGACCCTCCCGATCGAGTGGCCCTCTCCCAATCGAGTGGCCCTCCGGGCGGAGTGACCCTCCGGAGTGATCCCCCGGGCGAGGTGACCCTCTAGGCTGATGCGCCGGCGGAGGCGGAGCGGCGGCGTGGGAGCCGGGAGCAGAAGGTGGCAGGCGTGGTCGAGGGACAGCGGGAGCACTGGGAGCGGACCTACACCGAGCACCCCGGCATGTACGGGGACGAGCCGTCGAAGCCGGCCCGATACGCCATCGAGGCGTTCCGGGCCGCCGGCGCCCGCGAGGTGCTGGAACTGGGCGCGGGACACGGACGGGACGCACTGGCCTTCACCCGGGCCGGGTTCACCGTGACGGCCACCGACTTCAGCCCGGTCGCACTCGCCCAACTCGCCGGAACCGCCCGCGCCCAGGGCCTTGCGGACCGGATCGCCACCCTGCCGCACGACGTCCGTGCACCACTGCCGCTGCCGGACGCCTCGGTGGACGCCGTCTTCGCACACATGCTGTTCTGCATGGCGCTGTCCACCGAGGAACTCACCGCCCTGGTCGCCGAGGTACGGCGGGTGCTGCGGCCCGGCGGCCGCTTGGTGTACACCGTCCGGCACACCGACGACGCGCACTACGGCGCGGGCGTCGGGCACGGTGACGACATCTGGGAGCACGGCGGCTTCGCGGTGCACTTCTTCTCACGGGAGCTGGTGGATACCCTCGCCGAGGGCTGGGCCCTGCGCGAGGTCCACGCCTTCGAGGAGGGCGCCCTCCCCCGCCGGCTCTGGCGGGTCGACCAGGTGCGCCCGTAGGATCGTCCGCATACGGGTTGTCCGAGTGGATCTTCGCGCTCGGGCTGCCAATCGTCCGTTTTTTCAAGTCGGGGGTATTGCAATGGAACTGAGTCACCGTCACGCCGTGCTCATCGGTGCCGCCACGGCGGCGCTCGCCGCTGCCGCAGTCGTGGGTGTGAGCGCCGCCGAGCAGCCGAGCGCCACCTCCGGCATCGTCGTCGCGGATCACATCGCGATCTCGGGCAGCCCGGCGACCGATGCCCAGCCGGTCGGCGCAGACGCCCTGGTCGTCCCGGACCACATGGCTCTCTGACCGCGCACCCGGACGGCGGACGACGTGAACGCCATCGCGGACACCACAGGCGTCGCGTCGGCCGCCGCCGGGCCGGACGAGCCGCCCCGCGAGCCTGCCGCCCGGCTGGTCGCCGAAACCGCCGAGCGGCTGATCCGACTCTGGGACACGCGCTCCGAGCTGCGCCACCCCGGCTGGGAGCAGCCGTTCCGGCCGCTCGGTGACCTGCTGCCCGAACGGGACACCGCGTTCGCCGCGCAGAACCCGCAGATGGTGCCGCTGCTCTGGTATCCGGCGCTGCGTCACGGCACGCGGACCAGGCCGGTGATCGACGTGTTCGACCACCTCCCCGCCGAGTCGGGCCCGCCGCTGCCGCGACGGCAGGAGCTCTCCCGCATCTACAGCTGGGCGCTGGCCTCCCGGACCGCCCTGGACTGGATCGGCGACTGCCTGAGCGGTCGCGGCCTCCTGGAAGTCGGTGCGGGCAGCGGCTACTGGGCCTGGCTGCTGCGCAACCAGGGTATGGACGTGCTGGCCACCGACGCCGAGTCCCGTACCGAACGCAACGGCTGGACCGACCGCTTCCGCTACACCGACGTCCGCCCGGGCCTCGCCGCCGAGGACACCGCCGCCCACCCCGACCGGGTCCTGGCACTGCTCTGGCCGCCGCACCGCGACCCGATGGCCGCCGACGCGCTGCGCGCCTACCGGGGCCCCGGCCTCCTCTATCTCGGCGACCGCCCTGGTGGCATCTGCGCGGACCACGCCTTCTTCACCGAACTGGCCGCACACTGGCGCCCGGTCTCGCACTGCCCGCTGGCGCTGCGCTGGCTCGGCAACCGCGATCGTGCGACCTTCTTCGTCAGACGCTGACTCGACTGCCGCTGCGACTGCGACTGCCGACAGCGGCACCGCCCACCGACACCGACACGGACCGCCCGACCCGCCCGGGCAGGCCTCGGCGCCTTCAACTGCCGTCCCGCAGCGTGCACACATCAGCCCGTCGGATGCATGCCATGCCGAGTTGCGCCTCAATCGGACCCACTCCGGGGCCGGCGCTCCTTGATCGGCTGAGCCCGGCCTCCATGGCGGCATCACGAGCCGCCATGCCCCTGCGTCGCACGATAGTAGGCTGAGCAGGAAAGATGATCTACAGGAGAGCCATGCCCGAAGCCAAGCCCCGCGTCCTACTCGTCACAGACCTGGCGTACCAGGCCCGGGGGCGCCGGTACTGCGACGAGGACATCCGCCTCTCCGCCCGCCTGCGCGAGGACTTCGACGTCGCCCTGTGCCACCCCCTCGACGCCGTCTCGCTGATGGACGCCTTCGACGTGGTCCTCGTCCGGAACAGTGGCCCAGTACTGAACTACCGCGCCGAATACGAGGCCTTCCGCAGTCGCGCGCTCGAACGCGGCACCCTCGTCTACAACCAGCTGGCCGGGCGCGCCGATATGGCCGGCAAGCAGTACCTGCTCGACATGAGCACCGCCGGGTACCCGGTCATCCCCACCATCGACCGGGCCGAAGACCTCGCACGCCTGCCCGTCGTCCCCGACTACGTCGTCAAACCGAAGCTCGGCGCCGACTCGATAGGTCTGCAGATCGTCCCCCGCGCACGAATCGACGCCGTCATGTACGACGACGTCCTGGTGCAGCCGCTGATCCGCTTCGCCTACGAGGTCTCGTTCTACTTCGTCGACGACGCCTTCCAGTACGCCCTCCACGCCCCCGACCCGGAGCAGCGCTGGCGCCTCGAACGCTACGAACCCACCGCCGCCGACCTGGAGTTCGCCCACCGATTCATCGCGTGGAACACCATCGGGCACGGCATCCAGCGTGTCGACGCCTGCCGCACCCCCGAGGGCGAACTCCTCCTCGTCGAGTTGGAGGACCTCAACCCGTACCTGTCCCTGGACCTCGTCGACGAGGCCACGGTCGATCGGTTCGTCGCCGCCCTCACGGCCTCCCTGCTCAGGCTGGCAGGGCGGCGCCGACCCTGACCCGCCGGGCCGCCTCGGTCGGCAGCGTGCCCCCGGCCCGTCGCCAGGTCAGCCAAGGCGTGACAGCCTCTTGCTGAAGTCAGGTGCGGTCAGGTCGTACTGCAGGGCCACTGGGACCTGTGCCTCGGCCACCGGCCCGGACCGGAGGGTGAGGGTTCCCACCGCGGTGCCTCCCTTCGCGCTGTGCGGCATGCCCTGGGCATCCGTGGCAAGCGTCAGCTGCGTTCCCATACCAGGCCAGCCGGTCACCGTCAGGTCGGCCGCCGCGACCACCGGGGTCCTGCTCCCGAAGCTGAGTCCGGCAGGTCGACCAGGTCCGCCTCCAGGGTCCTCTGTACAACGGGTTGCCGACACCGACCGCCGGGACCGGCCCCTGATCGGATCCTTACGCCGCTCTGGAGCATGATGGGAGCATGAGCGTAGTCAAGATCAACGTACTGACGGTCCCCGCCGAGCAGCGGGAGACCCTGGAGCAGCGGTTCGCCTCCCGGGCGCACGCGGTCGAGAACTCCGACGGATTCGAGTGGTTCGAGCTGCTCCGCCCGGTCGAGGGCACGGACACCTACCTGGTCTACACCCGCTGGCGTGACGAGGCGTCGTTCCAGTTGTGGCTCGAAGGCCCCATGAAGGCGGCTCACCAGGGCGGCGGTGCCGGGACCGGCGAGGGTGGCGAGCGGCCCAAGCCCGCCGCGTCCGGCTCGACGCTGTGGTCCTTCGAGGTCGTTCAGCACGCCGGCCCCAAGAACGCCTAGGGATTGCTAGGCGGCCTGGGCCAGCCGGGGGTCGTACTTGTAGCCGAGTTGACGGACCGTCGCGATCGCGTCCCGGTGGCCCGGGCCGAGCTTGCGGCGGATCCGGGCGATGTGGGTGGCTATCGTGCGGGTGTCGCCGTTGTCGGGGCGGCCCCAGATGGCCTCCATCAGCTGGCCGCGGGTGTGCACCCGCAGCGGGGCGCCGACCAGGTGTGCGAGTAGCTCGAACTCCAGGTAGGGCAAGGTGAGTTGGCGGCCGTCGACGGTGACGGTCCGCTGGACGGTGTCGACCTCCAGGCCCGGGGCGGCGGCCGGCAGCACCGCCGACATGGCCGTGCGGGCGGGCTGCGGGGTTTCGGTGTGACGCTCGGAGAAGAGGGCGTCAAGTCGTGGGTAATGGACTCCCATGGCGGGATCTCCTCGGGTAGTGCAGGAAGTTGTGCTGGTCAGCGGAAAGTCGTGCCGGTCAGCGATCGGCGTACCAGTGGCAGCTGAGTCGGGTGGTCCCGTCGACGGCGGTGACGGCCTGCCACTGGGCGCGCATCTTCGGGGCGGGGGTCTCGGGGACCTGCGGCCGTGCGACGCGCAGTACCGGGCTGTCCAGCGGGCTCGCGGCGAAGCGGGCGAGGAGCTCGGCCATGGCGGCCCGCAGGGAACGGCTGCGGGGGCGGCTCAGTTTTGGAAGCGCGTGGAACGAGGTGAGAACGGACATGGGAGTCACCACCAGGAGGTCTGGGGGCACACGGCAGCTGTTCGCCGCAGCTGGCACCGCATCCGGGCAGCATGAACTGATGCTGCGTCAGATGGGCTGAGGACGAACGTGGTTACCGCGTGCCGATGGAGTACGAGGACAGGCGTGGATAGGGGCAACTGTGGCCCGGACTACTGCAATCCATGTCTCTCGCCTCCTTCCGGTCGGACGCACCCCATGGTGCGTGATCATCGACTCGGCAAGGAGCTCACCAGCGCACGCGCAAGGCGGCCTGCTGGTTCACCCCAACTCGTCAGAGCTTTGGCACGTCACGGCGTACTCCCGCCGGAGCGGGCAGCCACTTGGGATCAACCCTTAAGTCGGGAAGATCTGTCCTGACCCTGGGCGTCTCTCGACGTCGTGGGGTCAGTGGCCTGTGTCCGTGAAGAAGCCTCACCGAACGAGGTGCCCTCTTCAAAACCTCAACAAGACTACTCCATCATCGGGCCAATGGTTAAGCCATTGACGGAGTCTTGACGCAGCGCCCGGCTTTCGCGGGCGCCGAGCCGAAGGCCCACGGGCCCTGGCAGCAAGCGCACCGCCGTGGTGGGCCCCGGCACCCTGAGCTCCCCGGAGCCACTCACCAAGGCGGACCGCAAGGCGCAGCGTGCCGAGGAACAACTCGCCTGGCGCACCCCGGCGTTGGAGACACTGGAGAAGCCGCAGTTCTCACCGCTGCGCAAGGCCGGCCTGCTCACGCTGCGCGGCTATCTGCTGGTCGCGGTGATCCTGGTGATCGTCAAGATCGTCCAGATGTCCGGCTGATCAGAAGACCCGGCGGTGGGGGGGGGGGGGGGGGGGCCCCCCCCCCCCCCCCAGGCCCCGGGGGGGGGGGGGGGGGGGGCGTGGCGCCCCCCAGCAGGGGGGGGGGGGGGGGGCGCGGGGGCCGGCGGGCGGGCCGGGGGGGCG